>JBGPPE010000090.1:0-11352 GCA_041488395.1 Gallionellaceae bacterium
GCGTGCTGGAAAAAATACGGCTCACTGTCTCCGCACATACCCTCTCCCCTGGCCCCTCTCCCACAAATGTGAGAGGGGAAGAGGTATGAACAACCTGCGCCTTGCCCTGGCCATGCTGCGGCGCGACTGGCGTGCCGGCGAATGGCGCGTGCTGCTGATCGCGCTGTTGCTGGCGGTGGGCAGTATCAGCACGGTGGGGCTGTTTGCCGACCGCGTGCGCCAGGCGCTGCAGCAAGAAGCGCATGCCCTGCTCGGTGCCGACCTGCGTGTAACCTCGACCCATCCGCTGGCGCCCAGCTATCGCGCGCAGGCGCAGCAGCGCGGCTTGCGCGTGCTGGAGACGGCGGTGTTTCCCAGCATGGTGACGCATCCTTCAGGCACGCTGCTGGTTGAAGTACAGGCGCTGGAACAGGGTTATCCGCTGCGCGGCAAGATCATGCTCGAAGATGAGGGCACGGAACAGCAGGCGCAGGGTGTGCCTGCGCGCGGCGAGCTGTGGGCGGATGTGCGCATGCTGCGGCGTGCCGGGCTGCACATCGGTGATGAGGTGAGCCTGGGCAAGCTGCACCTGCGCGTGGCGGAGCAGGTGGTACGCGATGTCGATCAGGCGGTCGGTTTCGCCAGCATTGCGCCGCGTGTGATGATCAACCGTGCCGATCTGGCCGCGACCGGGCTGGTGCAGGAAGGCAGCCGCATCAATTACCGCCTGCTGGTGGCAGGTGATGCGGCGCAGGTGGCGGAGCTGCGCAGCTGGCTGAAAGCGCGCTTGCTGGCGGGCGAGAAGCTGGAGGATGTGCGCGATGCACGTCCGGAGATACGCCAGGCGCTGGAGCGCGCCGAGCACTTCCTCGGCCTGGCCGCGCTGATGGCCTTCGTGCTGGCCGGGGTTGCGCTGGCGCTGGCGGCGCGGCGTTTCATCTCGCGCCATCTCGATGCCTGTGCCGTGATGCGCTGTCTGGGGGCGAGCCAGGCACAGGTGCTGCGCATCTTTCTGTACCAGTTCCTGCTCCTGGGTGCTGCCGCTATCGTACTGGGCTGTGTGCTGGGCTACGCATCACAGGCCGTGCTGGTGTCCTCCATCGCCGCCATGCGCGAGGCCAACCTGCCGCTGCCGGGCTGGCAGCCGCTGGCGCAGGCGGCTGCCAGCGGCATGGCGCTGTTGCTGGGCTTTACCTTTTTGCCGCTGTGGCAGCTGAAGCGCGTTTCGCCCCTGCGCGTGATACGCCGCGAGCTGGGTCTGCCCGGCGCCAATACCGGATTGATGTATGCCTCGGGTGGCGTGGTGCTGAGTGCGCTGTTTCTGTGGCAGGCGGGCTCGCTCAAGCTGGGGCTGACCGTGCTGGGCGGTCTGGCTGCGGGGCTGCTGGTGTTTGGTTTGATCGCCTGGCTGTGCCTGCGCGCGCTGGCCGCATTGCCGCTGGGCAAGCGCCATGTGTTTGCCAACCTGGCGCGGCACGGCCGCAGCAACGCGGTGCAGATCGTCGCGCTGAGCCTGGGCGGCATGGCCTTGCTGCTGCTGACGCTGGTGCGTGCCGAGCTGATGCAGAACTGGCAGGAGCGCCTGCCGCCGGATGCGCCGAATCATTTCATGGTGAATATCCAGCCGGATCAACGCGCCGCCCTGCGCACTTTCTTTGCCCGGCACCAGCTGGCTGCGCCGGAGCTGTTTCCCATGGTGCGCGGGCGGCTGATCGCGATCAACCAGCGCAGCGTCAGCGCCAATGACTATATCGAACCCAATGCACGCGCGCTGGTGGAGCGCGAATTCAACCTGTCCTGGGCGGACGTGCTGCCCGAGGGCAACAAGCTGGTGCAGGGCGAGTGGTGGGGCAAGTCGGGCGAGGCCGAATTGTCGGTGGAAGAGGGGATTGCCAGGACGCTTAACATCCATCTGGGCGACACGCTGACTTACGATGTGGCCGGCAGCCAGTTTTCCGCGCGGGTGGCGAATTTGCGCAAGCTGCGCTGGGATTCCATGCGCGTGAATTTCTTTGTGATCACCACGCCGTCCCTGCTGGCGGATTACCCGGCCAGCTACCTCAGCAGCTTCTACCTGCCGCCCGATCGGGCTAAAGCAGGCGATGAGCTGCTCAAGGTCTTTCCCAATCTGCTGGTAATCGACACCGAGGCGATCATCGCGCAGGTGCGCCACATCATGGACCAGATCGCGCAGACGCTGACGGCGATTTTCCTGTTTACCCTGCTCAGCGGCGTGGCGGTGCTGTATGCCGCGCTGCTCGCCACGCAGGATGAGCGCATTTATCAGGCGGCCATCCTGCGCACGCTGGGGGCGGACAGCCGCTATCTGCGCCGCCTGCACCTGGGCGAGTTTGCCGTGCTGGGTGCCTTGAGCGGTCTGTTTGCCGCGGCAGGTGCGGCACTGCTGGGCTGGGTGCTGGCGCGCAACGTGCTGGAGATACCCTATGCGCCGTCGCCGATGTTCTGGCTGGCGGGACTGGGTGGCGGTGTTGTCACGGTGATGCTGGCGGGCTGGCTGAGCACGCGGCGCGCGACGCAGTTGCCACCAATGCAGGTGCTGGCGGCATAGTTGCGCTACCCTGGGGGTAGTTCAGCGTTAACCCGCTCTAGTACCACACTGCTTTGCCGTCTTTGCTTTTAAGTTCAGCCCAGGAAGAACGTACCTGTGTCATCACCACTTTGGGCAACATGACGTAGTCAAGGTACACCGCAGAAAGTTCACCGGTACGGTAAGCGCCGTCAAAAAAACGCAATACCTCCTTGGCATGGACCGCATCGTTCATGTCTTTGGGAATCAGAATGAAGGTGGTTGCCACAATAGGCCAACTTGCATGGCCAGGGGCATTGGTAAGAATCTGTTGAAAGCCGCTGGTTGGTTCCCATTTCGCTCCTTCTGCTGCAGCCTGGGTGCTGCCTGCGTTAGGTTTTACGAACAGTCCGTCGCGGTTTTTCAGTTGTACGTAATCCAGCTGCTGCGCCATGGCGAAGGCATATTCCACATAGCCGATGGCACCTGGTGTGGACTTTACCTTGGCGGCAACGCCGGCATTGCCCGGGGCGCCTTGCCCAATGTTCCACTGGACGCTCAACCCTTCACCCATGCTGCTTTTCCACTCCGGGCTGATCTTGGCCAGATAGTTGGTGAAGTTGAAAGTCGTGCCGGATTTGTCTTCACGGTAAATGACCGCGATAGGCAAATCAGGCAGGTGCAGGTCCGGGTTCAGGTTGCGTAATTGCGGGTCATTCCATTGCTTGATTTTGCCCAGATAAATTGCCGCCAGGGTCGTGCCGTCCAGTTTTAACTGGGCCTGCAAAATGCCTGGAAGATTGATGACGGGCGTGACTGCGCCCATCAGCATGGGAAATTGCAGCAGATTTTTCCTGTTTAATTCTTCCGGAGCGAGTGGCATGTCGGATCCCGCAAAATCGACTGCCCGTGCATCGATGCGTTTAATCCCTTCGCCAGAGCCAACAGCCAGGTAATCTACAGTGGCAGCTGCACGCTTGCTGTAGCTCTCGGCCCATTTTTGATAAACCGGCGCGGGGAAGGTGGCGCCTGCGCCGCGGATTTCATCGGCAAATGCTGACGGAATGATGCAAAACAAGACGAAAAGATGTTTTGAAAATGAAGTAATCATGATGACTCCTATGCTTGTGCATTAAATAAGCGGCTACCAGCAAGGAGGGGCGCAAGGGAAAGCAGAGATTAAACCGCCTGAATGGCGGTTTAACTGGCAATCCCGCTGTCATAGCATGCTTTAGCACGCCTTAGACCGGTAACTTTGCGTCCCTACCTTTTGATAGGTTTGCCTTTTACATGGCTGCAGGTGGTTGATTATTCCAACAAGAATTTAGCCACATTACAGTGGTGGTTATTTTAACCAGAATTTTGTGACTGTCAAAAAAATTTAACATGACTGTCATCTTGCCCGGATAAAAGCGGAGTTTTTGGGCAATACCCACAAGTTTGTTAAACAGTCAGCGCGTAATTGAATGGTAAAATTCGCCGGCCCGTCTTGTGTTACCGCAAGTATCTACCGCTAAACTTCATTATTTTTCAACTCAGGATCATTCCAGATGAAATTGATCATCAGACTTTTTTTCAGAACGCTGCGCGTTATTCTTATTCCGGTGGTACTGCTATGGGAGATCGTGACCACGCCCAAGGGTGTGCTACGTTCAGCCGATGAACAGGCAAAGATAGACCAGCAAACGCGCAGTATGGCGCTGTACCAGTTCAAGACCTGTCCGTTCTGCATCAAGGTCAGGCGCGAAATCACCCGTTTGTCGCTGCACATCGAGTTGCGCGATGCGCAGCATGATGCAAAACAGCGTGAAGATTTGCTGCAGGGGGGCGGTTCGCTGCAGGTGCCTTGTCTGAGAATTACCGATGCACAGGGCCACAGCCAGTGGATGTACGAATCATCCGAGATTAATGCTTATCTGCATAAGCGTTTTGGGACAGTACATTAGCCTTGTGCAGCGTGGCCACCTCGTGCTGCAGCTCGGCCAGCATCGTCACAATCTGATCTCTCAGGGCCAGCAGGTGCTGTGATGCTTCTCTGGCAGCTTCCTGTTCGCCAGCCTGGTGCAGGCGAACCGCTTCGCGGCCGACGCGGTGCACCATGGCATGCACAAATTCCAGGGCGGTAAACACCGGCATGTGGCTGTAGCGCTCCTTGCCGTGACTGTAATACCACTGTCCAAAGCGGCATTGCTGCTGATCGCTCAACTCAGCCTGGCTTAATCTTAGCGGCTCTCCTTGCAGCGCTTCCATCACATGTTTTATCCAGCGCAAGTGGTCGTATTGAGCGACCAGCAGAGGGAAATCCAGCAATTCCCATTGCGTATCCGCCCACAGCGACCAGGAAGGAGGAGGGCGATAGTTTTGCACCCATGCGGCAACCTCGTTACCAGGCATGGGTTGGGCAATGCCGTATCCCTGGGCGTTATCGCAGCCCAGGCGCAGGAGCAGCACGCCGTGCTCGGGGCTTTCAACTCCCTCGGCGATGACGCTGCGCTGGAACACATGGGCCAGTGAAATGACACCTTTTACCAGCGCCAGATCGCCCTTGTCGTCGAGCATGTCGTGCACAAAGGACTGGTCTATCTTGAGGCAGTCGGCAGGCAAGCCCTTTAGATAGGACAGGGATGAATAGCCGGTGCCGAAATCATCCAGCGCAAAGGTCACGCCCAGTTGGTGGCATTCGTCGATGATGTCTGAAACACGACGCAAATCTTCAATCGCGGCAGTCTCCAGTATTTCCAGTTCGATCCAGTTTGCCGGCACGGACGGATAGCGTGCCATGGTCTCCCGGAACCTGGTTACAAACAGCGGGTGCATGAAATCACGTGCCGCCTTGTTCACGCTGACTGGCCAGCCGCAACCGTCAGCACGCCAGGCTTCAATCTGGCGCAACGCTCCTTCCAGTACCCATTCACCAATATCCACGATCAGATCGGTTTCTTCAATCAGCGGCAGGAATTCACTCGGCCCCAGCAAGCCCAGCTCCGGGTGCTGCCAGCGTATCAAGGCTTCCAGCCCGATTACCTTGCCACTGCGCATGTTGACCTTGGGCTGGTAATACAACATGAATTCCTGGTTGCGCAAAGCCTGCTCGATGCGTTGCATCTGCTGCGCTCGGCTATGCGTTTCGAGGTCGCTGTCTGCGTCGAAAATATGGAAGCGGTTGCGGCCATCCTGTTTGGCCTGATACATGGCGTTGTCAGCATGGCGCAACAGCATGTCAGGCTCGACCTTGTCCGATGGGTAGATAGCCACACCTATACTGGCGGTCACTTCCAGGCACAGGTCGCCCAGCAGGTACGGCTCAGCCACGCGTGTGAGAACGCGCTGCAGGATTTGCTGTGCTTCGGCAAGCTGTTGCAGATCAGTGAGCAATATCACAAATTCATCTCCGCCCAGGCGTGCCAGGGTGTCGGCGCCACGCAACTCATCAGCCATGCGGCGAGTTGTTTCGATGAGCAGCTTGTCACCTACATCGTGGCCATAGCGGTCATTCACCGGCTTGAATTGATCGAGATCGAGAAAGCATACCGCCAGCAGGCGTTTGCTTCGTTCGGCATGCGCAACGGCCTGGTTGATACGGTCGCTTAATAATGCGCGATTGGGCAGACCGGTAAGGGCATCGTGCCCGGCCTGCCAGCTTACTTTTTCCAGCAGTCTGTGCTTTTCAGTTACGTCGTGAAACACCAGCACGCAGCCAACCAGGGCCCCGTCCTGTGCGCGTATCGGTGCAGCAGAGTCTTCTATCGGGCATTCATCTCCATCACGGGAAATCAGCACGGTATGGCTGGCGAGTCCCACGACTATCCCTTCTGTGAGCACCTGGTCAACCGGGTTGCTTACCTTTTGCCGTGTCTCCTGGTTGATGATATGGAAAACCTGTTCCAGCGGTTTTCCCTGAGCCTCATCCGTGCTCCATCCGGTCAGTTTTTCCGCCACCGGGTTGAGCAGGGTAATTTTCCCCTGTGCATCGGTGGCGATAACCGCGTCACCGATGGACATCAGCGTGACTTCAGCGAGTTCCTTTTCTGCATGCAGTGCCCGTTCTGAAAACTGCAGGTTGATGACCAGGTTGGTGATTTCTTCGGCCATCAGGTTAAATGCCCGGCCCAGTGTCCTGATTTCGATCGGGCCATTGTCTGGTGCCCGCTCCGAATTGTTGTTGTGGAATCGCCGCATGCTTTCTGTCAGGGCGCGCAATCCAGACAGGGAGCTGTGCAGCAGCAGCGCCAGCATGAGCGACAGGCTGGTGATAACGATAGCTACGGCGACGATTTGCGAGCGCAGGCGGCGCCAGGTTTTTTCCAGTGCAGGTGCCGGATTGGAACGCAGGGTGAGTTCACCATAGGCTTTCCCAGCGAACTCAAGTGTCACCGTATGAGACAAGGTATGGATACCGACCAGATCGGCAAACCAGGCTGAAGAGCTGAAGGGCCGTGGTTGTACGGGGGCAGGCGCGTACGCCGTGATGGCAGCGTTGCCATATTGCCATTCAAGGCTATCCAGTTCCGAAAAATCGCTTACTTCCTGGTCCAGTAACTCTGCGACAGCAGCGTAATTCCTGTTGCTTGCGTATCCCGCAACCAATGGGGTGATGGCTCTCGTTACGGAGCGCAAGGTGGTATCTGTGCGCAGGCGTGCTTCGCTGGCTTCCTCGCCGGCAAGCAACACGCAGCGCGTGGTTCCTGCAATCAGAATTATTATGATCATTGGCGCTAGAATACGCTGGTACAGCCCCCAGTCATGGAGCCTGATCCAGCGCCTGAAATGTATTCCCGGATTCATGATTGCGTGCGTCGATAACACTGACAGTCGTTGTTGTAGCCTGTATCACTGCCCATGGCCAGCGTCAGAAAGATGGCGGATTTATCGCTCGGGCATTGCAGAATGGGGTTGCAGAGTGTGGCGGTGAGTGCGATCGGGCGCTGGTTAAGCATGCCGGATTTCAGCACTTCAGCGGCATGAAGCGGTAGCGAGCAAGAAATCAGAAGCAGTATCAGAGCGGCAAATTTCACTGTTATCCTCCTGTCGCAAAACATACAGATACGAGATTTATGCCAGGCGCCTCATAATTTAGCCATGATTATTGCTTTATGGATAGCAAAGATTTTTTACCTGCTGTTCGATCTGATCCAGCATAGGGGCCAATTGAGCAACAATGTTGCGAGCATGGTTCAGGTTGCCGCCATGCTTGAGCTGTTCAAGCGCCAGGCATAATTCCGAGAATTTCAAAGCACCTACGGTTTTGGCAGAAGACTTGATGCGGTGGCCCAGTGCGCTCAGGGCGACAAGATTCTCCTGTGCCAGTGCCTGCTCAATCTCGTTCAGCCCCGTTCGGGTTGAGTCAATAAAAGTATGGGCGAACTTTCGTATCCGGGCCGGGTCATTGCCCACCGTTTTCGCCAGCACAGCCAGGTCTATCAGCTGGGGATCACTGCGCGGCGTATTTGAACTTTCCGTATTATTGGCCGAGAGGTCTGGCTGGTCTGGCTTTATTGCCGGGTTTCCCGGCAGGCACCTGGCGACCAGGCGGTAAAGCAATTCGGGCTGTACCGGTTTACTCTGGAAGTCGTCCATGCCTGCCGCCAGACAGCGCTCACGATCTTCCGCCATGGCGTTGGCGGTCATGGCAATAATTCTGGTATTGGCCAGCTGTGCATCGGCACGAATCTGTCGTGTCGCCTCCAGGCCATCCATCTCGGGCATCTGGATGTCCATCAGCACGCAGTCGAATGACCTTTGGCGCAGCAGGCCGATGGCCTCCAGGCCATTGCGTGCAATCCATACATTGGCGCCGGCATCCAGCAGCAGCTCGGCAGCGACCTGCTGGTTGAAGACGTTATCATCCGCAACGAGGATGCTGGCGCCGCGAATGAGCGCCATGTCGCCGGTTTCCTGTGTTACTGCCGCAGCCTTGCACATGTTGGTGCTGCCGGAGTGCTCCTGGGAAATCTCGCGCAGAATGGCATCACGCAATATTGCAGGTGTGACGGGTTTGATCAGCACGGTTTCGATCGTGGTGTTTTGCGCCTTCCTGCAGGCAAGCTCATAATCCTGCGCTGTTACCATGATATGGGGGGGCGGAGGGTTCTTGAGTTGTAGCGCGCTGAGCTTGCGTGAGGTTTCGATACCATCCATGTCCGGCATGTGCCAGTCCATGAATACCGTATCGTAGGGATCGCCAGCCTCATCCGCATCGCTTACCGCCTGGATGGCTTTTGCGCCGGAGTCGACGTGGTCAGTGCGGCAGCCCATGTCACGCAGCATGCTGCACAAAATTTCAATGGCATGCATATTGTCGTCAACCACCAGCATGTGCCGGTTATGCAGATCAAGACTCAGATGTTCCTGCTGCGGGTGGGCTTTTAAGAGACGCAAGGTGCACCAGAAAGTACTGCCTTTGCCCGGCGTGCTTTCCACGCCGATTTCCCCGCCCATAATTTCCACCAGGCGCTTGCTGATCGCCAGCCCAAGGCCAGTACCGGCATAGTGCCGGGTGCTGGCAGTGGCGAGCTGCTGGAAAGACTGAAACAGTTTCGCTTGCAGCTCGGGCGCTATACCGCTGCCGGTGTCTTTCACTTCGAAACGCACCTGCACTTCCTGATCTGTGCTGCTGATTATCCTTGCACGCAGGATGACTTCGCCAGCCTCGGTATGATTGACGGCATTGTTGGCAAAATTGATCAGTACCTGGGACAGATGCATGGGGTCGCCGCGCAGCGAGTTGGGCAGCTCCGGGTCAATGTCAAACATGAATTCCAGCCCGCGGGAAGCAGCCTTGTCGCTGATCAGGACAGCCACTTTATCCAGCACGTCATGATCAAAATTGAAGTCGACAGATTCGATGTCGATCTTGCCGGCCTCGATCTTGGATAAATCCAGAATGTTGTTAATGATGCCAAGCAGGTGCTGCCCTGATTGATTGATCTTCAACAGATAATCACGTTGCTTCGGTGTAAGTTCAGTCTTGAGCGCGAGATGCGACATGCCAATGATTGCATTCATCGGCGTGCGTATCTCATGGCTCATATGCGCGAGGAAATTGCTTTTGGCCTGATTGGCAGTTTCTGCGGCTTCTTTGCTTCTGGCCATCTGGTTGAATGCCTGCCCCAGCGTACGAATCTCGATAACGCCTTCCTCGGGCGCACGTTCGGATGCATCGTGCTGGAAGCGCCGCACGCTGGCGGTGAGCGCACGCAGGCTGGCCAGCGAGCTGCGCAGCAGCAGGGCCAGCAGCAGAGATAATACCGAGATGACCGTGAGCACTGCGAGAAGCTGGGTGTGAAAACGCCGCCAGGCTCTTTCCAGCGCAATGGCGGGGTCAGATTGCAGCGTCAATTCACCATAATCCTGTCCGCCGAACGCCAGCGGCACAGTGTGGGTCATGGCCTCCAGGCCCACGTTACGGACAAACCATTGCGGCGGGGAAGAGGGATGTTGCTGTGCCGGCAGTTGTTTATCGGGCTCAGTATCTGTCGTCTTGATGGTGGTTTTACCGAAGTGCCATTCAAGACGGGCCAGCTCGGGATTGTTGGCAGTCTGCTCGCGCAGCATCTGCGCAATGCCGCCGTAGTCGCCGGTAATGATGTGTTCGATGAGCAGGGGGGAGAGAGCCTGTGCCAGTACATGCAGAGAAGTTTCGCTGCGTATGCGCGCTTCATTTACTTCCTCTTCGACCAGCATCAGGCTGCGCATGCTGCCGGCGAAAATGATCAGCAGCATCAGCGGGGCCAGCAGTCGCCAGTACAGCCCCCATTCACTCCAGTTCAGGTAACGCCGAATCTTCATGGGGAGTTCCTTCTGGGGGCAGGGCGATAAAACCTGCGATAGTTGTCGTAATCCCTGTCCTTTGCGCTGACAAAGGCGAGTGCAGTATCAGACTTGATGAGCGTGTTGGCAGCATCCAGTATTTTCCGTCCCTCGGGATCATTGGCCATCGCCAGCAGTGCGCTGCGTATTTGCTCCACCTTGCTGCGCGGCACGCGCGGATGCGCCATGATGGGCAGGTCGCAATAGGGGGGCGAAGTGTAAATGGCGCGGTAGCGGAAATTCTCGCGCTCGGAATAGGCCTGAATGACCTTGCTGTGCACTGCGGCTGCATCCACCCTGCCAGCCGCAAGCTGGGCAATGCCACCTTCCTGGCTGCCCGCGATGACTGTTTCAACCTTTACCTCCGCATTGGCCAGTGCTTTCATCTGCAGTGAATAACTGATAAATGACTCACTCGCCGGCGTAACCATTTTCTTTCCGGCAAGGTCGCGCAGCTGACGTATAGAGGAATCTTCCGCGACCACGATTTGTCCGCGTATCAGCGCGGTATTGAAACGGGCAATGGCATGGAAGCCAAGTTTGTTGCGCTCAGGCGTGAAAAGCGTGTTGGTGTAGATGAAATCCAGCTGTCCGCTGCTGGCCAGCTCGGTGGTTTCAGCGGCTGTTTTTCCCATCAGCAAAGCAAGCGGGATGCCGGACTTCTTGCTGAGATAAGCCAGTATCGGGTTCCAGATCTGTGCGGTGAGCATGACCGGGCGCTGGTTGGCGACGCCAAATTTCAGGGCTTCGTCCGCCTGCACCGACAGTGGCAGGCAGAGGAGCAAAAATAACAGGCCCGCGTGCTTCATTACTTACTCCTGGCATCACTATTGATGGGCAGCAGAGTGCCATGTGTTGATGTTACTCCTATGGCGGCGGGTGGGGAAAGCCTGAGCGCGATTACCCAGTGTTTGGTCATGGGTATGTATTACTTGCCGGGGCAATAGTGATTGCACCAGCTAAATTCTTCTTCACCACTTCAACAGCGTTTTTCCCAGCCACAGGCCGATAAGGCTTACTCCGATCATGGGCAGGTA
>JBGPPE010000091.1:0-11328 GCA_041488395.1 Gallionellaceae bacterium
ACACTGCCAGATACCCCAGGAGAGTTGCTTACATTCTCGAATTTAGAGGCATATAATTAACCTCGAGGGTGTGGCGACGACGTTTTGCCCTGTCCTTAATTTTTCACCAACGCAAGGAGAAGATCATGAATATGGCAGATATGTTGATTCATGTGCACCCAGAGTTGGATGTACAGGCAAGAGCAGGTTTGGAAAGAAGGCTGATGGATTGCATGGGTGTTGATTGCGCGGAATTCAATCGTCATGCGCATCCGCATACCTTGATCGTGAAATATGATCCTGACACGGTTGAAGGCATGGAGATACTGGGCATGGTACGCAATCTTGACCCAGGGGCCACGCGGGTTGGGTTGTAATTACCTCTGGCATAGTCCGTTAGCAGTGCAGCAAAAGGCGACCTTCCGGTCGCCTTTTGTTTTTTTGCTGCCGGGCACGCTGTCGGCGCGCAAGCGCTTGATTATGAAAATTGCCAACAGGCGCTGATCAGAGTAGCTTGCTGAGCCGCGTATCTGCAGGGTATGCACAGCGCAAATTAGACACCTTCGCGGGTGTTTTATATCATGTCGTCGTGTGTTGGTGATGCAGAGCCGGCGCTTATCGCGGGGTAAAAATAGTGCAAAGAAAAATCTTCCCCATCCTTGTCGCAGTGATTGTCGTGGGCGCGTCCGCTTCTGCTGCCTGGTATTTCAGCAATCACCACGTGGAGCGCAGCGATGCTTTGACACTGTATGGCAATGTGGACATCAGGCAGGTGCAGCTGGCGTTCAACGGCTCGGAACGCATTGCCCAGATGCTGCTCAGGGAAGGGGAGCCGGCCAGGAAGGGCCAGTTGCTGGCGATGCTTGATAGCGTGCGGCTGGCACGCAATGTCGACCTGCAGCAGGCGCAGCTGGCATCGCAGCAGCAGGTTGTCGCGCGCCTGGAGGCGGGCAGCCTGGCGGAAGAAATTCACAAGACGCAGGCTGATGCGGAAGCCGCGCGTATCGGCGCAGAGAATGCCGAGCACAACTATCAGCGCCTCAAGGAACTGGTCGAGCAGCACTTTGTTGCCAGGCAGCAGGCAGACGATGCCCGCGCAAATGCCGATGCGGCGCAGGCCCGATACCATGCGCTGCAGGAAACACTGAAGCTGGTGCAGATGGGGCCGCGCAAGGAAGATATTGCGGCAGCCAGGGCCATGCTCAAGGCCAGCCAGGCGGCATTGGCGGTGGCACGCAAGGCACTGGCCGATGCTTCTCTTTACGCGCCGGACAACGGCGTTATCCAGGAGCGCATCCTCGAACCGGGCGACATGGCTTCGCCGCAACGCCCCGTCTATACGCTGGCGCTGACCGATCCGATCTGGGTGCGCTCCTATCTGCAGGAGCCGGACCTCGGCAGGATCAAGCCGGGGATGCGCGCCGAGGTCAGCACCGACAGTTACCCCGGCAAACGCTATCCCGCCTGGATCGGCTATATTTCCCCTTCTGCCGAATTCACTCCGAAGTCGGTGGAGACCAGCGAGGTACGCAGCAGCCTGGTTTACCAAGTGCGCATTTTCGTGTGCAACTCGCAGGGCGAATTGCGCCTCGGCATGCCCGCCACGGTGAGCATCCCGCTTAACCAGCCTGCGGCTGCGGACGCCAGCCGTTGCCAGAATTCCTGAGCCTGCCGTGATGGCCGCCGACAACCTGACGGCAGCATCCCCTGCGCTGGATTCCTCCAGCCGGATTGCACTCGAAGTCAGCGGCATCTGCAAAACCTTCCACGTCGGCACGCGCGCGCTGCAAGCGTTGCAACAGGTCAGCTTCCGGGTCCGCCCTGGCGTGGTCACCGGGCTGGTCGGCCCCGATGCCGCCGGCAAGACTACCTTGATGCGCCTTGCCGCCGGCCTGCTGGTGCCGGATGCCGGCGCCATCACCGTCCTCGGCATGGACGCTGCCACCCAGTCGCTGCAGGTGCAGGGCGCTATCGGCTACATGCCGCAGCGCTTTGGCCTGTATGAAGACCTCACCGTGCAGGAGAACCTTGACCTTTACGCCGACCTGCAAGGCGTGCCCGAATCGGCGCGTGCAGGACGTTACCGCGAGTTGATGCACATGGCCGGACTTGCGCCATTTACCAGACGTCTGGCGGGGCAGCTTTCCGGCGGGATGAAACAAAAACTTGGCCTGGCTTGCGCGCTGGTGCGGCAACCGTCGCTGCTGCTGCTCGACGAGCCGACAGTCGGCGTCGACCCGCTGTCGCGGCGTGAGCTGTGGGACATCGTCTACCGCCTGGTGCGCGAGCAGGGCACCAGCGTCCTGCTCAGCACCGCCTATCTCGACGAGGCGGAGCGCTGTGACGAGGTCGTGCTGCTGCACGAGGGGCACCTGCTGGACCAGGGGACGCCCGCAGCGCTGCGCGAAACCATGCGCGGTCGCACGTTCAGGGTCGCGGCAGCCGATATGGACAAGCGCACCCTGCAGAACCGCATCGCACAGGCGCCGGGCGTGCTCGATGGCCTGATTCAGGGCGACCATGTGCGCATGGTGATGGAGGAGGCGGTTCCGCCCGATTTGGGGATTCTGCTGCCCGGCATGAGCGGCCTCGAGATTGCGCCGGTGCCGCCGCGTTTCGAAGACTGCTTTGTCGCGTTGCTTAAAGCCAGGACTGCCGGCACCCAGGCCAAACGAGCGCCAGCGGAAATTCATGACTTGCCCCCGGTGCATGGCGAAGCAGGCAAATCGGTCATTGAGGTATACAAGCTGCAGCGCCGCTTCGGCGACTTTTACGCGGTAAACAACATCAGCTTTGCGGTGGGCAAGGGCGAGGTGTTTGGCTTGCTTGGCGCAAATGGCGCGGGAAAGTCCACCACCTTCCGCATGCTGTGCGGACTGTTGCCGCCGAGCGGCGGCACGCTGCGCGTGGCCGGCGCCGATTTGCGCCATGCCGCGGCTGCGGCGCGCGCGCGCATCGGCTACATGTCGCAGAAGTTTTCACTGTATGGGCAGCTTAGTGTGGCCGAGAACCTGCGTTTTTTCAGCAGCGCCTATGGGCTGTCCGGCAAGCACAGGGCCAGCCGCATCAGCCTGGCGCTGGAGGAATTCGAACTGACCGGGATGGCGGAATTCACCAGTGGCGACCTTTCGCTGGGCTACAAGCAGCGCCTCGCCCTGGCCTGCGCGCTGATGCACCAGCCGGAAATACTGTTCCTGGACGAACCCACTTCCGGCGTCGACCCGCTGGCGCGGCGCGAATTCTGGGCACGCATCAACGCGCTGGCCGGGCAGGGCGTGACCGTAATGGTCACCACTCACTTCATGGAAGAGGCGGAATATTGTGACCGCCTCGCCATCATGGCGGCGGGAGAAATCCTGACCATGGGCACGCCGGCCAGCATCAAGGCGCAGGCGCGTTCGCAACAGTCACCCGAACCGAGCATGGAAGACGCCTTCGTCGCACTGATCAAGGCGCATGAGCAACAGGAGGAGACGGCATGAGTACCGAGCGGAATGCAATGCATGACGATATAAACCTACTGCGCAAACCGGCAGCGGGGTCGCGCGGTAGGTTTATATCGTCATGAGTAGCCGGATGCGTCTGCGCGGACTTATCCGCAAGGAATTCCTGCAGATCATGCGCGATCCCAGCAGCATCGTGATTGCCTTCCTGATGCCGATTTTTCTGCTGCTGCTGTTCGGTTACGGCGTGTCGCTGGACTCCGAGCACATCCCGCTGGCGCTGGTGGTGGAACAGCCCGGCGCGGACACGGCAAGCTTTACAGCGGAGTTCCGCCAGTCGCGCTACTTCAATGTGTCGCTGTACGCCAATACCCGTGAGGCCGAGCAGGCGCTGATGGCCGGCCGCGTCAATGGCATTGTGGTGTTGCGCCAGGATTTCGCGCGGCGCCTGCGCCAGAACGATGGCGCTCCGATCCAGCTGATCGTCAATGGCGTGGATGCGAACACGGCGCGGATTATTTCCGGCTACGTGCAGGGTGCGTGGGGAAAATGGCTGGAGCATGCGGCGCTGCAACGCGGCCAGTCGCTGGAAGTGCCGGTGCAGATGGAGCAGCGCGCGTGGTTCAACAGCGAACTGCGCAGCCGCAACTTTCTGGTTCCCGGCCTGATTGCCGTGATCATGACGCTGATCGGCGCGCTGCTGACCGCGATGGTGATGTCGCGCGAATGGGAGCGCGGCACCATGGAGGCGCTGCTGGTCACGCCGCTGTCGATGCGCGAAGTGATCATCGGAAAACTTCTGCCTTATTTTATTCTGGGCATGGGCGGGCTGGCGCTGGCCGTGAGCATGGCGCTATTCCTGTTCGGGGTGCCGCTGCGCGGCTCGCTGTGGGTGCTGTTCGCAACGTCGGCGCTGTTTCTCATCACGGCACTGGGCATGGGCCTGCTGATCTCCACCGTGGCCCGCAGCCAATTCGTAGCCGGGCTGCTGGCGCTGATCACCACCTTCCTGCCGGCTTTCCTGCTCTCCGGTTTCATCTTCGATATCGGCAGCATGCCCACGGTGGTGCAGGCCATCACCCACGTCATTGCGGCACGCTACTACGTCGCCATTTTGCAGACCGTGTTTCTTGCCGGAAATGTGTGGAGTGTCATTCTGCCCAACGTGCTGGCGCTGCTGGTTCTGGCCACGGTGTTTCTCGGCCTGACCTGGCGTAGCGCGCGCAAGCGCCTGGAGTGAGGGCGTGCTAATGCTAATTTCAAACCAGCGTTGTTGCGAGAAGGTAGTGGATGCAAGGCGCAAGGCGCAGCGAATGGCTGTTCCATTGGCAAGCTTTGCAACGCCGCAGACGCTGTTTTCTCGCAGCAACCCTTGGGGACGGGGGCGAGTTGGTTGCCCTCTTTTGTCGCAAGCCGCTTATAGTGGCTTGCACTATTGCGTGTCTTGCTTCGCGGATGGCATCCCAACTTGCCCCCGTCGCTGGCGCGAAATTAGCATTAACACTCCCTGATATGTCAGGGCGCATATTCGCACTGGTGGTCAAGGAGTTTCTGGCGCTGCTGAAAGACAAGCGCAGCCGCTTTGTGCTGATCGGCCCGCCGCTGATCCAGCTGGTCGTGTTCGGCTATGCCGCGACCTTTGATTTGCGGGATGTGCCGTTCGCGGTCTACAACGAGGACCGCGGTTCTGCATCGCGCGAGTTGCTGGCCGTCTTTGACGGTTCGCCCAGTTTCACCAGGGTAGCCCGGATCACGCATGAGAGCGAGATCGCGCCGCTCGTCGACAGCAAGCAAGTGTTGATGGTGCTGCATGCCGGACCGAATTTCAGCGCTGACCTGCTTGGCGGGCGCACGGCTGCGCTACAGGTCATCGTCGACGGGCGCAATTCCAATACCGCCATGCTGGCCCTCAACAATGCGCGCATCATGGTCGATCGCTTCAATCTCGCATGGGCGGCAAGCCATGGCGGCAGCCTGCCGCCGTCGCGTATCGAAACCCAGGCATGGTTCAACCCCAATCTGGAAAGCCGCTGGTTCTTCCTGCCCGGCATCGTCGGCATATTGACGCTGCTGCTTACCATGCTGGTCACCGCGCTTTCGGTCGCGCGCGAACGCGAGCAAGGCACATTCGATCAGCTGCTGGTTACGCCGCTGCGCCCGCTGGAAATCCTGATCGGTAAAACGCTGCCGGGTTTCATCATCGGCCTGGCTGAAGCCAGCTTGATCATCCTGGCGGCGGTGTTCTGGTTCAAGGTGCCGCTGCTGGGCAACCTGCTCACCCTGTATACCGGCATCGCGCTGTTCCTGCTGTCTGGCGTCGGTGTCGGGTTGATGGTCTCGTCGTTTGCCGTCACCCAGCAGCAGGGACTGCTGGGCGCCTTCATCTTCATGGTGCCTGCCATCATCCTGTCCGGCTTCGCCACGCCGATCAGGAATATGCCGTTGCTGGTGCAGGACCTCACGCTGCTCAACCCGATGCGCTATTTCCTGGTGGTGTTGCGCGGCGTATTTCTCGAAGGCATGCCGTTCGATCTGCTGATTCCCCAGTTCTGGCCGATGGCGCTGATCGGCGTGGTCGCGTTCAGCATTGCCGGCTGGCTGTTCCGGCATCGCATGTACTGATACCAGAACGTGCAATGGCTGCAGGGTTATGCCGATAACGGCAATTGACAAGGATCGCCGGCTTAGCCACACTGCGCACATGACTCTGCAATCCAGAAAATTCGTTGCCGTACTGATGCTGCTGTGGCTGCCGCTTTTCAGCGCCAGCGCGCTGGCCGCATCGGTGTCCATGCAGATGCCGCAAGGTGGATGCCATGAGGCAATGGCGGAGCATGAGATACCGGAAATGGCTGACATGAGTGGCATGGACATGAGCGAACACCAGCAGCATCACGGCGAAACTCCCGCTGCGGCAGATGAGCAAAGTTCCTCCTGCAGCAGTTGCGGCATTTGCCATCTGGCCTGCACCGCTTATCTGGCCGTGCCTGCTGTGGAACTGGATGCTGTACAAAGCAGCACACAAGAGATCGTCCCTTATCTGGTTTCCTTCCGCTCCATCACTTCTGCACCGCTGCTTCCACCACCCCTCGTTCGCGCCTGACGCGGGACGAGTCCGTCTGTATATTTCGTAGTCTGATTCCGTCCTGCTCCCTGCGGTAGCCACTTGTGGCTGCCTGATTGCATTGCAAAGCAACTGGATGCGGAATATGAAGCTCCCTCAATTATTTTTTACCCTGCTGTGCACGCTCTGGCTGACTTCAGCGTGCGCTGCCGACAATGGCCCGCTGGGCAGCAATCTCGCCGGCCTGCTCGATTACGCGCGCGCGCACAATCCGGAACTGGCGGCCACGCGTTACGAGGCGGATGCGGCACAGCAACGTGCCGAGCCGGCCGGCGCGTTGCCCGACCCGGTGTTGCGCGCCGAGATGATGGACATCACCAACCAGGGCACCACCTCGCCGCAGCTGTTGCCGTCACAGGTGGGCGGTACGCGCTATCTGCTGATGCAGACCTTTCCCTGGTTCGGCCGGCGCGATCTGCAGCGCGATGTGGCCAATGCGCAAATTTCCCAGGCCAACGGCCAGGTGGCCGCGAGCTGGGCCGAGCTGGCCAGCCGCATCAAGACCACCTACGCCATGCACTATTACGCCACCGCCAGCGAGCAGCTGGCGCAGCAGACGCTGGGCCTGCTGGACGAGCTGGAGCAGATCGCGCAGACGCGCTATGCCAACGGCATCGGCACGCAGCAGGACGTGATCCGCGTGCAGGTGGAGAAGACCATGTTGCGCAGCGAGCTGATCGCGCTGCAAAACGAAGGCCACCACACCCATGCGCGCCTTAATTCTTTGCTGGCGCGCCCGGTGAATGCGGAGCTGGCCGAACCGGCGCAGTTGCGCGCAATGCCGCCTGCGGCCAAACTGGACGAGCAGGCCTTGCTGGAGCGGCTGCGCGCACGCAACCCGCAGCTGCAGATCGCCGAGGCCGGCATCCAGTCGGCCGAGAAGAGCCGCGAGCTGGCTTACAACAATCGCTACCCCGGCTTCACCGTGGGGGTGGCGCCCACCCAGTCCGGCAGCGAGGTAAAGAGCTGGGACCTGATGCTCGAGTTCAGCATCCCCCTCCAGCAGTCGTCGCGCCGCTCGCAGGAGCGTGAAGCCGAGGCGATGCTGGCGGCATCCAGCGCGCGCAAACAGGCTTTGCTCAACCAGGTGCAGTCTGACCTGTCGGAAAAGCTCTCCGCACTGGAAGCTGCACGCCAGACCGAATCGCTGATTGAAACGCGTTTGTTGCCACAGGCCGAGCTGACCTATCAGTCCGCACTGGCCAGCTATGAGACCGGCAAGGTGCAATTCGACACGCTGATCGATGCACAGAAACAGATACTGAAAGCGCGCCAGCAAGTTCTGCAGGCGCAAACGGACATGCAGTTGCAGCTGGCCGAGGTGGAAAAATTGTTAGGGGAAGAGCTATGAACAACATCATCATCAAAATGATCCTGGCCGCGCTGCTGTTGCTGGGCGTGGCGGCAGGGGGCTACTGGTTCGGCACGCATGCAAACGCAGACAGCAAACAGGCCGCGCCCGCTGCCGAGCGCAAGCTGTTGTACTACCGCAACCCGATGGGCTTGCCCGACACCTCGCCGGTGCCGAAGAAGGATGCGATGGGCATGGACTACGTGGCGGTGTACGAGGGCGATGCCGCAGCGGGCAACCAGCTCAGCATCAGTGTCGACAAGGTGCAGAAGCTGGGGGTGAAGAGCGAGGCGGTGACCCTGCGCGATCTGCAACGTACGCTGCGCGTGAGCGGCCGCGTCGAGGTGGACGAGCGGCGCAGCTACACCATTGCACCGAAATTCGAAGGCTGGGTGGAACGACTCTACGTGAACACCACCGGGCAGGCGGTCAGCAAAGGGCAGCCGCTGTTTGAGGTGTACAGCCCGGAACTGGTGTCGGCGCAACGCGAGCACGCGCTGGCGCTGCAAGGCCTGGCCGCACTGAAGAATGCCGACGACGAGGCGAAGAGCGGCATGCAGAAGCTGGCCGATGCCAGCGCGGCACGCCTGCAGAACTGGGATGTGGCCGGCTCATCGGCGACTGGCGAGGGACAGGCGCGCGTGATCTTCCGTGCGCCGGTCACTGGCATCGTGCTGGAGAAAAAAGCGGTGCAAGGCATGCGCTTCATGCCCGGCGAGATGTTGTACCAGATCGCCGACCTGTCCACGGTGTGGGTGATTGCCGACGTGCCGGAGCAGGACATTGCCCAGGTACAGCTGGGCAGCCGCGCGCAGCTGCTGGTGGATGCCTATCCGGGACGCAGCTTCGACGGCCGCGTGAGCTTCATCTACCCGACGCTGGACAGTGCGACGCGCACGGTGCAGGTGCGCATGGAGATCGCCAACCCCAAGGGCCTGCTCAAGCCCGCCATGTTCGCCACGGCGCAACTGGCCACGGGCAAGGGCAGCAAGGTGCTGGCAGTGCCGACCTCGGCGGTGATCGACAGCGGCACCCGCCAGATCGTGCTGGTGCAGCTGCAGCAGGGGCGCTTCGAGCCGCGCAGCGTGCGGCTGGGTAGCCGCAGCGATGATTATGTCGAGGTGCTGCAGGGCGTGCAGGAAGGCGAGCAGGTGGTGACTTCCGCCAACTTCCTGATCGATGCGGAGAGCAACCTCAAGGCGGCGTTAAGCGGCTTTGGCGGGCAGGCCATGCCCGCGGCACCTGCCGACACGCAGCCCGCCACAAAGCCTGCAACGGTGGGACACCAGGCACAGGGTACGCTGGATGCCATCAACAACGATGGCACCGTGAGCATTACGCACGAGGCGATCAAGTCGCTGAAGTGGCCGGCGATGACGATGGATTTCGCGCTGGCCAATGCTGCGCTGACGGCTGGCATCGCGCCGGGCAGCACGATCACCTTCGAGATCGTCGAACGCAACCCGGGCGAGTGGGTGATTACCAGAATGAAGTCAGTAGCGCAGCAACACGGGGAGCACTGAGATGCTGAATGCCATCATCCACTGGTCGGCACGCAACCGCTTGCTGGTGCTGCTCGCTGCCCTGTTCATCACGCTGGCAGGTATCTACGCGCTGCTCAGAATGCCGCTGGATGCGCTGCCGGATCTTTCCGACGTGCAGGTGATCGTCTATACCGAGTATCCGGGGCAGGCACCGCAAGTGGTGGAAGACCAGGTAACTTACCCGCTCACCACCGCGATGCTGGCGGTGCCGAAATCCAAGGTGGTGCGCGGCTTCTCCTTCTTCGGTGCGTCGTTCGTGTATGTGATCTTCGAGGACGGTACCGATATCTACTGGGCACGGTCGCGCGTGCTGGAATATCTCAACAGCATCGCGGGGCGCATGCCCAGGGGTGTTACACCGCAGCTGGGGCCGGACGCAAGCGGCGTGGGCTGGGTGTATCAGTACGCCGTGCTCAGTGACAAACATAACCTCGCCGAGCTGCGCACCATGCAGGACTGGTATCTGCGCTACCAGCTTACCAAGGCGCATGGTGTGGCGGAAGTGGCCTCCATCGGCGGCTTTGTGCAGCAGTACCAGGTGACGGTCGATCCCCTCAAGCTGCGCGCCTACAACATACCGCTCAGCAAGGTGGGGCAGGTGATACGTGACTCCAACCGCGATGTAGGCGGCCGTGTGGTGGAGATGGCCGAGACCGAGTACATGGTGCGCAGCAAGGGCTACCTGCGCGGCAAGAGCGACATCGAGAACCTGGTGGTGAAAGCGGAACGCGGCACACCGGTGCTGCTGCGCGACATCGCGCGCGTCGAGCTGGGGCCGGATGAACGGCGCGGCATCGCCGAACTGGACGGCGAGGGCGAGGTGGTGTCCGGCATCGCCATGGCACGCTACGGCCAGAACGCGCTGGAGGTAATCCGCAATATCAAGGACAAGATCGCCGAGATCACCCCGGGATTGCCGCAGGGCGTCAGCATCCGCGCGGTGTATGACCGTTCCGAGCTGATCCAGCGCGCCATCGCCACGCTCAAGCGCACGCTGTTTGAGGAAGGGCTGATCGTGGCGCTGGTGTGCATGCTGTTCCTGATGCACGCGCGCAGCGCGCTGGTCGCCATCGTGATGCTGCCGGTCGGCGTGCTGATCGCCTTTATCGCCATGCGTGCGCTGGGCATGAATTCCAACATCATGAGCCTGGGCGGCATTGCCATAGCGATCGGCGCGATGGTGGATGCGGCAATCGTGATGATAGAGAACGCGCACAAGCATCTGGAGCGGCTTGAGTATACTCAAGAAACAGTCCCCTCTCCCGCTGGCGGGAGAGGGGTGTTTGTCGACAGCGAACCTACCCTCTCCCCCAGCCCCTCCCCCACAAGTGTGGGAGGGGAGCAGAACTTGAGTAGCCGTGCCCAGGCCATCATCACCGCCTGCAAGGAAGTCGGCCCCGCGCTGTTCTTCTCGCTGCTGATCATCACCGTTTCGTTCCTGCCGGTGTTCACCCTGGAAGCACAGGAGGGGCACATGTTTGCGCCGCTGGCTTTCACCAAGACTTTTGCTATGGCCGGTGCGGCCCTGCTTTCGGTGACGCTGGTGCCGGTGCTGATGCTGCTGTTCATTCGTGGCAACATCAAGCCCGAGGCGCAGAATCCGCTCAACCGCTGGCTGATTGCGGGCTACCGTCCGCTTATCGCCGCCGTGCTGCGGCGCAAGAAAACCACCCTGGCCGTGGCTGCGCTCACCTTGTTGCTAAGCCTGTATCCGGCCATGCGCCTGGGCAGCGAGTTCATGCCGACGCTGAACGAGGGCACGCTGTTCTACATGCCGGCCTCGCTGCCCGGCATGTCGGTGACCAAGGCGGCAGAACTGCTGCAGACGCAGGACAAGATCATCAAGAGCTTTCCCGAGGTGGCGTCGGTGATCGGCAAGGCAGGGCG
>JBGPPE010000092.1:0-11315 GCA_041488395.1 Gallionellaceae bacterium
CCAGCGCTTCAATACGCCCCAGCAGCGGGCCGAGATTGCCCAGGCTGCTGACGACCATATTGATCATGCTCATCAGCTTGCCGCCCTGCTCAACCATGTCACCCTTGAACATGCTACGGAGTGAAGGATCGAGCTCGAACAGGCGGCCATAGAACAACTGCGCCGCGGTGTCCTTGATCGGGAGAACCTGCTGCCAGCTGCTGCGCACCAGTGCAATTTTTTCGGGAGTCATGACAATTCCTTTTTTTAATTGGGTTCTGTTTGGGTCGGCACCAAGCTGCTGGTGCCGGTCGTACCTTGATCTGGCCGCTTACGCCCTGATCTTGAATGAGGCGGCGTACTTCTTCGGATCCTTGCCGTCCCATACCGTGCCATCCAGCAGCTTGGAACTGCGCATCGGGCTCTTCGGTACCGGCACTTTCACCTGCGATGCAGCTTCCTTGTACAAATCAATCTGGTTGATCTGTTTGGACACAGCCAGGTAATCCGGATCTTCCTTGAGCAGGCCCCAGCGCTTGTGCTGGGTGAGGAACCACATGCCGTCGGAGAGATAAGGGAAGTTGGTCGCGCCATCGTTGTAGAACTTCATGTAGTTGGGGTCATTCCATTTCTTGCCGAGGCCGTCTTCATATTTGCCTTCCATGCGCTGGTCGATCACTTCAACCGGGCAGTTGACGTAAGATTTGTCGGCGATGATCTCTGCAACGCCGCGGCGATTGGCCATCGCGTCGATGTATTTGGATGCATCCAGTATGGCCATGATCATGGCGCGTGCCGTGTTGGGGTATTTCTGGGTAAATTCTGCGGTGCAGCCCAGCACTTTTTCCGGGTGATCCTTCCAGATGTCCTGGGTGGTCACGGCGGTGAAACCGATCTTGTCGGCAATGGCGCGGTTGCCCCAGGGCTCGCCCACGCAGAAACCATCCATATTGCCGACGCGCATGTTGGCCACCATCTGCGGGGGAGGCACGGTGATGTTCTTCACATCCTTGAACGGGTCGATGCCGTAGTTGGCCAGCCAGTAGTACAGCCACATCGCGTGGGTGCCGGTGGGGAAGGTCTGCGCAAAGGTGTAATCGCGCTTGTCGGTGTCCACTAGTTTCTTCAGCGTTTCGCCGGTGGTTGCCCCTTTCTCCTTGAGCTGGTTGGAAAGCGTGATGGCCTGGCCGTTGTTGTTCAGTGTCATCAATACCGACATGTCTTTCTTGGGGCCACCGATGCCCATGTGTACTCCGTACACCAGGCCATACAGCACGTGTGCCGCGTGCAGCTCGCCGTTCACCAGCTTGTCGCGCACGCCTGCCCAGGAGGCTTCCTTGGAAGGGATGATCTTGATGCCGTACTTCTCATCGAACTTCATCACCGAAGCGATCACCACCGAAGCGCAGTCGGTCAGCGGGATGAAACCTACCTTGACCTCTTTCAATTCCGGCGCATCCGAGCCGGCTGCCCAGGCCGCGGCGCGGGTTCCCATCGGCACCATGGACATGATTCCTGCGGCACCCAAAATTGCACCTGTCTGTTTCATAAAATCCCTCCGGCTGCTTTGTTCAGGGGCGAGCGTTTTTTCCACCAGATTTGTTTCCACGCTGCTTATTCCTTTTTCTGACTTATCCATCTCACAAGCTCCTTAAAGAAAAATTCGTGCTGCAAAAAAGTAAAGGCGCCCGACTGCGTGTGTGCGCAGTGGGACGCCTTTGTCCGGTATTGCAAATTCTCCGAATCGCCATTGATTCGTTGATGTTTACTACTAAGCAACAGTCATGCCAAAAAATTAAATGGAAATTTATTGCTTATGAATCATTGCGATATTATTTTTTAGATAATTTTGTTGCGTCTGGTTAAGGCGCATATCAATCAGCTTTGGTGCATCGCCTGAACCCAGGGCGGTGCATAACGATGCATTGCGCGCTATTACGCACTCAGCTCCTTGGCAACAATAATCGCCTCTGCAATCTCGGCCATGCGCTTTCTCTTGCTCATGGCCAGGTTGCGCATCCGTTTATAAGCCTCTGCTTCGCTGTAGCCATGGTCCGCCATCAGGATGTTCTTGGCGCGATCGACCAGTTTGAGTTCGGCCAGCTGGGTCTTCGCCTCGATCAACTCGTCACGCAGCCGCTTGTGCTCGGAAAAGCGCGCGGCGGCCACCTGGATGATGCCGCTCAGGTCTTCGCCTTGTATCGTGTGGGCGACATAGGCGCTGACCCCGGCGCGCATCGCTGCCTGAATACTTTGCTGGTCTTTTTGTGCACTCAGCACCACCACCGGTTTTTCCAGTGTTCTGGACATCAGGCTGATCTGTTCCAGCGTATCGCGCCCGGGCGCGTCGGCATCCACGATAATTACATCGGCAGATGCCGCCTGTATCGAGTCCTCATCCACCTGTTCCCAGGCCAAGACGCCGACCACGTGAAAGTCGGCTACCTCAAGGCTGGCTTTCAGCCAGGCGGCCCGGTCTCGTACATCATCAATAATCAGAATTCGTTTCAAGTTGGCTCCTTAGTGCTCTCCGTATATCAAGGTAGCAATAAGTGAGCCAAGGCTGGATTGCCCGTAAATATTGGGCTTGCCCGGGAAATGCCGGGAGTGGCGCACCAGAACAGTGCGGTTCGGCGTAAGGGCGGTGCGGTCTGTCGTTGCTATATATATAATGAGCGCAGTGAGTCCCTGCTATTGATGGTTTCCCCAGTTCGCAGCGTGAAAACGCAATTGTTTGCAGTTGTCATGGCGATTATTCGAAAGAATCCCACTGGAAGGTTGAACACCGCCATGGTTTTAGGGTAGAATCGCGCCTCTTTTGAAAACTGGTTGGAGTAATTGCTATGGCACGTGTCTGTCAAGTAACGGGAAAGCGCACAACAGTGGGTAACAATGTGTCCCACGCGAACAACAAAACGAAGCGTCGTTTTCTGCCAAATCTGCAGCGTCGTCGCTTGTGGGTAGAGAGCGAGGGTCGTTACGTATCCCTCCGTCTGTCGAATGCCGGTCTGCGTACCATCGACAAGAATGGTATCGAAGCTGTGCTGTTTGAAATGCGCGCTCGCGGCGAAAAAATTTAAGGAGTAGCTAGAAATGCGTGAAAAAATCAAACTGGAATCTAGTGCTGGTACAGGTCACTTCTACACCACCACTAAAAACAAGCGCACAACACCTGAAAAGATCGAGATCAAAAAATTTGATCCGGTTGCGCGCAAGCACGTTGCATACAAAGAAACCAAGCTGAAGTAATTCTGCCTGGGTTTCCGGCGATGGCTGCAACCAGGTCGCCTGAAACAGCTGAAGATGAAACGCAAAACCCATCAAGCTCTGCTTGGTGGGTTTTTGTATTGGGGGAGTTTTAATGCTTCTCCCCAGCGAATTGGCGGAAAGAAGAGGGAGTCGAACCCACCCGGGAGCGGCTGACACCCCCAACCGGGTTTGAAGCCCGGCCGCTCCACCAGGAGCGAATTCCTTCCAGAATCTAGTGCGCGGTATTCCTTTGCGCACTATAAAACAAATCCGGGTTACGCAAACAGTGCGCCTCTCCGGCACGCCGCGTAAACCCGACTCGATCAAAAAATTCCAGCAGTTGAATGGTGCGCTTGCGGCCGATGCCGCTTTGGTCGCGCAACTCGGCGGCACGGATCACGCCATGCTGGCTGTTCAGCTCACGCGCCATATCGGCCAGCTCGATCAACGTCTGATTCAAATAAAACAAGTCGCGCACCACCTGGAAAATCTCGCCACTGCGCGCCAGCTTCAGCAGCAGCTGGCGCATGCGCATCTCGTCTATCCCGGCGCGTTTGGCCAGGTCGCGCACCCACGGCGGATCGAGCGGTGACTCCTGCAGCCACGGCCTGATACGCTCGCATAGCGCCTGCTCGGCCGGGCTCAGGCTAATGCGATGTTCCGGCAGGTGCAGCCAGGTGCCGCTGCGCGCCAGCTGCCCCGCCTGGAACAACCCCTGGATCAATTCATTGAATGCAGGCGTCGGCAGCTTGTTCAGGAACATGCGCCGGGCGCGCGCGGCATCAAGCCCGATTTCGTCCGGGTTGCGCTGGTGATGCTCCGCCATGAGCTGCAGAAAACGCGCACTCAGTGCCTGCCAGTGCGCCGCGTCAAAAGCGCAGGACTGTTTGCCGTTGTCGATCACGATGGCGTTTGCGGGCAGCAGGGCAGGCAGGCCGGGCTGATTCCAGGCACGGCCCAGCTGGCTCAGGTCCAGCCCCCATTCTGCGGCGGGCAGCAGGGCATGCAGGCGCTGGCGTGGCTCCTCGTGCCGCAGTGCGGCCAGCACAGCCAGGCGCTGCGGCGTCTTGCGGCGGCGTGCTGGCGCCCACGGCTCGAGCACGATGCCGCCGCCCAGCGTGTGGCGTGCTTCGGCGTCGCGCAGGATAAAGGCATCGCCATGCAGCGCACCCAGCGGCTGCTCCAGCACCAACTGGGCCAAGGCTGATGCGCCTGTGCCCAGTGGCTCATCCTGCAGCAGTGCGACGCGTGCCATCACGTGGCTGGCGCCCAGGTGCAGGTGCACCGGCGACCAGTGCCTGAGGGCATGCGGGGCGTTGGCGGAGAGTGAAATGCGGGCGTCAAAGCGATCCGTCGGCGCATGCAGATCACCTGCCACGATCCAGTCGCCGCGGGCAATCTGTGACTTGTCCACGCCGACCAGATTCAGTGCGCAACGCTCTCCCGCACGTCCTGTCTGTGCCGGACGGTTCTGCACATGCAGGCTGCGCAAGCGCACCGTGTGGCCACCAGGGCTGGTGGTCAGCTCGTCATCTACATGCACCTGTCCGGCGAACACCGTGCCGGTAACGACGGTGCCTATGCCCTGTAACGAAAAACTGCGGTCTACCGCCAGACGAAAATGTCCCTGTGCGCTCGACAATCTGGAACGGGCAGCCTCGCCATGCAGATGGCTGCGCAGTGCAGCCACGCCTTGTCCGCTAACTGCCGACAGCGGGAACACCGGTGCGGCACTCAGCGCAGTTGCGGCAAGCAGCTCGCGTATCTCTGTTTCAACTTCGCGCACCCGCGCGGCACTGGCGCGGTCTATCTTGGTCAGCGCCACCGCGCCATGCGTGACGCCGAGCAGGTTGAGGATGTCGAAATGCTCACGTGTCTGCGGCATCACGCCGTCGTCGGCGGCCACCACCAGCAGGGCGAAGTCGATGCCTGCCGCGCCCGCCAGCATGGTATGGATAAAGCGCTCATGCCCTGGCACATCGATATAGCCCAGCACCTCGCCGCCCTCCAGCGCCTGATAGGCATAGCCCAGCTCGATGCTGATGCCGCGTTCCTTCTCTTCCTTCAGGCGATCGGTGTCGACCCCGGTGAGTGCCTGCACCAGAGTGGTCTTGCCGTGATCGATGTGTCCTGCCGTGCCGATAATCATTTTTCAGAAAGATAGTGAAGCTGTTCGACAAATTCTGCCTCGTCCTGCAGGCAGCGCAGATCCAGGCGCAGCGCGCCGTCGGCGATGCGACCAATGACGGGGATGGGCAGGCCGCGCAGCGCCGCCTCAATCTCGTGCAGCACGCCGCCTTTTTTGCCGGCAGGTGTTACCACCAGAGCGGCACTGGGCAGGCGATCGACCGGCAACGAGCCGCTGCCGATCTGGCTCAGGGCGGGCGCCACAGACACATTCACCTGCCATGGCGACAGCGCGACTTGCATGGCCGGCAGCAGCCGCTGCGCCTGTGCCGTGATCTCGTCGGGTAAGCGGGTCAGCAGGTGCAGCGCGGTAAGGCGTTCGGGCAGGCGGTCGCTGTCGCGGTATAAATTCAGCACCGCTTCCAGCGCAGCGAGCGTGATTTTCCCCACACGCAATGCGCGCTTGAGCGGATTTTTCTTGATCTTCCTGATCAGATCGGCACGCCCGACCAGGATGCCCGCCTGCGGGCCGCCCAGCAGCTTGTCACCGCTGAAGGTAACCAGGTCGGCACCTGCAGCCAGCGATTCCTGCGGTGTGGGTTCATGCGGCAAGCCCCAGCGCGACAGATCAACCAGCGTGCCGCTGCCCAGGTCGACCACAAAGGGAAGTCGCTGCAAATGGGCAAGCGCAGCCAGTTTTTCTTCCGGCACGGTGGCGGTAAAGCCTTGCACTGTGTAATTGCTGGTGTGCACCTTCATCAGCATGGCGGTGCGCGGCGTGATCGCTTCCTCGAAATCGCGCAGATGGGTGCGGTTGGTGGTGCCGACTTCGCGCAGCTTGGCGCCGGCGCGGCTCATGATATCCGGCACGCGGAAGGAGCCGCCTATTTCCACCAGTTCGCCGCGCGAGACGATCACCTCTTTGCGCATGCCCAGCGAGTTGAGCAGCAGGAATACCGCAGCCGCATTATTGTTGACCACCGTGGCGGCTTCCGCACCGGTGAGCTCCTTGAGCAATTCCTCCACTACGTCGTCACGGTCGCCGCGGCCGCCGCTGGCCAGATCATATTCGAGCGCACAGGGATAGCGCGCGGCCATCACCATCGCGGCCACCGCTTCTTCCGGCAACGGTGCACGCCCGAGGTTGGTGTGCAGCACCGTGCCGGTGAGGTTGAACACACGGCGCAAGCGCGGTGCGTTGGCGTCGCTCAGGCTGGCTTCCAGCTGGGCTGCGATGGCGTCTTCGCCGTAATTCTCAGCGCTGCGCGTCTGCGTGCGCAGCTGTTCGAGCAGCGCACGCACGGCGTCGAGTACCGGCTGGCGGCCATAGTGATCGATCAGGATGACGACCGCTGGCCAATTGAGGATGCGATCTACTGCTGGTGGTCGAAGGTTTGGGGCGCTATGCACGATAGACTTTCCCGCCAATCTGGCTCAGTGAAATTTGCCAATCACATCCTGAACACCTCAGTTCAATCCGCAGATTACACAGATTCACGCAGATTTTCATCGCGTTGCTGCGAGTATCTCATCACGCAAAAGGATGGACGATAATCGCTGGGCGGAAATCTGCGTAATCTGCGGATAACCAGGCTTTACAGGGTCCTTCAGCTAAAAAATTTTCTCCGGCTAACCGCCGCCATCTGCGCCATGCATCATCAGCAGATTGATGCCGCTGCGGCCCAGGCCCTGTTCACCCATCAGCCAGTCCAGGGCAAAGGAAGCGAGATCATCGGCGCAGGCCTCGGCGTGAGGATCTTTCTCCATGTTCACGACCTTGAGGTAGCTCTGGCATTCAGGGCAGGCTTCCGCACGCACCACGCCGGCATCGGACTCGATGTTGTAGTAACTGATCCCGCCGGTGTTTTCGCAGTTGCTGCACTTGGCGCGCACCACATGCCACTCCGAGCTGCACAAGGTGCACTGCAAGTAGCGCAGGCCGCTGACGTTGCCGCCGATGCGCACGACCGACGCAACCGGGTGGCTGCCGCAGACAGGGCAAAGATTGGGCTGTTCCGGGTGTGACACCTGCTCCGGTTTTAGCGAACGGGACAGGTGTGTCCAGTACACCTGCAGTGCTGCGCCGATCAGCGGTGCGCAGGCCAGGTCGAGGCCGTCGAGTTCCCCTGCCAGCAAACGCTCGGCCTGCGCCTCTGCCCAGTCATGGCCATTGTCCGACAAGGCCTGCATGGCGCTACGGGCAGGTGCGGGTGCGTCTGCCAGCATGGCCTTCACCAGATCATCCAGCACTTCCAGCCACACCGGATCGCGGCGCCAGCCTGCCGGGGCGAGTGGCGGCATGCGGTATTCCTTGCACTGGGCGAGGAATACCGCATCGGGTAGAGGCGCTGTGGCAATACTTTTTAACGCGGCTTGCTGCGCTTCCGCCAGCCTGGCGATGAAGCGCAGGTAGTCTGCCAGACTGTGCCCTGCTGCCAATTGCTGCAGGCGTTTGGCGCGTGATGAAAACAGATCGGTGGCTGGCGTCAGCAGCACTGGAATTTCTCCAGCGGCTGCCTCAATCTGCCCGGGTTCGAGTATGGTTGTTGTGCTCATAAGTTATTTTGTGATTTCCTTGTACCAGCCAGAATGATGACGACGTGCCCAGGCTTTGCTTACCGTACCCCGGGTCATGGCGCGGATCGAACCCTTCACCCATATCGCGGCATAGATGTGCACGATGATGCCGGCAATCGCGACAAAGGCAGCAAGCGCATGCACCAGCACGCCGACTTGCAGCAAGGTCACCGGCATTCTGGAGGCGAAATAGGGCTGCCAGATGATAATGCCCGACACGAACAACAGCGGGATGCACACCACCAGCGTCCAGAACAGATACTTCTGGCCGGCGTTGTACTTGCCCACTTCGGGCAGATTGTCGTCCTTGTTGCACAACACATCCTTGATGTGCCGCATCCACTCGCGGTCTGCCTCGCTTATCTGGTTATGCTGCGCAAAACCCTGTGCCATATAAGTGAACAACAAAAACAGAATCACCCCGATAAAGGGGTGCAATATGCGCGCCCACACCCCGCCACCGAACAGATTGGTGAGAAAGAAAAAGGCCGGGTGAAACAGCGCCAGGCCGGACAAGGCAAGCAGGACGAAACAGATCGCCACGGCCCAGTGGTTTTTTCTTTCCTGCGTGGTGTAGCGGTTGATCAGTTGCGGTTTAGACATGGCATTCTCCTGAATGAGATCGGCACGGTGCGTGGCTCATGCTTCGGTTTCCTCTTCGTCCACTTCCTTCGGGCCGGCGGTGACGTAATGGAAGAATCCGGCCAGCGCCATCAGTCCCAGGCCCAGCGACAACACCGGCTTGGTGACACCTTTCCACAGCGACACCATCGGGCTGATGCTCGGGTCTTTTGCCAGGCCGGCATAGAGGCCTGGCTGGTCGGCATGCTGCAGCACATACATCACGTGCGTGCCACCCACGCCTTGCGGGTCGTACAACCCCGCCTGCTCATAGCCGCGCTCCTTCAGGTCGGCAATCCGCCCTGCGGCATGCTCCTGCATGTCCTCCTTCGAGCCGAACACGATCGCGCCGGTCGGGCAGGTCTTCACACAGGCCGGTTCCATGCCCACCGCCACCCGATCGGAGCACAAGGTGCACTTGTACGCCTTGCTGTCCTTGTTCGAGATGCGCGGAATGTTGAACGGGCAACCGGTGATGCAGTAGCCGCAACCGATGCAATTCTCCTCGTGGAAATCCACGATGCCATTCGCGTACTGCACGATGGCACCCGGTGCCGGGCAGGCCTTGAGGCAGCCGGGATCGGCGCAATGCATGCAGCCGTCCTTGCGGATCAGCCATTCCAGTTGGCCTTGCTGCACCTCCACCTCGGAGTAGCGCATCACCGTCCACGACTGCGCGGTGAGGTCACGCGGGTTGTCGTATACCCCGCTGTTGGTTCCCACCTCGTCGCGCAGGTCGTTCCATTCCATGCAGGCTACCTGGCATGCCTTGCAGCCGATGCACTTGGAAATGTCGATCAGCTTGGCCACCTCGATCGCGCTGCCGCGTGCAGACGGGGGTGGGGTGGTGGTAGCGGATCGCGCCTTGATATCAAGTGATTGCAGTGCCATGGTTATCTCCTGTTTCTAGTTCAGCCCCAACCTCCCGCTGCGCGAGACGTTAGCCTTCACTGAAAGGTCTAGCGCACACTTCACCAAGCCTTTTAGTTCCGGCCTAACCTCCCGCTGCGCGAGACGTTAGCCTTCACTGAAAGGTCTAGCGCACACTTTACCAGGCCTTTTAGTTCCGGCCTAACCTCCCGCTACGCGAGACGTTAGCCTTCACTGAAAGGTCTAGCGCACACTTCATGCGCTAGACCTTTTCAATGTCGACGAGGAACGACTTGAACTCCGGTGTCTGGGTGTTCGCGTCGCCTACGAATGGCGTCAACGTGTTAGTAATGTAGCCATTCTTGGCTACCCCCATGAAACCCCAGTGGATGGGCATGCCCACGTGGTAGACCTTCTTGCCGGCAACCGTCATGGTCTGCAGCCGCTTGGTCACCACGGCCACCGCCAGGATAAAGCCACGCATGGATTTCACCTTCACATGGTCACCCGCCTTGATGCCCTTTTCCCTGGCCAGCTCCTCACCGATTTCGACAAACTGTTCCGGCTGCACGATGGCATTCAGCTTCACGTGCTTGGTCCAGAAGTGGAAGTGTTCGGTGAGGCGGTAGGTCGTGCCGATGTAGGGGAACTTGTCCGCCGTGCCGAAAGTTTCCCGGTCGCCCTTGAACACCCGCGCTGCCGGATTGGCCCGCGCCAGCGGGTTGTCCGGATGCATGGGATTGTTGGGGAGGGGAGATTCCAGCGGCTCATAGTGCTCGGGGAACGGCCCTTCCGCCATTTTGTCGACGGCAAAGAAACGCGCCACACCTTCCGGGTTCATGATGAACGGCCCCACGTTCTCGCCCGGTGCCGCATCCGGCCTTATGTCCGGCACGTCGGCACCGGCCCACTTGCCGCTGGCGGCATTCCAGGCAATCAGCTTGTGCTTCGCACTCCACGGCTTGCCGCTGGGATCGCAGGAGGCACGGTTGTACAGGATGCGCCGGTTGGCCGGCCAGGCAAAGGCCCAGTTCAGGTGCTGGCCGATGCCGTATGGATCGGAATTGTCGCGCCGCGCCATCAGATTGCCCTTCTCAGACCAGGCACCGCAGAAGATCCAGCAGCCGCTGGCAGTAGAGCCGTCATCGCGCAGTTCGGCGAAGCCGTTCAGTTGCTCGCCGGCTTTCACCAGCACCTTGCTCTTGTCCTTGGGATCCACCACATCCTTCAGCGCCTTGCCGGAATACTCCCTGGCCAGCTCTTCCGCCGAGGGAGAGTCGGGTATCTTGTGGGGCCAGGTCAGGCTCATGATGGGGTCGGGGTAGGCACCGCCATCCTTTTTGTACATGGCCTTCAGCCTGAGAAAAATGCCCGCGATGATTTCCGCATCGTTCTTGCTCTCCCCGGGCGGCTCGGCGGCCTTCCAGTGCCATTGCAGCCAGCGTGAAGAATTGACCAGAGAACCATCCTCTTCGGCAAAACAGGTAGAGGGCAAACGGAATACCTCGGTGTCAATCTTGGCGGGATCGACGTCGTTATATTCGCCGTGGTTCTGCCAGAACTCCGAGGTCTCCGTCGCCAGCGGGTCGATGATTACCATGTACTTGAGCTTGGACAGCGCACCCGACACCTTGATCTTGCAAGGCGCAGAAGCAAGCGGGTTGAAGCCCTGGCAGATGTAGCCGTTTACCTTGCCGTTGTTCATGTCCTCGAACACCTGCAGCATGTCATGCACCTTGTCCAGCTTCGGCAGCATGTCATAGCCCCAGCGGTTCTCGGCAGTCGCTGCGTCACCAAACCAGGCCTTCATGTTGCTGATGAAAAACTTGGGATAGTTCTGCCAGTAACTCATCTGGTTGGGCCGCAACGGCTTGTACGCGCGCGTCTCCAGG
>JBGPPE010000093.1:0-11075 GCA_041488395.1 Gallionellaceae bacterium
ATGCTGGTACAGGCAGTCACACCGTCTGCAACGGCTGTCGCAATTGCAAAAAGTCTGGCTGGAGGAACACGTGTTGCCGTGCTGCTCGGCAACTTTGCCCAGCAGCACCCGCAGGCCGCACAACTGCAGCTGCTGGCACAACACATCGCCGCGCTGAGCAACGCGCGCTTCGGTTTTATCGGGGAGGCAGCCAACAGTAGCGGCGGCTATCTGGCGCAGGCCGTGCCTTTTGCCCAGTCAGGCGCGGCAGGCATGAATGCTGCCGGCATGCTCGCAGCACCGCGCAAGGCCTACATCCTGCTCAATGTGGAAGCCGAGCTGGATACGCACAATCCGCAGCAGGCGCTGGCGGCGATGTATGCCGCTGACGTGGTGGTGGCGCTAAGCGCCTACAGGAATTTCGCTACTGACTACGCCGATGTGCTGTTGCCGATTGCACCGTTTAGCGAAACTTCCGGTACCTTCGTCAGCAGTGAAGGACGCATACAAAGTTTCAGCGGCGCAGTAAAGCCGCTGGGTGAAGCGCGCCCGGCGTGGAAAGTGTTGCGTGTGCTGGGCAATCTGCTGCAGCTGCAAGGTTTCACTTACGACTCCAGCGAAGCCGTGCGCGATGAGGTGCTGGCGGGTGTTGCGGTCGGCAGCAAACTGAACAATACCCTGCATGGCCTGGCTGTGCAGCCGGCAACTGCCGCAACCGGTTTGCAGCGCGTGGCAGAGGTGCCCATCTACTGCAGCGATGCCGTGGTGCGCCGTGCTCCACCATTGCAGGCCACGCATGATGCCTTGCCGCCCTGTGCTGCAATGCATGCTGATGAGATCAGTAAGCTGGGCCTGCAAGCTGGAGAAATGGTCAAGGTAAGCCAAGGCGAGGGCAGTGCGCGGCTGACTATCGTGGCAGATAACAAATTGCCCAGAGGGGTGCTGCGAGTGGCGGCGGGTCATGTCATGACCGCCCAGCTGGGGCCCATGTTCGGCACAATTAGCGTGGAGCGCGCATAAATGGAAGCTCAGGTCCTGCATTTTTTTGAATGGTTCTGGAATCTGTTCGGGCTATGGGATTCCCTGTGGGCGGTTTTCGCGCCAATCTGGCCAACGATATGGACGCTGATCAAGATCATCGCCATTATTCTGCCGCTGATGGTGGGCGTGGCTTACCTCACCTATGTAGAGCGCAAAGTGATCGGTTACATGCAGGTGCGCATCGGCCCCAATCGCGTTGGCTATTACGGTCTGCTGCAGCCCCTGGCCGACGGCGTCAAGCTGATGTTCAAGGAAATCATCATCCCCAGTGGCTCGAACAAATTCCTGTTCGTGATTGCGCCAGTGCTTGCTTTCATGCCGGCGCTGGCGGCCTGGGCGGTAGTGCCGTTTGCCGATGGCTTCGTGCTGGCTGATGTGAATGCCGGCCTGCTCTACATACTTGCGGTTACTTCGATGGGCGTCTACGGCGTGGTTGTGGCCGGCTGGGCGTCCAACTCGAAATATGCGTTTATCGGCTCCCTGCGTTCGGCTGCACAGATTGTCTCCTACGAAATTGCCATGGGCTTTGCCATGGTGTGCGTGCTGATGGCTGCGCAAAGCATGAACCTGACCGAAATCGTGCATGGCCAACAAAGAGAAGCTGGCATGCTGGGCTGGTATTTCATTCCGCTGTTTCCGGTGTTTATCGTGTACCTGATCGCTGGCGTGGCTGAAACCAACCGAGCACCGTTTGACCTGGCAGAAGCCGAATCCGAACTGGTGGCAGGCTTCCACGTGGAATATTCAGGCATGGCATTCGCGCTGTTCTTCCTGGCGGAATACGCCAACATGATCCTGATCGCTACCCTGACTGCGCTGATGTTCCTGGGCGGCTGGCTGCCACCGTTCAATTTTGCACCGTTTACCTGGGTGCCGGGCAATATCTGGCTGCTGGCCAAAGTTTCGTTCGTGCTGCTTTTATTCCTGTGGTTCCGTGCCACCTTCCCGCGTTATCGCTATGACCAGTTAATGCGTTTGGGCTGGAAAGTGTTTATTCCGCTCACGCTGGTCTGGGTGGTGGTAGTGGGTGCCTGGATGCAAACCCGCTTATGGCTGTGGTAAACCGCCAAGGATAAAAAATGGAAAAGATCACCAGATTCTTCAAATCCTTCCTGCTGCTGGAACTGCTCAAGGGCATGGCGCTGACCGGGCGCCACCTGTTTGCGCGCAAGATTACCGTGCAGTTCCCGGAAGAAAAAACACCGCAGAGTTTCCGCTTTCGCGGTCTGCATGCGCAGCGCCGCTACGCCAATGGCGAGGAGCGCTGCATCGGCTGCAAGTTGTGCGAGGCGGTATGTCCGGCGCTGGCGATCACGATTGAAGTGGCCGAACGTGCTGATGGCACCCGCCGCACCACGCGCTATGACATCGACCTGACCAAGTGCATTTTCTGCGGCTTCTGCGAGGAATCCTGCCCGGTGGATGCGATTGTGGAAACCCGGATTTTTGAATATCACGGTGAAAAGCGCGGCGATCTTTACTACACCAAACCCATGCTGCTGGCGGTAGGCGACAAGTATGAAGAACAAATCGCCAAAGATCGTGCAGCCGATGCCAAATACCGTTAAGGGTCAGAGAATATGTTGACGAATTTGTTTGTGAGTTTGGTGGCGAATTTCCAGACCCTGGTTTTCTTTGTGCTGGCGGGCTTTCTGGTATTTGCCGCGCTGCGCGTGATTACCGCGCGTAACCCGGTGCACGCAGCCCTGTTCCTGGTGATGGCATTTTTCAGCGCCGCAGAAATCTGGATGCTGCTGGAGGCAGAGTTCCTCGCGGTTACACTGGTGCTGGTATATGTGGGCGCAGTCATGGTGATGTTCCTGTTTGTGGTGATGATGCTGGATATCAACATGGAAGGATTGCGCGAAGGCTTCTGGCGCTGGTTTCCGTTTGGTGCGGCGCTCGCCGTCATCATGGTGCTCGAAATGGTATGGGTGCTGGGGAAGGAACAGACGGCCAAGACAGGCGTAAATATTGCCAAGCATGCAGCCAATTACAGCAACACCAAAGAGCTGGGGCGGCTGATTTATACCGATTACGTTTATGCCTTTGAGCTGGCTGCAGTGATCTTGCTGGTGGCAATTGTTGCGGCGATTGCGCTGACATTGCGCAGGCGCAGTGGCAACAAGCTGCAGGATCCGGCGCAGCAGATTGCGGTCAGGCGTGAAGACAGAATTCGGGTTGTGCCAGTGGCATCTGAAAAACGCGCTGAATAAGGGCTGGGACTATACGCAATAGTCCAAAGATGGCTAGATGGTGGGTAAGCCCATCGGAAGAAAAAAGGGGAGCTTGATGAATTTGAGTCTGTCGCATTATCTGATTCTGGATGCAGTGCTGTTTGCCATCAGCGTGGTCGGCATTTTCCTGAATCACAAGAATTTGATCGTACTGCTCATGGCGATTGAGCTGATGCTGCTGGCGGTGAATACCAACTTCATCGCTTTTTCGCATTACCTCGGCGACACAGCGGGACAGGTATTCGTATTTTTCATCCTTACCGTACTGGCGGCTGAGGCAGCGATAGGCTTGGCCATCCTGGTGGTGCTGTTCCGTAACCTGCGCACCATCAACGTGGATGACCTTGGCCGACTGAAGGGTTGAAGATGAACAATATGCAAAATCTTTATTTGCTGGTTCCACTGGCACCCTTGCTGGGGGCGATTATTGCCGGGCTGTTTGGGCAGGCATTGGGACGAACCTGGACACATCGTATTACCATCCTGCTGGTGGCAGTATCGTTCCTGGCCTCGCTGGCTATTTTCAGAGGCATGATGCTGGATGGCGGCCATACCTTTAACGGCCGCGTCTATCAATGGATCACCTCCGATGCAACCAGCTTTGAAATCGGTTTCCTGATCGATCCGCTCAGCGTCATGATGATGCTGGTGGTTACTTTTGTTTCACTGATGGTGCATATCTACACCATCGGCTATATGGCGGAAGATGCTGGCTATCAGCGCTTCTTCAGCTACATCTCGCTGTTCACCTTCTCCATGCTGATGCTGGTGATGGCAAATAATTTCATGCAATTGTTCTTTGGCTGGGAAGCGGTAGGGCTGGTGTCCTATCTGCTGATCGGTTTCTGGTATACCAGGCCGACGGCCATTTACGCCAACCTGAAAGCGTTCCTGGTTAACCGGGTCGGCGATTTTGGCTTCCTGCTCGGCATCGGTCTGGTACTGATGGTGTTCGGTAATCTGGATTACCAGAGCGTGTTTGCCAATGCCGCCAGCCACGCCAACGACGTAGCGCCGATACCCGGCGTGTCGTGGAACATGATGACCGCCATCTGCATATTGTTGTTCATCGGCGCGATGGGTAAGTCGGCGCAGTTTCCCCTGCATGTGTGGCTGCCCGACTCGATGGAAGGCCCGACCCCGATTTCCGCCCTGATCCATGCCGCCACGATGGTGACGGCCGGTATCTTCATGGTGGCGCGCATGTCGCCACTGTTTGAGCTGTCGGAAACAGCGCTGTCAGTGGTGATGGTGGTCGGCGCGATCACCGCCCTGTTTATGGGCTTCCTCGGCATCGTGCAGAACGATATCAAGCGCGTGGTGGCCTATTCCACCCTGTCCCAGCTCGGCTACATGACGGTGGCGCTGGGGGCTTCGGCCTATTCAGTGGCGGTGTTCCACCTGATGACGCATGCCTTCTTCAAGGCCTTGCTGTTCCTGGCTGCCGGCTCGGTGATCATCGCCATGCACCACGACCAGGACATCCGCAACATGGGCGGCCTGCGCAAGTACATGCCGATCACCTGGATTACCTCTTTGATCGGTTCGCTGGCCTTGATCGGCGCGCCGTTCTTCTCCGGCTTCTATTCCAAGGACAGCATCATCGAGGCGGCGCATGCGAGCCAGTTGTGGGTCGCGCCCTTCATATATATTGCGGTGCTGGCGGGCGTGTTTGTCACCGCCTTCTATTCCTTCCGCATGTATTTCCTCGTGTTCCATGGCAAAGAACGTTTTGGCAAGGATCATCACGATCATCAGGGCGACCATGCCGACGAAGAGACTTCCACCGACCACCACCATGGCCTGGCGCCGGGACAGAAGCCGCACGAGACCCCGTGGGTGGTGACGTTGCCGCTCATCCTGCTGGCAATACCTTCGTTGCTGATCGGCTACTTCACCGTCGAACCGATGCTGTTCGGCAGCTATTTTGGCGATGCCATCTATATCAGCCATGAGCACCACGCCCTGGCCGAAATGCGCGAAGAATTCCATGGCGCTTTCAACATGGGGCTGCATGCCCTGATGTCATGGCCTTTCTGGCTGGCACTGGCGGGTGTGGCCTCTGCCTGGTACCTGTATCTGGTGCGCACGGATATCCCCGCGAAAATCCAGCGCCAGTTCCAGTCCGTTTATACCGTGCTCGACAACAAGTATTACTTTGACCGCTTCAATGACTGGTTTTTTGCCGGCGGCACGCGTGCGGTCAGCCGCTTCCTGTGGAAATTTGGCGACATCAAGCTGATCGATGGCGTGATGGTGAATGGTACAGCGCGGCTGGTGGGCAAGTTTTCCAGAGTGCTGCGCCTGGTACAGTCGGGGTACATCTATCACTATGCCTTTGCCATGCTGATCGGCGTGTTTGTATTGTTAACCATCCGTTTCTGGCTGGACTAACATGGTTACGGAATATTGCTGCCTGAATAAAACAACCAGAATAAAAGCGAAGGACAATTTATGATTTCTGGATTACCCCTGCTGAGCATTGCCATCTGGCTGCCCATCCTGTTCGGCGTGCTGGTACTGGCCACAGGTAATGATCGCAATGCGCCGCTGGCACGCATCATTGCGCTGGTCGGCGCGGTGCTTGGTTTTCTGGTGACGCTGCCGCTATATTTTGGTTTCAACAAAATGACCAGCGCAATGCAGTTCGTCGAGATGCATGACTGGATCACGCACTTCAATATTCATTACCACCTGGGGGTGGATGGCATATCGGTGCTGTTCATTCTGCTGAACAGCTTTTTCACGGCAATTGTGGTGCTGGCCGGCTGGAAGGTTATCGAGAAGCGTGTTGCGCAATATATGGCGGCGTTTCTGATCATGTCGGGCATGGTGAACGGGGTGTTTGCCGCGCTGGATGCCATGCTGTTCTACGTGTTCTGGGAAGCGATGCTGATCCCGATGTTCCTGATCATCGGCGTATGGGGTGGCCCCAATCGCGTCTATGCGGCAGTCAAGTTTTTTCTCTACACGCTGCTCGGCTCGCTGCTGATGCTGGTTGCATTGATCTATCTTTACAACCAATCCGGCGGCAGCTTCGAGATTCTGCGCTATCACGCGATGCCGATCCCGATGACGGCGCAGATACTGGTGTTTATCGCGTTCCTGACCGCATTCTCGGTGAAGGTGCCGATGTTCCCGGTGCATACCTGGTTGCCTGATGCGCACGTGGAAGCGCCTACTGGCGGCTCGGTGGTGCTGGCTGCGATCATGCTCAAGGTGGGCGCTTACGGCTTCCTGCGCTTCTCATTGCCGATAGCACCTGATGCCAGCCACAAACTGGCGGGAATGATGATAGCCTTGTCTCTTATTGCAGTTGTATATATTGGCCTGGTTGCACTGATGCAGGCCGACATGAAAAAACTGGTGGCATACTCTTCCATCTCGCACATGGGCTTTGTCACGCTGGGCATCTTTATCTTCAATGCCTATGGCATGGAAGGCGCACTGCTGCAGATGATCTCGCACGGTTTCGTTTCCGGCGCGCTGTTCCTGGTGATCGGCGTGCTGTACGACCGCGTGCATTCGCGCCAGATTGCCGATTACGGCGGTGTCGCCAACAAGATGCCGGTGTTTGCGGCTTTCTTCATGCTATTTGCCATGGCCAACAGCGGCCTGCCGGGCACCAGCGGTTTTGTCGGTGAGTTTCTGGTCATTATGGGGGCCGAGAAGGCTAACTTCTGGTTTGCCATGCTGGCTGCCAGCACCCTGATCTTCGGTGCGGCCTATACCTTGTGGATGTACAAGCGTGTGATTTTCGGCGCTGTTGCCAATGAGCATGTGGCACACCTGAGCGATATTACGCTGCGCGAAAAAGTGATCTTCACCATTCTCGCGCTGACCGTGCTGGTGATGGGTGTGTATCCGCTGCCATTTAGTGAAATCATGCATACCACGGTGAACGACCTGCTGGTGCATGTCTCTCACCAAAAATTCTAAGCATCAGCAAATAGAGGAAGATATGAGTTTCTTGTCCACCCTGTATCCGGCCTATGCAGAAATATTTCTGCTGGTGATGTCGTGCACCATTCTGATGGTGGATCTGTTTGTTACCGACAAGAGCAGGACGCTGACCTATCTGCTGGCGCAATTTACCCTGCTGTGCTGCGCCTGGATCACCGTGGGCACACACCAGCCGGGGGCGGTGCACACGTTCCACAATATGTTTGTGGATGACCTGATGTCAGACGTGCTTAAATTGTTGAGCTATATCTCGGTATTCATGGCGCTGGTATATTCGCGCAACTATCTGCTGGCGCGCGGCTTGTTCAGTGGCGAATTTATCGTGCTGACCCTGTTCTCACTGCTCGGCATGATGGTGATGATCTCTGCCAGTCATTTCCTCACGCTGTACCTGGGCCTGGAACTCCTGTCACTGTGCCTGTATGCAATGGTGGCATTGCAGCGTGATTCGGCTGCTGCCACCGAAGCCGCGATGAAGTACTTCATACTCGGCGCATTGGCTTCGGGCCTGCTGCTGTACGGCATGTCCATGCTGTACGGCGCCACTGGCACGCTCGAAGTGGCTGCGCTGTCTGAGGCGATCAAGCACGGCGTGCAAAACAAGGAGCTGCTGGTGTTCGGCCTGGTCTTTGTGGTGGCAGGGCTGTCCTTCAAGCTGGGAGCGGTGCCTTTCCATATGTGGGTGCCGGACGTTTATCACGGCGCCCCTACGGCGATGGCCATGCTGATCGGTTCCGCACCGAAGCTGGCTGTTTTCGCTTTTGTCATGCGCATCCTGGTGGAAGGGCTGCAGCCTTTAATGGCGCACTGGTCGGCCATGCTGATGATCATGGCGGTTTTGTCCATGGCGGTCGGGAATATCGCGGCGATTGCGCAGACCAACATCAAACGCATGCTGGCCTATTCGACCATCTCGCATATGGGCTTCATGCTGCTGGGCGTACTCAGCGGCGGCATTGAGGGTTACGGCTCGGCCATGTTTTACAACGTCGTTTATGTGCTGATGAACCTGGGCGCGTTCGGCATAATTATGCTGCTCTCGCGCGAAGGATTTGAGGCGGATACCCTGGAAGACTTCAAGGGACTCAACCAGCGCAGCCCATGGCTCGCCTTCATGATGCTGCTGTTGATGTTTTCAATGGCCGGCATCCCGCCCACCGTGGGCTTCTATGCCAAATTCATGGTGCTGCAATCCATAGTCAGCGCAGGATATATCTGGCTCGCCGTCGCGGCAGTGCTGTTCTCGCTGATTGGCGCCTATTATTACTTGCGTATCGTCAAGCTGATGTATTTTGATGCCCCGGAAAGTCATGACCAGATCAAAATGTATCCTGACAGCAGCTTGCTGATTTCGCTGAATAGTCTGGGCGTGCTGGCGCTGGGCCTGTTGCCGGGTACCTTGATGTGGTTCTGCTCCGAGGCTGTGCAGAGGTCCCTGTTATTGCATTGAGCAGCCAGCCACTCTCGTTACACGGGAGCGGGCAGTAGCCGCAGCTCGAATCCCCCGTTCAGGATGCCATCATCCCCTGTTGATGCTGCTGCAACCACCAGCAGCCGCTCAGGCGACCCGTTGTTAATCATCACGAAATACGAAAAATGGAACTCAAGGAAATACAGATCGATAGTGCAGTGGTATATGAGGGAAACTTTATCAAGGTCAGCAATGACAGAGCCCGTATGCCCGATGGCAGCATCAGCAGCCGTGAATATATCAAGCACCCGGGAGCGGTAACCGTGCTGGCCCTGCTCGACAATGGCAACCTGATTATGGAGCGGCAGTTTCGTTATGCCCCGCAGCAGGAGTTTGTTGAATTGCCGGCAGGCAAAATCGACCACGGTGAGGATATCCTCATCACGGCGCAGCGCGAACTGCTGGAAGAAACCGGCTACGTTGCGCGTGAATGGACGCATATCACCACGGCTTGGCCCTGCATCGGCTACTCGGACGAACGTATCGAATATTTCCTGGCGCAAGGCCTCAGCCACGAAGGCTCGCAACTTGATGACGGCGAGTTTCTCGAGGTTTTCGAATTATCCCCTGCCGATGCAATTGACTGGGTGCGACTGGGCAAAATTAACGACAGCAAAACAATCGTCGGCTTGTTCTGGCTGGAAAAACTGCAGCAGGGCTGGAAAAAATAAATGCACCAATTGTGGCATGTGCATGGTGCGCATGCACCAAATTGGTGAATATTTTCCCCCGCTGTGTTTGGGCGTGCATAAAAATCACAATAAAATCAATGCGTGTTGCCAATGGTATGTAATTTGCTTATGGTTGGCAGGTTTGCACATTATTGGGATTAGAGATGGAAAATTTGAAAATCAGTAGCGATGCTTTGTTTATCTTGCTGGGTGCCATCATGGTGCTGGCCATGCATGCAGGATTTGCCTTTCTTGAACTGGGCACGGTACGCAAAAAAAATCAGGTAAACGCACTGGTAAAGATACTGACCGACTTCGCAATTTCCACTCTGGCGTACTTCTTCATCGGCTACAGCATTGCTTATGGCGTGAATTTCTTCAGCGGCGCTGAACATCTGGCCGAGAAAAATGGCTATGAGCTGGTGAAGTTTTTCTTCCTGCTGACTTTTGCGGCCGCCATACCCGCCATTATTTCCGGCGGCATGGCTGAACGTGCCCGCTTCAACCCGCAGTTGGCTGCGACTTTTGCCCTCGTTGGCTTTGTCTATCCATTCTTTGAAGGGATCGCCTGGAATCATCGCTTTGGCATACAGGAATGGTTAAGCGCCTCGTTTGGTGCCGAGTTTCACGATTTTGCCGGTTCGGTCGTGGTGCATGCCGTTGGTGGCTGGATTGCGCTGGCCGCTGTGCTGTTGCTGGGCGCGCGGCGCGGTCGCTATACCAAGGAAGGGCGCATTTCTGCCCATCCGCCTTCGAGCATCCCTTTCCTGGCGCTGGGGGCATGGATACTCACCGTGGGCTGGTTTGGCTTTAACGTCATGTCTGCCCAGGAAATCAGCAAGATCAGCGGCCTGGTCGCGGTCAACTCGCTGATGGCGATGGTAGGCGGTACCCTGGTCGCGCTCTGGGCGGGCAAGAACGACCCGGGCTTTGTGCATAACGGCCCTTTGGCCGGCCTGGTGGCGGTATGCGCCGGCTCTGACCTGATGCACCCGCTGGGCGCACTGGTGGTAGGCGGTGTGGCTGGTGGTTTGTTTGTGTGGATGTTTACCCTGACGCAGAATCGCTGGAAGATTGACGACGTGCTTGGCGTTTGGCCCCTGCATGGTTTGTGCGGTGCGTGGGGAGGCATTGCTGCCGGCATTTTTGGCATGAAGGCACTGGGCGGGATGGGCGGGGTCAGCCTGATGGCACAGCTGACTGGTACCTTGCTGGGTGTTGTTATCGCCTTCGTGGGAGGCTATATCGTGTACGCAGGCCTGAAAATGACTGTTGGTATTCGCCTCGATCCTGAAGAGGAGTTTAATGGTGCTGACCTGAGCATACACAAGATTAGCGCCACACCTGAACGTGAATCAGGGTGGTGAAGCAGGCAGCTCAAAAACCAGAGTAAGTATTTGTACTGCAAATTAAGAGAGCCGGGTCGCGAGACCTGGCTCTCTTACTTGAATCATCCAGCAAAAAATGCAGCCGCCTGGTCAAAAAAACTCTGTATTTAATTCCTTAACCTTCTCCCCAAAACTTCCCCTGTATTGAGATAAACTTGACCCTGACGAGGTGCGGGGTGTGCTTATTTCATGGCTGCTCTGCAATTTGCATGGCGTAGGGGAGTAAATGGAAGAACAAAAGAAATTTGATCACGAGCTGGAACAGGCCGTACTTAATCTGGGTATTCCACCTTGCCCTGAAATTCTGCTCGACCTTGCCGAAGAG
>JBGPPE010000094.1:0-11035 GCA_041488395.1 Gallionellaceae bacterium
CATTCACCACAGAGACAGAGAGAAAAGCAAAGCCATCATAAAATTTCTCTGTTTTTCCTCTGTGTCTCTGTGCCTCTGTGGTTGGTTTTGGGTTTTATTAGGAAATAAACATGTCTGACATCAAAAAAGTCGTCCTCGCCTACTCCGGCGGCCTGGATACCTCGGTCATCCTCAAATGGCTGCAGGATACCTACCAGTGCGAGGTTGTCACCTTCACCGCCGACCTCGGCCAGGGTGAGGAACTGGAGCCAGCCCGTCAGAAGGCGCTGCAATTCGGCATCAAGCCGGAGCAAATTTTCATCGATGACCTGCGCGAAGAGTTCGTGCGCGACTTCGTCTTCCCCATGTTCCGCGCCAATACCGTTTACGAAGGTGAATATCTGCTCGGCACCTCGATCGCGCGTCCGCTCATCGCCAAGCGCCTGATCGAGATTGCCAACCAGACCAGGGCCGATGCGGTATCGCACGGCGCCACCGGCAAGGGTAACGACCAGGTGCGCTTCGAGCTCGGCGCCTATGCGCTCAACCCCAACATCAAGATCATCGCTCCATGGCGCGAATGGGATCTGCTGTCACGCGAAAAGCTGATGGCCTACGCCGAAAAACATGGCATCCCGGTGGATATGAAGCACAAGCAGGGCGGCTCGCCCTACTCCATGGACGCAAACCTGCTGCACATCAGCTTTGAAGGCCGCCATCTGGAAAATCCGGCCGCCGAAGCCGAAGAGAGCATGTGGCGCTGGACCGTATCACCGGAGAAGGCACCAGATGCGGCCGAGTACCTGGACATCGAGTTTGCCCAGGGCGACATCGTGGGCCTGAACGGCAACAAGATGACTCCGGCACAGGTGCTGGCCAGGCTGAACGAACTCGGCGGCAAGCACGGCATCGGCCGCCTCGACCTGGTGGAAAACCGCTACGTCGGCATGAAGTCGCGCGGCTGCTACGAAACCCCCGGCGGCACCATCATGCTCAAGGCACACCGTGCCATCGAATCGATCACGCTGGACCGTGAAGTGGCGCATCTCAAGGACGACCTGATGCCGCGCTACGCCTCGATGATCTACAACGGTTACTGGTGGAGCCCGGAGCGCAAAGCCTTGCAGGTGCTGATCGACCATACCCAGCAGGTGGTGAATGGCTGGGTGCGCGTCAAGCTGTACAAGGGCAACGTGATTGTCGTCGGCCGCGATTCCAAGACCGACTCGCTGTTCGACCCGACCATCGCCACCTTCGAGGACGACAAGGGCGCTTATGACCAGAAGGATGCCGGCGGCTTCATCAAGCTGAACGCCCTGCGCATGCGCATTGCCGCCAACCTGCACAACCGCAGGAAATAAACCGACGGAGGCCGAGCGTGATCATCGAAGTGAGTGGCGACATCCTGCTGAGCAAGGCCCGGGCCATTGCACAGGGCGTTGCGCCCAACGACGATTTTCATACCGGTCTCGCGCTGCAGCTGCGCGAGCACATGCCCGCCCTGTACAAGGACTTCCGCCATTTCTGCCAGACCCGTCACCCCAAGTCCGGCGAACTGTGGACCTGGGCCAGTGCGGATGGCGTGCGCATCGTCAACCTGTTAGTCAAGGAAGCTGCTTATGCCCACGGCAGCAAACCGGGGGAAGCCAGCCTGACCCACATCAACCATGCTCTGCACGCCCTGCGCGCACTGGTGCAACATGAAAAAATCGCCAGTCTGGCGCTGCCGCGCCTGGCCTGCGGCCTGGGCGGACTGGACTGGAATGACGTGAAGCCGCTGCTCGAAAAGCATCTCGGCGACCTCGGCATTCCGGTTTACGTCTATGTCACCTACCAGAAGGGCGTCAAAGCCAACGAATCTTAAACACAGGAAAAAATCATGTCAGACAAGTTTGAAAATATCAGCGTCGTCAAGAAAGCCAATGTCTATTTCGACGGCAAGTGCGTCTCGCACACCATACAGTTCGCCGACGGCACCAAAAAATCGGTTGGTGTCGTCCTGCCCTCCACCCTCACTTTCAACACCGGCGTGCCCGAGATCATGGAAACCGTGGCCGGCAGCTGCCGCTATAAAATCAAGGGGGAAGACTGGAAGACCTGCAAGGCGGGCGAATCCTTCTCGGTACCGGGCAATTCCAGCTTTGACATTGAAATCACCGGCGAGCCATACCACTACATCTGCCACTTTGACTAAACCCTCACCACAGAGACACAGAGGAAAGACATGAGGCAATTCAAAAACACCGAACTTGACCATTTTTCTCTGTGCCTCTGTGTCTCTGTGGTGAATTGTTTTGCCTTTGACTTTCAGGAGCCCTCACATGCCAACGTTTGATATTGTTTCCGAAGTAGACAAGACCGAAGTCAAAAATGCGGTCGAGCAGACCAACAAGGAAGTCAGCACACGCTTCGACTTCAAGGGCTCGGATGCGCGCGTGGAGCAGGCCGAGCTGGTGCTCACCGTGCATGCCGACAACGAGTTTCAGCTGGATCAGGTGCAGGACATCCTCAACACCAAGCTGACCAAGCGCGGTGTGGACATCAAGTGCCTGGAGATCAGCGACAAGATAGAAAAAGTCAGCGGCAATAAGGTAAAGCGTTCCTGCACGGTGAAAGTGGGTGTAGAAATCGAACTGGCGAAGAAAATCGTCAAGCTCATCAAGGATAGCAAGATGAAAGTGCAGGCCAGCATTCAGGGCGACACCGTGCGTGTCAGCGGCAGCAAGCGCGACGACCTGCAGGCCGCCATTGCCTTTGTCAAGAAGTCCATCACCGACTTCCCCCTGCAGTACCAGAACTTCCGCGACTGATACACATTCCTGAAGCGAAGCGTTATGTTGAGAGTAGGCTTTGCTTCGGTTTTACCGCTTGTTCTGTGCATCGCCCTCGCGGCTGCGCCGAACAGTCCGGCACTCGCAGCAGAGTCAGCCGCCCCCTCCTACCCTGAACTGTTTGTCGATGACGTGCAGCATGTGCTCAGCGCGCCTGCCCGCTGGGACAAGGACGACTGGCACACGCTGGGCTGGGCCAGCCTGGCGGTGGTTGGCACGGCGGTGGTGCTCGACGATCACGTGCGCACCGTGATGCGCGACCACAACGACGGCAGCAATCAATTCATGCTGCAAGTCGAACGTTTTGGCTCCGAGTATGCCTGGGGCGTGCTGGGCGGTTTTTATCTGGCCGGCAGCCTGGGCAATGATGACAAAGCCGTTGCAGTCGCCCAGGACGGTCTCACCGCCAGTTTCATCGCCAGCGGCCTGGTCACCCCCGCCCTCAAATACGCTGCCGGACGCAGCCGCCCCAACGACAACGGCGGCACCGACGACACCTTCACCTTCAAGCCCTTCAGCGGAGCCGCCTCGTTTCCCTCCGGCCACACCACCGAGGCATTCGCGCTGGCCTCAGTCATCTCGGCGCACTATGAGGAAGAAAGCTGGGTCAAATATTTCACCTTCGGCATCGCCGGCCTGGTTGGCCTGGCGCGCAGCTACCATGGTGGCCACTATTCCTCCGACGTCGTGGCTGGTGCCATGATCGGCACGCTGGTCGGCCAAAGCGTGGTGGCCCACAACAAACCACAACGCGGGCACAAGATCATGCTGCTCCCCGAAACCTCAGCAGGCGTCATCGGCTTACGCCTGGTTGGTGATTTCTGAGGTTAGAATACGCTCTGCTTCGCCCTGCTGAGCACACCCCCAACAAGTCGAATCGGGAGCAAGGAAACCACCATGCTGGAAAAATCTGTATTGCTGGACGAGATTAGCGACATGCTGATGGACTGTGACCTGTTTCGCGACTTCCCTCCTGCCGAAGTCGCTTCGATTGCACGCTATTTCAGCGTCAGCCGGATGGACCAGGATGAGGCGATCTTCGCAGAGGGCGATATCGGCATGTTCATGTGCATCGTCAACTCCGGCAAGGTGACGGTGCTGAAAGCCAACCAGGACGGAGAAAATGTTGCCCTCGCCACCCTCAACAAGGGCCGCGCATTCGGCGAAATGGCCGTACTGGATGGTGAACGACGCTCGGCCATGTGCATCGCCGCAAGCGAGTGCATCTTGCTGACGCTGTCCAAGGAATCGCTGGACAAGATGCTGCACGAAGCGCCCAGAACCGCAGCCAGGGTGATCCGCGCCGTCGCAGTATCGCTTTCCCGACGCCTGCGTATGGCCGACGGCAAGCTGGTCGACCACCAAATCTGATCACAACGCTTGCCACTTACAGGAGTTAAGCCATGCCTAAAGTCCTCGTCCCGCTCGCCCAGGGTTGTGAAGAAATTGAAGCCGTTACGGTAATCGATATCCTGCGCCGCGCCGGCATTGAAGTGGTCAGCGCCGGGCTGGATGCGCAGCCGGTGCGTGCCAGCCGCGGCACGGTACTGATCCCGGATAGCACGCTGGACGCGGCTCTCAAACAGTCGTTCGACATGATCGTGCTGCCCGGTGGCCAGCCCGGCACCAACAATCTCAAGGCGGATGCACGCATCATCACCCTGCTGCAACACATGGCCGAGCAGGGCAAGCAGGTCGCGGCGATCTGCGCGGCACCCTCGGTGCTCGCCAGCGCCGGCCTGCTCGACGGCCGCCGCGCCACTTCCTTTCCCGGCTCACTGCAGGGCTTTGCCAAGGTGCATCTGCAAACGGCTGCCGTCGTGGAGGATGGCCAGCTGATCACCTCGCGCGGACCGGGAACCGCGATGGACTTCGCCCTGCAGCTGGTGGAGCGGCTGGCCGGCAAAGCCAAACGCGATGAAGTTGAAGCCGGCCTGGTACGCTGATTTGCGCGCACTGTTCACACGCTTGCCGCCCTCTGCTACCGCACTGTTGCTGCAATTTGGCGCACTTGCCCTTGCCGCACTGTTCCTGCGCCTGGCCGGTTTGCCAGCCACCCCGCTGACCTTCGCCCTGCTTTGCGGCGTACTCGCTGCCAGCCTCAGCCACTTCGCCGGGCTGGCGCGCTGGTGGCTGCCGATTCAGCTGCTGTTTGCTCCCGCACTGGTGTTGATGCTGTCATTCGACATTCCCCCGGGATTTTTTCTGGCCGCCTTCCTCGTCATGCTTGCGGTGTACTGGAGCACGTACCGCAGCCAGGTACCGCTCTATCTGTCCAGCAGGAAAGTTTGGCAGTCACTCGAAACACAATTGCCTGCCGCCGCGACAGCCCGACAATTTACCTTTATGGATATCGGCTCCGGCATGGGCGGCGTATTGATGCACCTTGCCACAGTGCGTCCGGATGGTCGCTATTACGGCGTGGAGACCGCACCGCTGCCCTGCCTGGCGAGCTGGCTGCGCATCAGGCTCGGCGGCTACCGCAACTGTCAGGTGCACTGGGGCAGCATGTGGGACTGTGATCTGACCCCCTATGATGTGGTCTTCGCCTACCTCTCGCCGGTGCCGATGGCAGAGCTATGGCACAAGGTTAAACGCGAAATGCGTCCGGGCACACTGTTTATCAGCAATACGTTTGCCGTGCCCGAGCATCCGCCACAGGATACAATCACGCTCGACGACTTACATCATTCCACCCTGCATATCTGGCGCCTGTGAACCATGACTACTCAAGATAAAACCCTCTGGCAAATCTTTACCGCGGCCCCCCACCGCGTCATGTTCTTTGGCGGCTCGCTGCAACTCGTGGCAACCATGCTGTGGTGGCTGACTGACCTGGCCACCCGCTACGGCACCGGCAACCCCATCCCCTGGTCTGTCGCTCCCAACGCGGCGCACCTGTACCTGATGATCTACGGCATCTTCCCCTTCCTTATGTTCGGTTTCCTGATGACCACCTTTCCGCGCTGGATGGCGGGAGAAGAAATCCCGGCAAGCCGCTATGTGCCGGCCTTCCTCCTGATGCTGCTGGGCAATGCGGTGTTCTATGCCGGCCTGCTCGGCAACAAGAGCCTGCTCGCGGCAGGCGTGTTCCTCAGCCTGTGCGGCTGGGCGATTGCCATGTATGCCTTGCTGCATGTGGTGCGCCATACCAAGCCCATGGACAAGCGCCACCCCATCATTGCCCTGATCGCGCTCGCCCTCGGCTGGAGCGGTGCAGCGGCTTACCTGGCGTGGCTGCTGAGTGAGCAGCAGGCCTGGCTTAATTTCGCACTGCAGGCGGGCATCTGGTTCTTCCTGCTGCCGGTATTCTTCAATATCGGCCATCGCATGATTCCATTCTTCACTGCCAGCTCCGCACTGCGCTGCCGCATCGACCGCCCGGACTGGCCGCTGTGGGTAATCCTGACCTGCTCTGCCGGGCATGGCGCACTGCAGCTGGCCGATGCCAGCGAGTGGTTGTGGCTGGTTGATGCGCCGCTCGCACTAACCGCCTTTTATCTTGGTTACGCGTGGAATTTGCTGCGCAGCCTCAGCGTTCCCATGGTGGCGGTACTGCATATTGGCGTGGCCTGGCTGGCTGTAGCAGGCCTGCTGTTCACCCTGCAAAGCCTGACCCTGTTCAGCAGCCATGGGGAACAAATCATTCTTGGCCTGGCCCCGCTGCACGCCCTCACCATCGGCTTCTTTGCCACAGTTGTGCTGGGCATGGCGACGCGCGTCACCCTGGGGCACTCCGGCATGTCGATCAATCCCCAACGCTCGACCTGGCTACTGTTTGCCGCTCTGCAACTAGCCGTCATGCTGCGCGTACTGTCAGAAATCCTGCCGGGAGAATATCGCGTAGCGCTCTATCTGTCCGCTGCCATAGCCTGGCTTGCCTGTTTCCTGCCATGGGTTGTTTTTTATCTGCCGGCATACCTGAAACCGCGCGCAGACGGGATTCCCGGATAGACTGGCAAGTCTAAAAAATTGTGCTCAAGCAAACCCTTCACATTCATTCAGTTTTTCGTTAGGATGTGGACTTCAATTCAGTCGTTCACTCCCACTAAACCCCGTAATCCATATACCTTACTCCCACAGTAACCAACCAACTGAGTAACCAACAAAATAAAGCGAGACCACAATGAGCGAACATATCCGTTACGTCACCGATGCAACCTTTACCGCCGAAGTGCTGCAATCTCCGCTGCCCGTGCTGGTGGACTACTGGGCTGAGTGGTGTGGCCCTTGCCGCATGATTGCGCCCATCCTGGACGAAATTTCACAGGAATATGCGGGCCGCATCCACGTTGCCAAAATCAACGTTGACGAAAACCAGGCCACCCCCGCAAAATATGGCGTACGCGGCATTCCAACACTGATGCTGTTCAAAAACGGCAACATCGAAGCCACCAAAGTGGGCGCACTGTCGAAATCACAACTCACCGCATTTATTGACAGCCACATCTGAACTGTTTAACCTCACGCCTGCTTCTGTCCTGTTTGTTCCCCGCTACATAAAATCATAACTACAAAGACTCACAAAACAGTTCAGGCGCGGGATGTTCCCGCACATATCGCAACACTCTCCTAGTTCATTCTCTTAAAACTCCGCCCCACCATCCCACCTATATGCATCTATCTGACCTTAAAACAAAACACATCACCGAGCTGGTCGAAATCGCTACGACCAACCAGATTGAAAACGCCAACCGCATGCGCAAGCAGGATCTGATTTTCGCCCTGCTGAAGAGCCACGCGAAAAAAGGTGAGAGCATATTTGGTGAAGGCACCCTGGAAGTCTTGCCCGACGGCTTCGGCTTCCTGCGTTCGCCGGACACCTCCTACCTGGCCAGCCCGGATGACATCTACGTCAGCCCGAGCCAGGTGCGCCGCTTCAACCTGCATACCGGTGACTCCATTGAGGGCGAGATACGCACCCCCAAGGACGGTGAGCGCTATGTAGCGCTGGTGAAGGTGGATAAGGTCAACTCCGAGCCGCCCGAGAATGCCAAGAACAAGATTCTGTTTGAAAACCTGACGCCGCTGTTCCCGACCAAGCAGATGGTGCTGGAGCGCGATATCCGCGCCGAGGAAAACATCACTGGCCGCATCATCGACATGATTGCGCCCATCGGCAAAGGCCAGCGCGGCTTGCTGGTGGCCTCGCCCAAGTCCGGCAAGACCGTGATGCTGCAGCACATCGCGCATTCGATCTCCTCCAACAACCCGGATGCACACCTGATCGTGCTGCTGATCGACGAGCGCCCGGAGGAAGTGACCGAGATGCAGCGCACCGTGCGCGGCGAAGTGGTCGCCTCCACCTTTGACGAACCGGCCACCCGCCACGTGCAGGTTGCCGAAATGGTGCTGGAAAAGGCCAAGCGCCTGGTCGAACACAAGAAGGACGTGGTGATCCTGCTCGACTCCATCACCCGTCTGGCACGTGCCTATAACACCGTGGTGCCTTCCTCCGGCAAGGTATTGACCGGTGGTGTGGATGCCAACGCCCTGCAACGCCCCAAGCGCTTCTTCGGTGCTGCGCGCAATATTGAAGAAGGCGGCTCGCTCACCATCATCGCCACCGCGCTGGTCGATACCGGTTCGCGCATGGATGACGTGATCTACGAAGAATTCAAGGGCACCGGCAACATGGAGATCCATCTGGATCGTCGCATGGCCGAAAAACGCATCTATCCGGCCATCAACGTCAACCGTTCCGGCACCCGCAAGGAAGAGCTGCTGATCAAGGCGGACGTCCTGCAGCGCATCTGGGTGTTGCGTAAGCTATTGTATCCAATGGATGAACTGGAGGCGATGGAGTTTCTGCTGGACAAGATCAAGGCCACCAAGAACAATGCCGACTTCTTTGATTCCATGCGTCGCTAAGGAACGGTAAAAAAACCATTTGGCCGGCTGGTCAAGTTTATGTATAATGCGCGGCTCTGTAAAACCGCATTCAAGCGAGGTTGTTATGTACGCAGTAATCAAGACCGGTGGTAAGCAATATCGTGTTACCAAGGGTGAAACCCTGAAAATTGAAACCGTTGCTGGCGATGTCGGCAGCGCAATCACATTGGACAAAGTGCTGATGGTAGGCAATGGCGACAAGGTATCTGTTGGCAAACCCATGCTGACCGGCGCTACTGTCACAGCAACCATCGTGGCCAATGGCCGTCACGATAAAGTAAAGATCTTCAAGATGCGTCGTCGTAAGCACTACCAAAAGCATCAAGGTCATCGTCAAAACTACACTGAAATCCGTATCGACGGCATTTCGGCCTAACTCTCAAGGAGTAGAACACCATGGCATCGAAAAAAGGCGGCGGCAGTACCAGTAACGGACGCGACTCGCACTCGAAACGACTCGGCGTAAAGGCCTACGGCGGCGAACTGATTCCTGCTGGCAGCATCATCGTGCGTCAGCGCGGCACTGAATTCCACGCTGGCGACAACGTCGGCATGGGCAAGGATCACACCCTGTTTGCCAAGATCACCGGCAAGGTTGTCTTTGCAATCAAAGGTGCAACCAAGCGCAGGACTGTAATGGTTGTTGCTGCTTAAGCACAACACCATAGCAAAACAAGCCCTATCGCAAGGTAGGGCTTTTTTGTTTTAGCGGGTTAAATGCTTTATCAGGCAGCGCCGGCAACGGGCAATAACATTTCGGGATAAAATTTGCCCGGGTAACAATAGAATCCATCATGAAGTTTATCGACGAATCAAAAATTGAGGTAATCGCAGGCAACGGCGGCAACGGCGCGGCCAGCTTTCGTCGCGAAAAATATATCGCCAAGGGCGGCCCCGATGGCGGGGATGGCGGCTGGGGCGGCAGTATCTATGCGGTCGCGGACCGCAATATCAATACCCTGGTCGATTACCGTTTCGCCCGCATGCACCGTGCCAAAAATGGCGAAACAGGCCGCGGTGCACAATGTTACGGCAAGGGTGCGGACGATGACATCCTGCGCATGCCGGTAGGCACGGTAATTAGTGATCTTGAGACCGGCGAGCAGATTGCCGACCTCGCACGCGACGGCGAAAAAGCCCTGCTGGCCCAGGGCGGCAAGGGCGGGCTGGGCAACCTCCACTTCAAATCCAGTACTAACCGCACACCGCGCCAATGTACTCCGGGCGAAGAAGGTGAGCGGCGCGAGCTGAGGCTGGAGCTGAAGGTGCTGGCCGACGTTGGCCTGCTCGGCATGCCCAACGCCGGCAAATCCACCTTTATCCGCGCCGTTTCTGCTGCGCGCCCCAAAGTGGCCGACTACCCCTTCACCACCCTGCATCCCAATCTGGGTGTGGTGCGGGTTTCCACCGAGAAGAGCTTCGTCATCGCCGATATTCCCGGCCTGATTGAAGGCGCTGCTGAAGGCGCCGGACTGGGCCACCAGTTTTTGCGCCATTTGGCACGCACCCGCTTGCTGCTGCATCTGGTCGACATTGCCCCGATGTACGAGAACACCGACCCGGTGCATGAGGCGCATGCCATTCTCAACGAATTGCGCAAATATGACGAAGCGCTGTACAACAAGCCGCGCTGGCTGGTGTTGAACAAGGTCGACCTGCTGGAAGACCGCGATGCCAAGGTGGCCGCCTTCCTGAAAGAGTTTGGCGGCAACACACGCTACTTCATTATTTCGGCGATCAACGGCGAGGGCTGCAAGGAACTGACCTACGCCATTATGGAACACCTGGACGAAGTCGCCGCGCAAGAAGCGGCAGCCGCCGCTGCCAAGGCCCCGGCAAATCCTGCCGAGCACCACGCCACAGAAACTCCTCACAATACGGAAACCGATTTCAACGAGTAAACCATGCAAACCATACTGACCCAGTGCAAACGCATCGTTGTCAAAGTAGGCAGCAGCCTCGTCACCAACCAGGGCGAAGGGCTGGACACCAAGGCCATCAGCAACTGGGCACAGCAAATTGCCACGCTGCGCGACCGCGGCTGCGAGGTGGTGCTGGTCTCCTCGGGGGCGATTGCCGAAGGTATGCAGCGCCTGGGCTGGAAGAACCGCCCCAGCGCCGTGCATGAATTGCAGGCTGCCGCTGCAGTCGGACAGATGGGCCTGGTGCAGGTTTATGAAAGTTGCTTCAGCGCACACCAGCTGCGTACCGCACAGGTGCTGCTCACCCATGCCGACCTCGCCGACCGCGAACGTTATTTGAATGCCCGCTCCACCCTGCGCACCCTGCTCACCCTGGGCGTTATTCCCATCATCAATGAAAACGACACCGTC
>JBGPPE010000095.1:0-11033 GCA_041488395.1 Gallionellaceae bacterium
CGACAGGCGCAGGCAGGTGGAGCACAAAAGCGCCGACCTGCACCGGTTCAATGAGGCGATACTGGAAAAGTCGCCGGCCGGCATTGCTGTCTACATGTACAGCGGATTGTGTGTGATGGCCAACGAGTCCTATGCGAGATCAATCGGTGGCACAGTCGCTGCAGTGTTGAAGCAGGATTTTCGCAACAACGAATCCTGGCAGCGCAACGGCCTGCTCGATTTCGCCAATCAGGCCTTTGAGACGGGCATGACGATCCGGCGCGATATCCAGGGAACGACTTCATTCGGCCGCAAGGTGGTGCTGGAATGTATTTTTGCACCGATCCAGATATCAGAAAAGCCCCACCTGCTGGTGATCAGCAACGATGTTTCGGACCGGGCGGAGGCTGAGCGTGCGCTAACCAGGTCGATGCGCCAGCTGGAAGACAAAGAGCTGGCCAAGACCCGCTTCCTCGCAGCGGCTGGGCACGATCTGAGGCAACCGGTAGCGGCGGCCAATTTGTTTGTTGATGCGCTCAAGCTGACTGATCAGTCGCCGCGCCAGCGCGAGATCATTCAGCGCCTGGATCAGTCCATGGCCACCTTCAACGGCCTGCTGGATGCATTGCTGAATGTTTCCAGGCTGGATGCGGGCATGATCAAACCTGAGTTTGCAGCGGTCAACGTGTCCGAGGTATTCAACTGGCTGGAGCAGAATTTTGCACCCATGGCCGCTGACAAGCAGCTGGCCTTCAGGCTGTATTTCCCGATAAGGGAGATATTGCTCGTGCGCAGCGATCTGGGCTTGCTGCAGTCGGTGCTGATGAATCTCGTTTCCAATGCGATCAAATTCACTGCGCATGGCTCGGTCCTGGTCAGCGCCAGGCGGCGCGGAACGGATGTGTTGTTCCAGGTATGGGATAGCGGGATGGGGATTCCGGAAAAACACCTGGAACGAGTTTTTGAAGAGTTCTACCAGGTAGACAACCCGCAGCGAGACAGATCGGCAGGGTTGGGCCTGGGCTTGTCCATCGCCAGACGGGCCTTGCGGCTGATGGACTCGGAAATCAGCTGTCGCTCGCAATTGGGACACGGTTCGGTGTTCGCGTTCCGCTTGCCGCTGGAGGGCTCTTTGCACGAGGCGGTGCGAGCGGCGGCTGGAACGAACTCGATGAAAGTGGCAGGGCATGAATCTTTTGCGCGAGGCAAATCTTTTATCCTGGTGGAAGACGATACCCTGGTCGCGCAGGGCATGATCAACTGGCTGGAAGGCATGGGGGGGGAGGTCAAGTGTTTCCACAGTGCTGAAGAAGCATTGCGCCATGCCAGTATCGAATATGCCGATTACTTCATCGCCGATTACATGCTGGGCGGTGCTCTCAACGGCATTCAATTCCTGAATATGGTGCGCCAGAATATAGGCAGGCCGATCAAGGCAGTGGTGGTGACCGGCGACACCTCGTCGACTTTCATCCGTCATGCGGTGGAGTGCGATTGGCCGGTGCTGCACAAGCCGATCAATACCGCACAGCTGATTTCCAATCTTGCGGCGCAGACCTAGGCGCACGCTCCTTTTAGTTCTAGCGCATTGTCCGGCTACAGCCCGGCTCCCGCCAGCCGGGAAGCCGCCTCGGGCTGGCTTCCTTGCCGGAAGCACTGGCGCCAGCCGGCCGTTCATCCCGGCACTTGCTCAACAGGTATCGAATTGATATAGTATTAAAAATATACTATATGGAGTGCCTGATGAATTCGGACAGCTTGGGGTTTCTGTTGGCAGATGTGTCACGCTTGCTGCGGCGCAGCTTCCAGCAGCGCATGGAAGGCGGTGAACTGACCTTTATGCAGGCGCGCGTGCTGGTGAATATCTCGCGTCGTGAAGGCATACGCCAGGTCGATCTGGCCGATCTGCTGGAAGTGCAGCCGATCGCCCTGGTGCATTTGATCGACCAGCTGGCAGGCAGCGACCTGGTCGAGCGTCGTCCCGACCCGACCGATCGGCGCGCCTACCAGCTGTTCCTTACGGCAGCGGCAACTCCGCATCTGGCGGCCATAAAAAAGATCTCTGCAGCAATTCAGACCGAGATGCTGCGCGGTCTCGACAAACAACAGTCCGCCTTGGTTCTTTCCAGCCTGCGTATCGTGCGCGACAACCTTGCTGCGCGATAAACCCGCAAGCGCTCAATTCAGGAGTTCTGTCATGAATAAATCTCTCCAGGCACATGAAGCCAGTCACGCTGCAGGCACGCGCACACCGCGGCAGCAGAGAAAGCGCATGCTGCTGCTGGTCGTGCTACCCGTGCTGGCCGGCGTTATCAGCCTGGTCGTCTATCTGCAGGGCGGGCGCTATGTGGAAACCGACAATGCCTACATCAAGGCGCAAAAGGTGCCGCTGAGCGCAGCGGTGGCGGGGACGGTGAAGGAAGTACTGGTACAGGAAAATCAGGCGGTGCAAGCCGGACAGCCGCTGTTCCGCCTTGATCCCGCTCCGTTCCAGATTGCAGCGGCGAAGGCCGCGGCCAAACTGGCCCAGGTGCGTAGCGACCTCGCTGCGCTCAAGGCCGGCTACCGGGAAAAGCAGGCAGAAGTCGCACTGGCGCGCACCAATTATGATTACGCCGTGAGGGAGCAGCGCCGGCAATCCGACCTGGCGGCAAAGAATTTCATCTCGGCATCCAAACTGGATGATGTGAAGCACAACACCGAGGTGAATTTGCAGCAGATTGCGCTGCTGGAGCAGGACATGCGACGCATAGCTGAATCGCTGGGCGGCAATCCCGCCATACCCGCCGAGCGCCACCCGGCCTATCTCGCGGCACTGGCAGAACTGGAGCAGGCCAGACTCGACCTATCCAACACCGAGGTGCGCGCCTCGATGTCCGGCACGGTGAGCAAGCCGCCCAAGGTCGGGCAGTTCGTGAGCACTGGCAGCACTGCAATGCTGCTGGTTGCCAACGAGGTGTGGATCGAAGCCAACTTTACCGAGGCCGACCTGACCTATGTGCATCCCGGGCAGGCGGTGAACGTCAGTATCGATACCTACCCGGATGCCAGGTTGCACGGCGCGGTCGAGAGCGTTTCTCCGGCAACCGGCGCGGAGTTCTCGGTCATCCCGGCGCAGAACGCCACTGGCAACTGGGTGAAAATCGCCCAGCGCGTGCCGGTGCGTATCCGCCTCGAAGTTGATGCCGCCATGCCGGCCCTGCGCGCTGGGCTGAGCTCATGGGTGGAAATCGATACCGGCCATCGCCGCCGCTTTCTCGGCATTACGTTTTAAGCATGTCCGGCAATAACACCTCCGCTGCGCCGGAAGCGGCGGAGCACCGCGCTTTCATCACCCTGTCGGTGATGCTGGCCACCATCATGCAGGCGCTTGACACCACCATCGCCAACGTGGCGCTGCCGCACATGCAGGGCGCGATGAGCGCAACCCAGGACCAGATTTCCTGGGTGCTGACTTCCTATATCGTGGCCGCAGCCATTTTCATGCCGCTCACCGGCTTCCTTACTGCCCGCTTCGGGCGCAAGCGGATTTTCATATGGTCGGTAATCGGTTTCACCATTGCCTCCATGCTGTGCGGCGCGGCGCAGGACCTTAGCCAGATCGTGCTGTTTCGCATGCTGCAAGGCGTGTTTGGTGCCTGTCTGGTGCCACTGTCGCAAGCCGTGCTGCTCGACACCTACCCCAGGGAAAAACACGGCGCGGCCATGGCGATGTGGGGCATGGGCGTGATGGTGGGGCCAATACTTGGCCCCATGCTGGGCGGCTGGCTGACTGAGCACTACAGCTGGCGCTGGGTGTTCTACATCAACCTGCCGCTGGGGTTGCTGGCCTGGTTTGGACTCGGCGCTTACCTCAAGGAAACGGCCATCGAAAGTTCGCGCCGCTTCGACCTGCTCGGTTTTGCCTTCCTCAGCCTGGCGATCGGCGCACTGCAGATGATGCTGGACCGCGGCGAATCACTGGACTGGTTTGCCAGCCGCGAAGTGCTGATCGAAGGCGCGCTGGCCGGGCTGAGCTTCTACCTGTTCGTCGCCCACATGTTTACCGACAAACACCCGTTTATCGAGCCGGGCTTGTTCAGGGACCGCAATTTCACGCTGGGCCTGCTGGCCATTTTTATCGTCGGCATCATCCTGCTCGCCACCATGGCGCTGCTGCCACCGTTCATGCAAAGCCTGATGGGTTACCCGGTGATCGAGATCGGCCTGCTGCTTGCCCCGCGCGGGGTTGGCACGATGATCGCCATGTTTGTGGTGGGCAAGCTCTCCGGCAGGGTCGATCCGCGCAAGACGATTATTTTCGGGCTGGCGCTGACCGTGCTGTCGCTGTGGGAGATGACCCTGTTCAACACCGACATTACTGCCGGGGACATCGTGCATAACGGCATCCTGCAGGGATTGGGGCTGGGCTTTATCTTCGTGCCCTTATCCACGATCACTTTCTCGACCCTGGCCAGTCGCTACCGCAACGAGGGCACCGCGCTGTTCAGCCTGATGCGCAATATCGGCAGCAGCATCGGCATCTCGGTGGTCATCACCAACCTGGCGCAAAACACGCAGGCTAACCATGCTGCCTTTTCTGCCTACATCACTCCATTCAGTTTGCCGCTGCGGCAGGCGGTCGAGGCCGGTGTGTATCAGCTCGACACCGTGCAGGGCCTGATCACAATCAACAGCGAGGTCACCCGGCAGGCGGCAACGCTGGCTTATTTGCAGGATTTTCGCCTGATGATGTGGGTCACGTTGTGTGCGGTGCCGCTGATCTTGCTGCTGCGCAATCCGGCCAAACAACCCACTCCGCTGGAGGTGCATGCTGCAATGGAGTAAGCGCGCAATGCAGGCATACACCCATTGCAGCGCCTGGCAATTGGCGGTCGGGTCTTTATCTGAAAAATTTTCCGAGTGAGTTGCTAAGCCAGCTTCCTTCTTTTTTATCCTTGACTATGTTTTTGATGCTGGCGTTTACCTCGGACACATAGGCTATGTCGTCTCGCTTGATATGGTGAACAAGCCAGGTACTTAGCATCTCATGTAGCTGTTCAGCGATGTCTTCTCCAGCGTTGTGTCTTTCTTGATACCTGGCTACGCGTTTGGCGAATACCTCGTGAATGGCCTTGTGCGGCTTGGAAAATTTGTAGCCGGCTTCTTCTTGCAGGCTTTCCTCGAAGGCAAAGTGCGACAAGGTGTAGTCCACCAGTTCGTTCAGTACTTGCCCGACAGCAACCCGGTTCGCTTGCGTAATGGCGCTCTCTAACTGGTTAATGTAATCAACGATTCTTTTATGCTGGTTGTCGATAACATCAATACCCGTGTTCAAGTCATTGGTCCAGGCGATTGCCATAGTTATTCCCTTTGTTCTAGATATATTTATAGTGAAACTATTGGGCCATATCTTTTGTATTTGACTTTGATTGATATCAATTATTCGTGCTTTGTTTATGCTGTTTGATGTAAATGTGCAGCATATTTCTTGTCCTCATCTTTAATGTGATGTACCAGCCAGTCCATTAAGAAAGTGAGCGTTTCTTCGCACAGGTTGTCCAGAAGCCCATTCTGGTATTGCCAGCGAACCTGGCGAACCCGCTCAGTCATCTTGCGATGCATTTTTTGGTGTTGTGCCAAACGGGGGTACGCCATCGCTGCCATATGTAGCTCTTCTCGCTGGAAATGACCTGTGGTGTAACGGAGCAAATCGTCCAGAACATACTCGACCGCGTTGCGGCTTCCCAATGCAGACACGGTGACGAGCTGGTTAATGAGATTAATGAGCTGCTGATGGTCTGCATCGAGATTGGAATCTCCGACACTCAACGATATTTCCCATTGGGCAAATCCGAGGAGCCTCCTTCGCTCCATCACGGTAAGGAATGCATCGACCACATGGGGATCGAACTGAGTGCCAGCTCCATTCCGGATTAAATCAACCGCATCCTGCTCAGGCCAGGCAGCTTTATAAGGGCGTTCGCAGGTCAATGCGTCAAACACATCCGCTACCGCCAGAATTCTAGCCTCCAGAGGAATATTCTCTCCTTTGAGACCATGGGGGTAGCCTTTCCCGTCGTAACGCTCATGGTGACTTATGGCAATCCGGGTGGCCAATTTCAGGTACATCGTTTCTTCGGCCATCTCGGCGGCCTTCTGAAGAATCACGCCTCCATTTGTAGTGTGCCGATCAATGATGCGGCGCTCCTCTTCATCCAGCTTGGCGGCTTTGAGCAGCACGTTATCTGGAATGGAGACTTTTCCCACATCGTGCAACACACTGGCAGTGCCAACTTGCCGCAGAAATTCGTTGGATAAAATATCAGGAAAGTGGCCCTGCTCGTGCAGGACCCAGGCGATTTCGTCGGTCATCCTGGCTACCCGTATTACATGGCTGCCGGTGTCCGTATCCCTGTACTCACCCAAATCTGCAAGGGCGGTGACCATGGCTTTGTGGGCTTTTACGACTGACAATTTGCCGAGCAGATTGCGGAACATGCTGGCAGTGATGGAGCAAAAGAGGTGCAACAGTCTTTTATCCAGCTGAAAAAGAAACGCAGCGCCCGCTTCAAGATAAATCAGGGTTGTTTCATTTGCCGAAACAGGGATAAGCAGAACCGCAAAATCCTTCGCAAAAAAGTGCTCTCCCCGCGCAATGGCCATATGAATTTTTGCACCGATTTCGCCATGGGGGAATTCACTGAGAGGAACAGCCTGGATTCTTTGAAAAGCGCCTGTGCCAGCAATAACAAACATCTGCTGGTGATCCTTGTCCACCAGACAGAACAAAGAGGAAACATCCGCAGCATTAAAAACCGTGCGAAATAAAGCAAGTGCGTTCTGAGCAAAGGATGGAAGCCCGGTAGCGGTTAAAAATATATCTGCGCTTTCCCCAATTTTGCGTAAGGCTATCTGGTAGTCATAGGATCGCAATGCGAAGCCTATCAGCTGCCTGAACCTCTTCTCGGTCAGTGAAGCAACGCTTTCTGGCGCAGGTACGTCGTAGGGGAGAAATGAGTCATCACCCAGTTCATTATCCTGCTCACCAACAAGAATGATGCGCACATCCCAGTTACCCAGGGAGTGGCGTACGCTGCGCACTATTTCAGCCTTGCTTTCCCTGGCCAAAGAGGAACCCAGGATAAGGATGGCGACATCGGAATGAGTGGTTAGAAGTTGTAAAATTTCATCTGGGGAGCTGACCCTGATGAAATCTACCCCTTTTACGCCCAGGGAAAAATCGAGCAGACTCCCCCTGTCACCCAGCGGGTTATCCATTTCCAGTAAAAGGGCAATGGGTAGGCATGCCCTGCATTGTCCATCTGCAATATTTTCGATATGTTTGGACGATGAATTCATATTGCACAAGCGCTCCTGCCCGTCACAGCTTAATCAGAATTATTTGTTGCCACCTGCCGATTCAAAGTGCCCGACTATGCCCTGTAAAGCTGTAGCAACCAGCTGCAGTTCATTAGAAGTGTTGGCCACTTGGTGAACGCACTGTGTGCATTGCTCTGTTATGAGAGCAATTTCTTCCATGCTGCTGGCGATACCTTCGCTGGCAGCAGCCTGCTTGGTGGAAGTTTCCGCAATATGTTCCGCCATATTGTTCACCTGGATAGATGACTGGCGGATATCTTGCAGGTTCTTGCTGGTGGCCCGGGTTAGCGTAGCCCCTCGTTCCACCTCCGTTACAGCTTGTTTCATCGAATCCACCACTACAGCAGTGGCGGTTCTGACGCCCTCGATCATCAGGGTGATATTCGCGGTACTGCTTGTCGTGCGCTCGGCAAGTTTTCTCACCTCATCTGCCACGACTGCAAAACCTCTGCCCTGCTCGCCGGCACGGGCAGCTTCAATTGCGGCATTTAATGCCAGCAGGTTGGTTTGGTCAGCAATTTCCTTGATGACGTTGGTGATGTCACCGATTTTCTGGATGGCCTGATCCAGTTCTGAAATCCGGGTGCTGGAAGATTCCACTGCCTGCACGACGCTCGCGGTGGCTTCCATGCTTTGTGACATGTGGGAATTTTCTTTCTCCACTAATGTTTGGCTATTGCCTGCAGCCTTCGCCGCGCCCTTTGTGGTTTCAGCAACCTCTATGGTGGCTGCGCTCATTTCCTGCATGGTGGCAGAGGCGTGCAATATTTGATTGGACTGCAATTCGAAGCGGGCCCGGACATCTTTGACGTCCTGATTAAGATCACTTACGCGGGACTCGATGGTTCGTGAAGCCAAGGCGACCTGGTCGAGTATCACTTTGAATTGCACCTGCATGCAGGCCAGCTCTGACTGGATTTCTCCCGTTATGCCTGGACGGCCTATGTCCAGCTGGTTATTCAGATTGCCCTCGGCCATTTCTTTGAGCGTACCGATAATGTGCCGCAGGTCGTGATTGGTGCTACGGGCCAGCCAAATTCCGCTAAGTGCAGACGCTGCAATTGCAGCTAAAAGCAGAGTCATGTTGATCCCGTGCATGCCCAAATAACCAAGGATGACACTGGCCAGGAGAAACAGGCTGTTGCAGGCGACAAGATAAACCACACCTTGTGTGATGCTGGGCCGCCTGAGAAAACCGGGTTGGGGAAGGGCGGCCTTACCTGCATTGATGGCCTGGTACAGCGCTTCCGCAGCAGCGACATCGCTTCTTGCGGGTGGTGTGCGCACAGACATGTATTCGACTATTTTTCCGTTTTCCCGCACCGGGACGATGAAGGCATTCACCCAGTAGTGATCGCCATTCTTGCAGCGATTCTTGACGATGCCGCGCCAGGGCTTGCCTTCCTTGATCGTGTCCCACAACCACGAAAATGCCGCGGGGGGCATGTCGGAGTGCCTGACAAGGTTGTGATTTTTGTCTAACAGTTCATCGCGTTGAAAGCCGCTCATGTCGACGAATGCGTCATTGGCATAAGTGATGATGCCTTTGAGATTTGTCTTTGTGACAATGGTGCCTTTAGTGAAGGCTTTTTCTTTGCCGGTGACGGGTAAATTGATTTTCAAGCTGTGAGCTCCTGTTGTCGAGCATAGATCGATATCGCGCAATGAGTTGCGCGCGAACCTGAGTCGCGAATCTAACAGTAATAACCCTTCTCAGATATTGGTCAAAATGTATAGCTGGTAATAGGCAATATATAGGCCGTTTAAGCAGGTGGTGATATACGGAGAGCGCTGTTTACATTCGGCCAGGTAACGTTCGCACGTAGCAAGCTGATGGTTTGATGGCGAAGTCCGGCCGTCCACGAGAGGGACGCTTTACGACTGTGCTTGACGTTTAAGCGCGCGACGCCGTTTGATCGCCCGCGAAGTCATGGATGACAGGCCAGCTGCTGCACACCACGAATCCTCTGGATTTTTCCTGCCACTCGCCTGTGGCCGCCGCTGTCAGTTCAATCACCAGCAGTGCCGCGCTGCTCACACTGAAGTGCTCATCCAGTTTGGCGCTGAGCGCTGCGTAAGTCATTACGCCGGCATCCTCGGTCAGGCGGACAGGTGCCAGCCAGCGCATGCGTGGCAGGATGAGCCAGCGACTGTCTCCCGCTGTCTGCGGCAACTGCTCCCGTGCGTGGCGCGCCCACCAGCCCGACAGATGCGCAGCAGACACGCCGCTGACCGGAACCTTGTTCCGGGCCGACGCGTGGTAAAACAGGTAGCCTTTGACGAAAGCCTGCGCCTTGTCCAGTTGCACGCCCTGGGGCAAAGCCTGCTGTCCGGCCGCTGTGCCACCCAGCAGCAGTTGGTGCTGAAAAACCCGCGCCAGCTTGAGATCCAGGCGGTCGCGCGTGCCCGGCCCGATGAAGGCGCGTTGTTCGGCCAGTGGCTCCACCTGCAAATAAAACTTCACCGCTGCTTCCCAATGGCAAACTGCAGCGCTGGCATCGCGGAACAGGAAATCATACTCACCGAGGGTGCGCTGTTCCTGCTGCACCTGCAAGTTGCTGGCGATGAGCTGTGTGTCGGCCATGTGCGCCAGCCAGAAGGCTATCAGCGCCTCAAAGTAATGGCCGAGACGGCGGGTGGGGCGCGCGGCAATGAAATTGTGCAGCGGGATAGGGGACAGGTCTAGCTCTGCCAGCCAGGCGGCACTGGCCTGCAGTTGCGCGCTGCACCACGCATCGCCCACTACCATGCCCTGGTAAGCCGGATAGGTCGCTTCGATCAATCCGGGAGAACCGATGACCCAGGCAAGATCGCGCACTGTCGGGTCGCGTAGTGTGTCGATGATGGAGGTATGCATTAGGAGTTGTGCCGGGGCAGGTTAGCCCCGGGCAGCAGGGCAGTTCTAGATGATGCTGCAGGCTTCTTCAAAGGACAGACGCGGGCTGCGCGGGAACAAGCCGGCCGGGTCGCCATAGCCGAGGTTGCACAGGAAGTTGGATTTCACATGGGTGCCGGCAAAGAACAGCTGGTCCACCATGGCATTGTCAAAGCCCGACATCGGGCCGCAGTCCAGGCCATAGGCGCGGGCAGACAGCATCAGGTAAGCGCCTTGCAGCGTGCCGTTGCGGAAGGCGGTGGTGAAGGCGGTCTGCTCATCCTTGTCGAACCAGCTGCGTGCGTCCGGCACGTGCGGAAACAGCTGGCCCATTTTCTCGTAGAAGCGCATGTCGTAGCCGATGATGGCGGTCACTGGTGCCGCCATGGTCTTGGCGACGTTGCCTTCCATCAGCGCCGGCCTGAGTTTCTCTTTGGCTTCCTGCGACCTCACAAAAATGATGCGCGCCGGTGAGCAATTGGCCGAGGTAGGCGCCATGCGCATGGAGTGGTAAACACGGGTCAGCAATTCATCGGCCACTGGGCGGCTTTGCCAGGCATTGTGGGTGCGGGCGGCGCAGAAAAGCTGGTCTAGCGCGGATTGATCCAGAACTGAGGGCATGAAATTTCCTTATTTGATGATTGAACTTGTGAGATGGGTAAACTCTGAACGTGACAGGTTAACATTCATTGCGGCTTTTGATAATGCGCTGGCGAGCCATAGCTGGGTCGGCGTTATGGCCTCTGCTGTTTTAATGTAACGCCAGACTCGTCATTCCCGTGCAGGCGGGAATCCAGTTGATTGAATAACTCCCGCG
>JBGPPE010000096.1:0-10897 GCA_041488395.1 Gallionellaceae bacterium
AATTCCTTGCGCGTTTTCTTCTCGATGCTTTCCGCCTGCTTCGGGTTCATCAGGCCGGTGGTGCGTTTCTTTACCAGCGCATCGAGGCTGATGCCGTCAATCAGGTCGATCGGGTCGAGCACGTTGCCCTTGGACTTGGACATCTTGTGGCCTTCCGCGTCGCGGATCAGGCCGTGCACATACACATCCTTGAACGGGATCTTGCCGGTAATGTGCTTGGTCATCATCACCATGCGCGCCACCCAGAAGAAGATGATGTCGAAGCCGGTGACCAGCACCGAAGAAGGCAGATAGAGGTCGAGTGCGGTATTCGATTTCGCCGGGTACTCCGGTGTCCAGTCCAGTGTGGAGAACGGCCACAGCGCGGAAGAGAACCAGGTGTCGAGCACGTCGTTGTCGCGGTCGAGCTGCCCGGCGTAGCCCGCCTTGTCTGCCTGTCGGCGTGCTTCGGCCTCGTCGTGCGCGACAAATACTTCGCCGTTGACGCCATACCAGGCGGGAATCTGGTGTCCCCACCACAGTTGGCGCGAGATGCACCAGTCCTGGATGTTGTTCAGCCACTGGTTGTAGGTGTTGACCCAGTTCTCCGGATGGAACTTGATCTCACCTGATGCAACACATTCCAGCGCCTGCGCAGTGATGCTTTTGCCTTCAGTGCCATCTTTTCCTTGGCCAGGCTTGCTCATTGCCACAAACCACTGGTCGGTCAGCATCGGCTCGATCACCACGCCGGTGCGGTCACCGCGCGGTACCTTGAGTTTGTGCTTCTCGGCTTTGTCAAACACGCCGGCGGTTTCCAGGTCGGCAACGATCTGCTTGCGCGCATCAAAGCGGTCGAGGCCGCGATATTTGGCGGGCGCGTGCTCGTTGATTTTGGCATCGAGGGTGAGGATGCAGATAGGTTCCAGCTTGTGGCGCTGGCCTACCGCATAGTCGTTGAAGTCATGCGCGGGGGTAACCTTTACCACGCCGGTGCCGAATTCGCGGTCCACATAATCATCGGCAATAATCGGGATGTCGCGCCCGCACAGCGGCAGCTTCACTCTTTTGCCGATCAGATGCTGGTAGCGCTCGTCTTCGGGATGCACCATCACCGCCACGTCGCCCAGCATGGTTTCGGGGCGGGTGGTGGCAACGGTGAGGTGAGTCAGTCCGCGCACACTGTCTTGCTCGACCAGCGGGTAGCGGATGTGGTACATGAAGCCGTCTTCCTCTTCCTGTGCAACCTCCAGGTCGGACACGGCGGTGTGCAGTTTCGGGTCCCAGTTCACCAGGCGCTTGCCGCGATAGATCAGGCCTTCGTTAAACAGGCGCACGAAGGTTTCGGTAACCGAGCGCGACAGGCCTGCGTCCATGGTGAAACGCTCGCGCGACCAGTCGGGCGAGGTGCCGAGGCGGCGCATCTGTCTGGTGATGGTGCCGCCGGAATATTCTTTCCACTCCCACACTTTATCGAGGAATTTTTTGCGTCCGAGGTCGTGGCGCGAGATGCCCTGTCCATCCAGCTGGCGCTCCACCACGATCTGCGTGGCAATGCCGGCGTGGTCGGTGCCCGGCTGCCACAGCGTGTTGTCGCCGCGCATGCGGTGGTAGCGGGTGAGCGCATCCATAATAGTCTGGTTGAAACCGTGCCCCATGTGCAGTGTGCCGGTCACGTTGGGCGGCGGCAGCAGGATGCAGAAGTTGTCCTGCCTGGCTGTATCCATGCCGGCCTTGAAGTAGCCGGCGTTTTCCCAAGTCGGGTACCAGTGCGCTTCTATCGCCTGGGGGTCAAAACTTTTTGCGAGTTCCATGTTATTCAGTAATCTGGATGATTTCAGTTGTTGGGTGGTGGTGTTGATGGCTTATTTGTTCTTGGGCTCTTTACTGCCGGGTTTGCTGGTGCTGGTTTTGCTGCTGGCTTTCCTGCTGCCGGTCGAGCCGGTGCGAGGGGCAATTATATCAAGGGCAGGCTGTTTGCTCCCAGCTAATCCTTTGCTGCCGGCGCTGAGTTGCGCATGAATCAGCTCGGGCAGGCTGGCACGGGCTTGCATCCAGGTTTCCTGCCACATGGCTTCAAATTGTTTATTCAGTTTTGCACGCAACTGTTTTTCCAGTTGCGGTGCCAATAGTGCGGCAATCTCTTCGGCCGACATTTCCAGCACGCCCTCTTCCGGGGCCAGTTTTTGCCTGTTAAGTGCTTCTTCGGTCAGCAGCGGAATTTCGGCGGGCAGATCACCCACGATTTCGGTCAAAACAGGCAGTGACGACCAGTCGCCGTCGTCTTGGGGATTTTTGGCCATGAAGGGCTCCGTTAAATTTGCAGCTCAGGATTTATTGCTTAGATCGAAATGCCGCAAAGCATAACCGCGATCACGGTAGAAGCCGTAGCGCTCACGACCCAGGCGCGCATCTTCGCTGTCCTTGCTGATGATCTCGATGACGCGTTCGAAACGGCTGAAAAACGGCAAGCAGCTGTTATGCAGGCTGATCAGCACGTCGCTGTGGGCAAATGGTTCGCCCTGGTGACCGACAATAACCGGCATCTCTGCAGCTGCGCGGTCATCGCTGCGGCAATGCGGCATGAACGCTGTGGCGGGGTATTGCCACAACAGCTGGTTCAGTGCCTCAGTTGTTCTTTCATCCGGCGTATGCAGCAGCACGCGCAAGCCATTCTGCATGGCCTTGTGGCTGAGCTGGCAGGCAGTGCGCAGTTTGTCATCTACGCCAGTGTAAAAATCCACTTTGGTCATGCGGCTGCCCGTGTTACTTGCCGCGCGGGGCGCGGTTGATCAGATACTGGGTGAGCAGCGGTACTGGTCGGCCGGTGGCCCCCTTGTCCTTGCCGGATTTCCAGGCGGTTCCGGCGATATCCAGATGTGCCCAGCGGTAATCCTTGGTGAAGCGCGACAGGAAACAGGCCGCAGTGATGCTGCCACCGGCACGGCCGCCGATGTTCTGCATGTCGGCGAAGTTGCTGTCCAGTTGCGGCTGGTATTCGTCCCACAGCGGCATGTGCCAGGCGCGATCCTGGGTTTGTTCGCCGGCGCTCAGCAGTTCCTGCGCCAGCGCGTCCTGGTTGCTGTACAGGCCGCTGGCGACGTGGCCCAGCGCAATAATGCAGGCGCCGGTCAGGGTGGCGATGTCGATCACGGTATCCGGTTCAAATTTGGCGGCATAGGTCAGTGCGTCGCACAGGACGAGGCGCCCCTCGGCATCGGTATTGAGGATTTCGATGGTTTGCCCGGACATGCTGGTGACGATGTCGCCCGGTTTGGTGGCGTTGCCGGCGGGCATGTTCTCGGAGGCGGGGATGATGCCAACCACGTTCAGCTTGAGCCCCATTGCGGCAACGGCCTGCAGGGTGCCCAGCACGCTGGCTGCACCGCACATGTCGTATTTCATCTCGTCCATTTCAGCGCCGGGCTTGAGCGAAATGCCGCCGGTGTCAAAGGTAATCCCCTTGCCTACCAGCACAATGGGTTTCTGTTTTTTGTCGGCGCCGCGATATTCCAGCGTGATCAGTTTGGCGGGTTCATCACTGCCGCGTGCAACAGAAAGCAGGGAGCCCATGCCGAGTTTCTGCATGTCTTTTTCTTCCAGCACGGTTGCTTTCAGTGATTTATGTGCCTTGGCCAGGCTTGCTGCCTGTTCTGCCAGATAGCCCGGGGTGCAGACATTGCCCGGCAGATTGCCCAGATCCTTGGCCAGCTTCATGCCTTGCGCAATGGCAACCGCGTGACTGAGTGCGGCGTCCAGTGCGGCATCCGGTTTGGCGGAAAGCAGGCCGAACTGGATTTTCTTCGGTGCTTTTTTGTCTTTGTCTGTCTTGCTCTTGAGGCGATCGAAACGATAGACAGTCTCGTGCGCGAGCAGTACCGCCTGCGCAATGCACCAGGCGCTATCGCGGCCGTTTACCGGCAATTCGGCCAGGTACAGCACGGCATCTTTCGCGCTGGTGGATTGCAGCGCGCGCATCGCAGCGCGCACTGCGTCGAGATATTGGCTTGCACCCAATTCGTCACGCTTGCCCAGGCCCAGCAACAATACGCGCTCGCTCTGGATGTGCGGTACGTTGTGCAGCAGCAGTGTCGACGCCTTTTTTCCGGTCATGTCGCCGTGCGCAATGATGTCGCTGAGGTAGTGTTGCGCAGCCTTGTCCAGGGCCTGTGCAGCCTCGGCCAGTTTGCCGCCTTCAAATACGCCAACCAGCACGCAGCCGCTACGCAACTTGTCCGGATTGCCTTGTTTTATGCTAAATTCCACCCGCTTCTCCTTATTTTGCCTCGTACCACGATCAATGTTGGATTATCCGCAATCTCAAGACCAAAAGTCAAAAACGCCACGCCTTAAACCGCTGCGTTCCGGTGTGTTTCATCGCGCCCTGGTGCGGGAGTTTGCCACCATGGGCGGTGTGGTGTTCGCCATTCTCCTCGGCATTGTGGTTCTTAGCCAGCTGATTCGCCTGCTGGGCGATTCTGTCGGTGGTTCTCTGCCGGTAGAGGCGGTGCTGGTGCTGATGGGTTTCAGTGCGCTGAATTATTTGCCGGTGCTGCTTTCGGTCAGTTTGTTCCTGGCCGTATTGCTGACACTGACGCGCAGTTACAGCGACAGTGAAATGGTGGTGTGGTTTTGCACAGGCACCAGCCTGACCCGCTGGATGCGCCCGGTGCTGTGGTTTTCCCTGCCGGTAGTGAGCGTTATTGCATTGCTGAGCCTGGTGCTGTCGCCGTGGGCCATGTCCAAGGTGGATGACATCAAGCACAAGCTGGACAATGCCAATGATGTGTCCGTGGCGGCTCCCGGGGTGTTTCGCGAATCGAAGCAGGCTGACCGCGTGTTCTTTCTGGAGAATCTGGACAAGGAAACCAATCGCGTCGGCAATATCTTTGTCCAGTCGGTTGAGCAGGGCAAAGTGGGCAGCATGGTAGCCAAGCAGGGATTTCAGGAAACCGCGCCGAACGGCGACCGTTTCCTGGTATTGCTGAATGGCCGGCGCTATGAGGGAGTGCCGGGCCAGCAGGATTACCGCATTGTGGAATTCGAGCGCTACGCCATGCGCATTGAAGCTGCCGAAACCAAACAGAAAACCCCCAGCCCCAAGGCCTACACCACACTGTATCTGCTGCAAAACCAGACGCCCTGGAATCTGTCCGAGCTGCACTGGCGCCTGGGCTTGCCGATCAGTGCGCTGATATTGGCGCTGCTGGCCATCCCCTTGAGTTTTGTTAACCCGCGGGCGGGGCGTTCGCTCAATTTAATGGCGGCATTGGTGATTTACATGGTTTACAACAACCTGATCAGTGTGACCAACACCTGGGTGGGGCAGGAAAAAATGAGCCCGAGCATGGGACTGCTGGGGCTGCATGTGGCTATGCTGGTTGTCGTCGCGCTATGGTTTTACCATCGCATGACCGTGTATTCATGGAGGCGATTGCTGCGATGAAGCTGCTGACCCGTTATCTGGCACGCGAAATTTACTCCAGTATGGCGCTGGTGTTTGCCGCCCTGATCATGCTGTTTGCTTTTGTTGATCTGATCAACGAGCTGAACGTGATGGGAACAGGCAATTACAACCTGGGCTACGTGATGCTGTTTGTATTGCTGACCATACCCGGACATATCTACGAGCTGTTCCCGGTGGCCGTATTAATAGGCACAATTTTTGCGCTGGTACAGATGGCGATGAGCTCGGAATTGACCATTTACCGCAGCTCGGGCGCTTCGCTGCGGCAGATGATAGGTGCCCTGCTCAAAATAGGCCTGCCGCTGGTCGTGCTGAGTTTCATCTGCGGCGAATTTGTTGCACCGCCGAGTGACCGTCTGGCGCAGGAGTTGCGCCTGCGCGCTCAGAATGCACAGGTTTCGCTCAAGGAATTCCGCTCGGGTGTCTGGGTGAAAGATGAACACAGCTTCGTCAATGTCAAAAATGTGTTGCCGGACACGTCGCTGCTGGGGGTCAGTATTTATGAGTTTGATGACACCTATCATCTGCAGGCGATTACTGCCGCGCAGCGTGCCTCCTATCAGGAGGAAGGGCGCTGGCAACTGGAGGGAGTGACGCAAACGCGTTTCGACAAGCAGGGCGTGGCGGTAGGTAGCCGGCCACAGCAGGAATGGCTGTCCGTGCTGACTCCCGAGATTTTAAGTGTGCTGCTGGTGGTGCCGGAGCAGATGTCCGCCTGGAATCTCTATCTGTATACCCAGCACCTCAAGGAAAATCATCAGAAAACAACACGTTATGAGATTGCGATGTGGAACCGGGTGGTCTACCCCCTGGCCGTGCTGGTGATGATGTTGCTGGCGTTGCCCTTTGCCTCGCATCAGCGACGCGCGGGTGGGGTTAGCGGGAAGATATTTGCCGGAATTGTACTTGGCCTGTCATTCCATTTTGTCGGCAGGCTGTTTGCCTATCTGGGTTCGCTGAATGATTGGCAGCCGCTGTGGAGTGCAACGGCAATATTCTGGCTGTTCCTGCTGCTCGCGGCAGGCATGCTGTGGCACACCGAGCGGCGCTGAGCGGCGTGTCAGTGTGTTACCTGTTACTCAGGGACCGGGTTATTTTGGCCATCCAGGGTTAGCGGGCAGCCGGGGAAGTGCTGGCTGGAGACGAGGCGGCAGATTTTTCCAGCTCGCGTTGTTTGGCCATTTGCTTGATGGCCTCACGTTTCTCCGGGGGGATTTTGCGCAGTGCGCGATATTTTTCGCGGGCGCGCTGGCGCTGCTCGGGCGTGAGCTTGCTCCATTCGGCCAGGCGGTTCTGAAAGCGTTCTTTTTTCTCGGGAGTCAGGCCGGGGTAGGCCTTGGTCGTATTCAGCAGGCGTTTTTGCTGAATTTCGGGCAGGGTGTCCCACTGCTGGGCCAGCGGAGCCAGCGCCTCGCGCTGCATGGGCGTAAGTTTTGCCCACGGATGCGAGGCGGCCAGCGCTGGTGTAGCTGTCAGGGCGAGGAGGCTGGCTGCAATAATCAGCTTGCGGATAATGCGCATTAACGGTCCGGGTCTACGTAAACGTGCAGGGGCAAGTCATCCGTCAGAATGGCAATATCCTCTTCACTGGTGTCATGCTCGGCAATACTGCTTTGCCAATAGGCCGCGCCACTGAACAGGCAGGCAACAAACAATACAACCAGCGCCCAGTTCAACCGCCTGGACCAATGGTGTGCGCCGCTGCCATGTGTACCGGAATGCCCCAGCCACGACAATACCGGAGCGCTGCGAGCAATGCGCTGGTGTTCGAGCGCGCGCATGCGCGCTGCCTGCAACTTGTTCAGCGTAGAGGGCTTGATCCGGGTCGTGGAGAGATCAAGTAACTGTTTGATAGAGTGATGGTTTAAGTCTTTTTTCATGATATATGCACTCCTTTCTTCTTCAGGGCCGCTGCGAGCGTATGTGTTGCACGAGAACAATGTGTTTTGACACTGCCTTCGGAGCAACCCATGGCGGCTGCAGTTTCTGCAGTATCCAGGTCCTCCCAGTAACGCAGCAGGAAGGCTTCGCGTTGACGGGCCGGTAGTTTTTTCAGTTCATCTTCAATCAGGGCAAGCGTTTGCGCTTGTCCCAGTGCGTCATCCGGACGCGCGGCCTGGCTGTTGTTGTCCTTGTCCTGCAGGGTATCCAGCGGATCAAAATCGCTTTCGTCATGCTGGGGAATCAGCGAAGACATCAGCGTGGTCCACATTGAGCGAACCTTCTGCCGACGATAATGGTCGCGGATGGTGTTTTGCAGGATGCGCTGAAACAGCAGGGGCAATTCGGCCGCTGGCTTGTCGCCATATTTCTCGGCCAGCTTGAGCATGGCGTCCTGAACGATATCCAGCGCTACATGCTCGTCCCGTATCGCGAACATGGCCTGTTTATAGGCGCGCCGCTCAATTTCGGTGAGAAATGCTGAAAGTTCATGATGGCTGGCCAGTTTGCTTACCCCTCTTGTAATCAGGCCGCGCATATTACCAAATCTGCGGCATCACGGGGGTGATGCAATTACCCTGTGATGCTCGGGGGTTGACCAAAACGTGTCTACCCTTTATCTTGCACGGTTCTTTAATTTAATGCTTGCTAAGGTAGTCTGACATGGAATTGACGGGCGCAGAAATAGCGATACGCTGTTTGCAGGAAGAGGGGGTTGAATACGTATTCGGCTACCCGGGCGGGGCGGTGCTGTTTATTTACGACGCGCTCTTCAATCAGGAGAAGGTTAAGCACATTCTGGTGCGCCACGAGCAGGCTGCAGTGCATGCGGCTGATGGCTATGCGCGCTCGACTGACAAGGTCGGTGTGGCGCTGGTAACTTCCGGTCCCGGCGTGACTAATGCGGTTACCGGGATTGCGACGGCCTATATGGACTCGATTCCCATGGTGGTAATCAGCGGTCAGGTCCCTACCAGCTATATTGGCGAAGACGCCTTCCAGGAAGTGGATACGGTCGGCATCACACGTCCGTGCGTAAAGCACAACTTCCTGGTCAAGGACGTAAAAGATATCGCCATCACCATCAAGAAGGCGTTCTATCTGGCCAAGAGTGGTCGTCCGGGCCCGGTGCTGGTGGATATTCCCAAGGATATTTCTCTCGCCAAGGCGGAGTTCGATTACCCCAAAACGGTTTCCATCCGCTCCTACAACCCGGCCCAGAAGGCTGAAGTTGGTGCGCTCAAGCAGGCGGTACAGTTGCTGCTGGAAGCCAAGCGCCCGATGATTTACACCGGCGGCGGCGTGATCCTGTCGGAGGGTGCCAAGCCATTGACGGAGCTGGTGAAACTGCTGGGCTTTCCCTGCACCAGCACCCTGATGGGGCTGGGCGGCTATCCCGAGACGGACAAGCAATTCCTCGGCATGCTGGGTATGCATGGCACTCTGGAAGCCAATATGGCAATGCAGAATTGCGACGTGCTGCTGGCAGTGGGCGCCCGCTTTGACGACCGTGTGATCGGTAATGTGCAGCATTTTGCTTCTGTTCCGCGCAAGATCATCCACATTGATATTGATCCGGCCTCGATTTCCAAGCGCGTGCAGGTGGATGTGCCACTGGTGGGCGATGTTGCCCATGTGTTGCAGGATCTGCTGGCATTGCTGCACAGCAGCCGGCAAAAGCCCGATGCCGCGGCCATTGCGCCGTGGTGGAGCCAGATCAATGAATGGCGCAGTCGCAATTCGCTGACTTACAAGAATTCACTTGAGGTGATCAAGCCGCAGTTTGTGGTGCAAAAGCTGTACGAAATCACTCGTGGCGAGGCGTTTGTTACCTCGGACGTGGGGCAGCACCAGATGTGGGCAGCGCAGTATTACAAGTTTGACCAGCCACGGCGCTGGATCAACTCCGGCGGTCTGGGCACCATGGGCTTCGGTCTGCCCGCAGCGATGGGTGTGCAACTGGCCCATCCGGGAGCGACCGTGGCCTGCGTGACCGGCGAGGGCAGCATCCAGATGAACATCCAGGAGCTTTCCACCTGCAAGCAGTTCCGCCTGCCGATCAAGGTGATTGCCCTGAATAACCGTTACCTCGGTATGGTGCGGCAGTGGCAGGAATTCTTTCACGGCAACCGCTATGCCGAGTCTTACATGGATGCCTTGCCTGACTTCGTGAAGCTGGCCGAGGCCTATGGCCACGTGGGTATCCGCGTGGACAAGCCGTCGGATGTGGAAGGTGCCCTGAAAGAAGCGTTTGCACGCAAGGATGACCTGGTGTTCCTGGACTTCCGTACCGACCCGACCGAGAACGTGTTCCCCATGGTTCCCGGCGGCAAAGGGCTGTCGGACGTGCTGATGGCGGAGGATATCTAAATGCGCCATATTATTTCATTGCTGATGGAAAACGAGGCGGGCGCCTTGTCACGTGTGGCCGGGCTGTTTTCGGCACGCGGTTACAACATTGAATCGCTGACCGTTGCCCCGACCGAGGATGAAACCCTGTCGCGCATGACCATTGTGACGCGCGGCTCCGACGAAATCATCGAGCAAATCAACAAACAGCTGAACAAGCTGATTGAAGTAGTGGCGGTGATGGACCTGAGCGAGGGCGAGCATCTCGAGCGCGAGCTGATGCTGGTCAAGGTGCGTGCCGAAGGCGCGGCACGTGAAGAAATGAAGCGTATGGCAGACATTTTCCGTGGCCGCATCATCGATGTTTCCGACCGCACCTACACCATCGAGCTGACCGGCACCGGCACCAAGCTGGACAGCTTTCTGCAGGCGATCGACCGTACCCTGATACTGGAAACGGTACGCACGGGCGCATCGGGCATCGGCCGCGGCGACCGTGTATTGAAATTGTAAGACCGGGCGAGATTAATCCAGCCCGGGCTGCTGAATCACTGAATTGAAAATAACCTAAGGGAAACACCATGAAAGTTTATTACGACAAAGACGCTGACCTCTCACTGATCAAAGGCAAGCAGGTCACCATTGTGGGCTACGGCTCACAAGGCCACGCCCATGCACAGAACCTGAAAGAGTCCGGCGTGAACGTGACAGTAGGCCTGCGCAAGAGCGGCGCCTCCTGGAAAAAAGCTGAAGCGGCCGGCCTGAAAGTGGCTGAAGTGGCTGCTGCCGTTAAAAATGCCGACGTCGTGATGATGTTGCTGCCTGACGAAAATATTCCCCAGGTCTACAACGACGAAGTGGCGCCCAACATGAAAGCCGGCGCTGCTCTGGCCTTCGCCCACGGCTTTAACGTGCACTACAACCAGGTGGTGCCGCGCGCCGACGTGGACGTGATCATGATCGCCCCGAAAGGCCCAGGCCACACCGTGCGTTCCGAATACCTCAAGGGTGGCGGCGTGCCGACACTGATCGCCGTCTACCAGGACAAGAGCGGCAAGGCCAAGGACATCGCCTTGTCCTACGCAGCTGCCAACGGCGGCACCAAGGGTGGCGTGATTGAAACCAATTTCCGCGAAGAAACCGAGACCGACCTGTTCGGCG
>JBGPPE010000097.1:0-10788 GCA_041488395.1 Gallionellaceae bacterium
GACCATTGCGCCGGGTGAGATGATCGGCCTGGTTGGCCACAGTGGCTCCGGCAAGAGCACCCTGGTCAATTTGATCTGCCGCTTCTATGATGTGTCTGAAGGCGCGATTCGTCTGGATGGCGTGGATATCCGCTCACTGCCCGTTTCCGAATATCGTCGCAATATCGGGTTGGTATTGCAAGAACCTTTCCTGTTCTTTGGCACCATTGCCGACAATATTGCCTACGGCAAACCCGGCGCCACTCGTGCAGAAATTATCGCCGCAGCACGGGCTGCTCACGCACATGAGTTTATCCTGCGCCTGCCGCATGGTTACGACTCGCTGGCCGGTGAACGCGGCCAATCCCTGTCGGGCGGTGAACGTCAGCGCATTTCCATTGCACGTGCGCTACTCATTAACCCGCGCATACTGATACTCGATGAAGCCACTTCATCGGTAGACTCGACCACGGAAAAAGAAATTCAGAAGGCGCTGGATAATCTGGTCAAGGGGCGCACCACCATCGCCATTGCACACCGCCTGTCGACCCTGCGCCGCGCTGATCGTCTGGTCGTGCTGGATCGCGGACAGATTGTCGAGGTCGGCAACCACGATGAACTCATGGCCAAAGAGGGTGCTTATTATCAGCTTTACCAGGCCCAAGCACGCAATGTAGATGCGGATCTGGACGACAAGGAGTGGAACTAGCCATGCAGGATTTTCAATTGCACCGTAGCCCTTTGGGGAAACTGGTATACACCGATCATGATGGCAGCACCTTTGAATCGGTCGTTCCAGTCAGAGCCTTTCCGATTTCAGCACCCACAGAAGGTATTGCTATCGTTACTGCGGATGGCCATGAACTGGTCTGGATCGAGCAACTGGGCACGCTGCCGGAAGCGACAAGAAATCTTCTGCAAGAAGAGCTCGCAAGCCGCGAATTCATGCCGGAAATCAGCAGGCTGCACCATGTTTCCAGCTTTGCCACCCCATCCGCCTGGTCGGTAGATACCGACCGCGGCCGCACCACCTTTGTGCTCAAAGGCGAAGACGACATACGCCGTTTAAATGTGTCAACCCTGCTGATTGCCGACAGCAACGGGATTCATTTCCTGATACGGGATCTGCACAGTCTGGATACAACCAGCCGCAAGCTACTGGATCGTTTCCTTTAGACAGAGAGACGTCAGTAGTGCTGTCTCTCTGGGGGCGCAGCTTATCAGGCCTGCGCAGACTGCTGAGCAGCGATTTGATTGTGCACTTCAGCCATATCCAGTTTCTGAGCCTGTTCAACCAGCTGCTCCAGGCCTGAGGCCGGCAGTGCGCCAGCTTCAGAGTAGATAATGACGTTCTCACGGAACACCATCAGGGTCGGAATGGAGCGGATGTTGAAATCTCTGGCAATTTCCTGCTCAACCTCTGTATTCACTTTGGCAAAGACTACACTCGGAAATTTTTCCGACATTTGTTCAAACACCGGACCAAAGGATTTGCACGGACCACACCATGGCGCCCAGAAATCCACGATTACCATATCGTTACTGGTTACAACTTCCTCAAAATTGCCATGATTCAATTCAACTGTTGCCATTACCATTCTCCCAATTAAAATTTGTCTGCGCTCTGCGGATAAATATTTGCACATAATTAAATACGCGCTAATCCCGGCATTGCTGCCATGTTTACATCCGCCATTCCAGATAGGTATAGATGTAATTCGAGCCGCCATCGACATTGCCCAGCATTTGCGAAGTTCCGAAAATACCCGAACGGTGCGTCGCGCCAAAACCAAAATATGTCTCGCGCTGCGAGCGTATGCCGAACAGATCCCCCACACTCACGTCGATACTGGGATCAAGATAATTCAGTAGCTTGGATGTGTTACGGCCCCGTAACATCTGATCACGTGCTTCCACATAGGGAATGCTTTGCGCATAGGAAATACCGGCGCCAAAACCGATCCTTGTGCGCACGCGGTCACTCCAGGGGAAACCGTAATAATAGGCCTTCATATACGCATTGAATTGCAGGAAATCAGGCTGTAAGCCCTGCTCGTTGTGATTCAAAACAGCGATGTAGCCCACAAAATCGAGTGGCCAGCCATTAAAGTTATCAAAAAATGGCTTGCCCAGCTCCAGACCAGTCACGCTGGTATGGTCAACTGTATCCGTCGAGGTACAGCTTAGTGCCATGATGGGAGGGAGATTGCAGTCAGTTGCCTTGCCATACAGCACTTTGACGATCAGCGGTGAAGATGCCTCCATCGGCCGTTTCTCCGGCTCGAAGTCGTAGCCCAGGCCAACAAATCCACCAACTTGGGCACGAGTTTCCACAATGGGGCTGAAGCGAACTTCGTCCGTCCAGCGTGTAGTGTAAATTCCCCCCATCAGGCGCCAGTGTGGAGTTAAATCATAGCGCGCATCGATGCCAAGTCGCGTATTGAGGCCTGCACCTGCCTGATAAGCAGGACGGGTAGCCGTTGCTTCATCAGCCCGCACGCCATAGTAATAGTCATTCAGTTTGGCATCTCGCACCGAGAATACGATATTGGGTGTCAGTATCAGTCCATCCCTGCGAATGTCATAGTTGAAGCCAACCTGAAATTCGCTACCCAGCGAAGTGCCGGAAACATCGCGCAGGTACTCTACAAAATAATTTCCCCATGGCTCTTTCCAGCGGTAACTGATGCCTGCATCCAGGCCCGGGCTACGTGCCGCCATCCCGGCCAGGCTGGCTGGAATCACATCATATGGATAGCCTTCAAAACGATGTGCCAGAAACATGTCATAGCGTTGCGTTGGCTTGGGCTGAAACTTCATCCCGACTCGATAGGCCTGCAAGTAGAAGCGTTCGCCCTCATACAGATAAAGCGGCACCAGGTCATAACGGATTCCGCCCCCCTGATAGAGTGAGTCCTCGAAACGCAATGCCACACCCAGCCCGGCATCTCCGTTATTGCCAAGCACATCAGACAGCGGTTCCTTGGTTGGACCGAAACGCAGGGTGGAGTCCAGACCTACTTCTGCAATTTGAATATGAGCGTTTGCCGGGCTCTCTTGACTGGGCGAGCCAGTGACTTGCCTTGGCTCACTTGCTCCAGTTACCCTCAAGGAAGCCTGCGATTCATAATTTATTTCAGTTGCGGCCATGGCTTGCTGGACGACAGCTACTATGCAGAGCCCAGCCAGCAGGCTGGGTAAAACTGAAAACCTCGCTTGTCCAGCCATATTTGTTCGGTCAGCCTGGTGCGGGACAGTTTTTATGATGGACGACAAATCGTAATGCAAAACCCTGCTCCTGTTGATATTGAGTAGGCACACTGGCGAAGCACAGATTCAAACCCTGGGCGCAAGCCCTGGAGGCGAAACATGCACAATTGATTGAGTCCCCACGAACAGATGAGGAAGCCTGGTGCTAAATAAGGCCGGCATTATATGCCAAATCGGCCATTATTTAATTTGCCATATAGCCTCACTACCCCACTCGACATCACAATGATTGCAACAGATATTATTCGCCGGCTATCCACGGCTCTGAGCGCTATTAAGAAAATCTATCCCATTGAAACCGGCGTTAATCATATTCCGCGATGGATGATTGATCTTCATCACTCATCTTTAGTGCACGCCAGAACATGGCATTGGACAATTCGAGCTGTCTCATTCGATCAAACTCTTTTTTTCCGCTGTCGATTTGTTTGACCAGTTCACTAATTGGCATATCCCTGATGCCATCCAATACGGTCTCCAGCGTGTAACCAACCAGTCCACCTGTTCGCGCTTCAATCACAACGGTTTCCCCATTAGGTGAATTCAGAACATATCCCTGCACACCCTGACACAAATACACTGCATCGCCCTCATGCACCTCCACCGTTGTACACAGCGCACGCCCCCTCACGCCATAACGATCGCGCTCTACCGTCCAGACAAGCAAATGCAGAGGTTCATTATTAATCTCAAGATTTGTCGCCGCGCCTGTATCTAAAGAAGAAGGAACTATTTTGGTTTCTTTCTCCTCGATATTATCGGCTAGTTGTTGAGGCTCGATCTGCGCCCCCCTTTGCCTTCCCAACACACGCCGTATGACCGAACCAATGTTGAAGCGCAATAAATTTCTCATTCCATATACTTTCAGAAATACTCCAGGTTAATTATAAAGCGGAATAATTCCTTCTGACATGTGGTTCATTTGCACCGGCCCCATTTCGCTGTTAGCACCTGCGCTCCCCTTCCCCTGCACATTCTGTATACTTTTCATTCGGTAAGCTATGCTTTAGCTAAACTATGCAACATGCTGTCAAACGAAATCTCATGAGCAAACACATCATTTTTGTACCCGGAAAGAATCCCAAGCCCAGATCCGTGCAGCACCGGAAACTGCTCTGGAGCACACTGGTTGAAGGGGTTCGCCGCGCAGATAACGCTGCGGCAGAGACAATTCAGGCGCACGACATACACTTCCATCTCGTCAGCTGGAATTACATCTACTATCACAGGTACAAGGATATCACTCGCGAAATCCCCTGGATTGACGCCCTGCTGCACAAGCACGGGCCCGACAAGCAGGATATTCGTGAAGCACATTCCTGGGATGTCCGATTTAGCCGCTTGATTCTGAATTTGGCCGATCATGTGCCGGCATTGATACGCTTCTTGCCGACAGAAGCGCAGAGTACTGACAAGGAAATCAGGCGCTATTTTGACAACACGGATAACGTCGCCAGCGAGATACGCAAATTGCTCAAACACACCCTGCGTCCCCTGCTGGAAAAGCAGGAGCCGATTCTGCTGATCGGCCACAGCCTGGGCTCTGTCATTGCCTACGACAGTTTATGGGAGTTGACCCATCAGGAAGGTTTGCATGGCAAAGTGGATTTTCTGACGCTTGGCAGCCCGCTTGGGATGCACTACGTTCAACATCATCTGTTGGGAATGAATAGCAAAAACAAGAAGAGCTACCCAAATTTGATCAGTCACTGGATCAATGTCTCGGCCGAAGGGGACCTTGCAGCCCTGAACCGCAATCTTCACGACAGTTTCAAAGCAATGCGTGAACAAGGGGTGGTTGAATCCATAGAGGACCACTGCCAGGGAATCTACAATTTTTTCCGCAGCAATGAGGGACTGAACAGCCATCGTTCCTATGGCTATCTGGTGAACCCTGCGGTAGGCAACCTTATCGCCGAGTGGGCGAAGAGAAACAATACAGTGGAATCATCTTAAATGTAACATCTACTCAACACGAGTGCGGACTTTCTGCACGGTAAAGGCAGAGTTGCAATCTGGCCCATTTGATCCAGGAATGCCGGCTATCAAATGGTCGCTGAGGGTATAGAAACTGAAGAGATGCTGCAGAAAGTCACTGCGGTTGGGTTCACTCATGTACAGGGCTTTTATCTGGGAAAACCGCAGCGACTGGCTTAAGCAGCTTTATGACTTTACCTGCCTGATCCTCACCCAGCTCAGCATACCGATCGCAAGCGTTACCAGCACACCAAACCCCGTCGCTGCAGCAACCGCAGAAAGACCTGCCCTGGTCATCAGAACGTAAATTCCCACCATCAGCATCATGCTGAAGTTTTCAAAAAAATTCTGCACTGCAATTGCATGACCAGAGCCCACAGTTTGATGGCCGCGTTCCTGCAACAAGGCATTCAGCGGTACCACATAAAAGCCGCCACAGGCGCCTATCAGCACCAGCATCACCACTGCGGCCGGCATGTTGGTAATATGGGCAAATACGACAATCAGCAAGCCAATCAGCAGACCTGCTGGCAAGGCTCGGTTGACCGTGTGCAGATGCACATAACGCGCGGCCGCGGCAGCCCCCATGGCGATGCCGATGGCCACCACTCCACTCAGATTGGCGGGGGTCTGGTTATCCATAATCAGCAGTGCAGCCGGAACCCACGCCACCAGCAGGAAACGCAGTGTGCTGCCGGTGCCCCAGAATACGCTGGTGCCGATCAGGGAAAAACGTGCATCCGGATTTTTCATCAGCGTGCGCAGTGAAATCCAGAAATCCTTGATCAGTGGCAAAAAAGCTAGATGCTCACCGGTGTGCGCCGCAGGCAGCTTGGGGATAAACAGGTTGGCCATCGCAGCCAGTAAATAACATGCCGCCACGGCAGCCAGTGCTCCGCTGACCGACCAGTCAGCCAGCACGCCGCCCAATACGGCTCCCAGCAGGATGGCCACGATGGTCGACCCTTCCATCAGGCTGTTTGCCTTGACCAGTTTGTCCGCTCCCACCATCTCTCCCAGAATGCCGTATTTGGCCGGCGAATAGGCCGCCGCACCAATGCCCACCAGGTTATAGGCCAGCAAGGGATTCAGCCCGGCCAACATGGCCCCCGCCCCCAGAAACTTCATGGTGTTGGCGATCAGCATCGCCCTGCCCTTGGGAATAGCGTCGGCAAACGGGCCGACAAACGGTGCCAGAATAATGAAGGCAAAGGCAAACACCTCCTGCAGCACCGGCGTCAGCCAATCCGGCGCATGGTTCAGCTTCAGCAACGCAATGGCAGCAAACAGCAGCGCGTTATCTGCCATCGCGGACAGGAACTGCGCAATCATGACTGCCGACATGCCGCGTGAAAACAAAGCGTAATGTTGTGTTGCCTGATGCTGCTCACTCATGTTGCAATCCCCTCGAAAAATTTGCGTGTTTCAAAAATACTGGCGGAAAAGCGCTGCTCCCCCAAGCGCAGACTGCGCTTCAATACAAAGTCAAATAACAGTGGGTTGTGCTGACGTATCTCGTGCAACACCGGCACACTCTCCTCAGCCAGCAAACCTTCAGCCGCAAAGGAGGATGGCGCAAACAGCGGCATGACGCCTGGCAAAGGATAATCCGAGCCATTCAACAAGCGTGCATGCCAATCGCTGCGCTGCAATACCAGCCTCAGCGCCCAGGCACGATTACGCTGGGTCAATGCCGAAATGTCGCCAAATAATAGCTTCTGATAGCGCTGTTCATCCATCATGCGTGCAAACAGGTCGTAGCTACGCACCACGCGGCCGTTCGTGCCGGCATCAATGTCTCTATCATCTCCATCCGAAGCACAATGCGCAATCACCACGCGTACACCATGGTCCAGTGCACGACGTAAACGCAATGGATTGCCATAATCCTGCGTGCCACCCTGCACCGCCATTTCACGGCCGGCATGGCTGATGACAGGCAAGCCGGAACTCGCCAGCGCCTCATAAAAAGGATCGCAGCGGGACGAAAGCGGATCAATGCCCATGGCTGAAGGCAGCCATTTAATGGCACGCGCACCTTTCTCGATTGCGGAATGCAAGGCTGCAATACAGTCCCCACGATAAGGGTGAATGGAGGCGACCCACTCGAATTGGCCCGGATACTGATGTGCCACCGAGGCAGCATAACTGTTGGGAATATGGAAGAGGGAATGCTCCTGCTGCACCCTGCCCTGTTCATCGTAATGCCAGTCAAAGGCATACAGCATGGCCTTGAAGCCGGGACGCATGCCCTCAATCAGGTTGCGCATACGTGCCACATAGCTGAGATCTATCTGGCCCGGCGCATCATGGATGCAACCGGCATTAAGATAGAACAGCTTCTGCAAATGCAGGATGGGATGCCTCAGGCTGTCCATATGCGGGCTGAACCACGCGCCGCTGCCTGAGTCGCCCGAGCCGACCAGATGGGTATGGCAATCCCAGACTTGCGCGACAGCAAGCCCATTCCAGGCAGCCTTGATCAACTCATGATTGGCAATCGACTCGGGCAAGTTGGCGAAACATTGATTGGTAAAACCCTGCTCCGGCCAGTAACGGGCCGCCGCACTACCGGCCGCAGTCAGCCCCAGCAGGGGGAGTGCTGCCAGAAAGGTACGGCGTTTCATTATGCGGCTTCGGCCATGTTTTTCAGGCTGATGTAATCGGTTTTGCCGGTACCGAGCAGGGGGAGCTCCTTCAGGCAAATAATTTTGCGCGCGATTGCCAGTTCCGGACTGCCGAGTTCCCTGGCCGCGGTTTTCAGCGTATCACGGGTCAGCGCTGCGTCGGTGCTGAACAGGACAATATTCTCGCCGCGCTGCGCATCGGTTTGCGTGCTGGCGGCATGCTGAAAAGCAGGAGATGCGCGATTGGCGATCTGTTCCACCACCTCCAGTGACACCATTTCTCCGGCCACTTTAGCAAAACGCTTCACCCGGCCGAGGATCCGCACAAAGCCGTCCTCATCGATTTCCACCACGTCTCCTGTGCTGTACCAGCCGTCGCCAATCTCAGAACTCGGCGCCTTGAGCACGCCAGGATTATCGTAGAGATAATAGCCGCTCATCACGTTGGGGCCACGCACATGCAGCACGCCGCCGCGCTCGATGCCAGGGATCGTGACCAGTTTGTATTCCAGGCCCGGCAGCAAGGGACCTACCGTGCCGGCGCGACAGGCCATTGGCGTATTCACCGCGATGACCGGCGCACATTCGGTGGCACCATAGCCTTCCAATATGCGCAGCCCGAATTTTTCCATCCAGATTTTGCGCACCTCTTCGTTCAGTTTTTCTGCACCGGCCACCACATAGCGCAAGCGGTAGAAATCATAGGGGTGGGCAAATTTTGCATAATTGCCGAGGAAGGTGCTGGTACCAAACAACACCGTGCAGTTACGGTCATAGATGACTTCCGGAATTACACGGTAGTGCAGCGGTGAGGGATAGAGAAAAATCCTGGAGCCTGTTACCAGCGGCATGATGCCGCCGCAGGTCAGGCCAAAGGCGTGAAACAGCGGCAATGCCACCAGAAATTTATCGTCAGGTGAGAAGTCGATTACAGAACGAATTTGCGCAATATTGGCCAGTATAGCCCGGTGTGACAGCACGACCCCCTTGGGCTTACCCTCCGAGCCCGAGGTAAACAGCACCACCGCGGGATCGTCAGGAACACTGCGCAAGGCTACCTGGCGTGGCCACCAACGCGCATAGCCAAGTAGCCAGAGTTTATCCAGCCAGCCAAACTGCTCGCGCAAATCTTCCAGATAGAGCACGCGCACATTGGCTATGGCCGCCACCGTGTCGCTCAGGCGAGCCGTCTGCAGAAAGGCGCGCGAGGTAACAATCGTGCCCACCCTCGCTGCCACACAGGCATTCTGCATGCCTTGCGTGCCTGCCGTGTAGTTCAGCAAGGCCGGCGTGCGACGCATGGCACTCATGCCAAAGATCAGGCAGATGGTGCCGCTCACATTGGGCAGCAATACCCCCACAGTTTCATCCGGGCTGGAAATTTTGCTTATCATGCGCCCGAGTGCCAGGCTTTTCGTCAGCAGTTGACCATAGGATTCCTCTTCCTGCTTCATATCTTCCAGCAGGCGGGTATTTTTCCCGTAGGTGTCGATAGCATCCAGAAACGCGCTGAACAAAGTCTGCACCGGTTGCGAATGAAACAGCATTTCCTGCATCAGGCGCCGCATTGCTTCGCCCGCCTTGCGCCGGCGCAGCTTGGCGCTGGCTGCATCCGGCATGGGAATGAATTCCGGCTTGAGCATCGTCAGGGTGATCTTGGGGAAAAATGTGCGCGGATAGTTGCCGGAAAGCCGGCTGAAATAGGATCGTGCCGGCCCATCCAGCCTGACCGGCAAGATGGTTGCACCGCTCTTGGCGGCGACAAAAGCCGGGCCGTCATAAACCTTCATCAGACTCCCGGTTACCGTAATGCGTCCCTCAGGAAAAATCACCACGGGCTTGCCTTCTTCCAGCAGCTTGATCACCTTTTTCATCGCCAGCGGACTGGTAGGATCCACCGCCAGATGTGGCACATGACGCAGGATCAAACGGAAGTACCAGAGTTTGAGTATTCCGGTATGTACGACAAAGGTGGCACGGAACGGGAGAAAAAGTCCTAGCAGCAAACCATCCAGAAATGATTCATGATTGGCAATGATTAAAAGCTTGCCAGGCTGAATAGCCTGACCGCTGCTGTTGACTGTAATGCGAAAAAGTACTTTAAAGAATAGCCGCAACAATTTCACTAGCATTTACATCGCCCCTGGTTAATTGGCCCACTAACGGCACAGGACCAGCAGCACCTTGCGCGCGCTGGTTCGGCCGCTCTCTTTTTGTTTGCTGCGACAAAAGTTCTTCATGCTCTCAGGAAATAAATATTAATGCAAGACATGTCCCCACATATAGCCCTGTGCACAGACGCGCGCCATAGAGCGCCTCTACAGCTTGATAGCTGGCCTTGCCGTGCTTAATTTTGTTTACCGCCCCTCTATCATCATCTGTTTATATTTCGATACATTAAATTGAAAATTGCCCAAGCCATCACACCAACAACCTCGCAATCACCCAAAAATAAATAATATATTCAAATAAATACAACATATTACAACACATCAGGCAGCTTGCATCAGGCCCATTGCCCAGCCCTCCAGCAGCTTTTTTCTATGGCCTGGCAAAGCTGGCTGTAGCTAATTGTTATCAATTAAGCTACAGAATCTTGTAATTGCTCAAATGTCTTGCTAGAGTGCGTCGTCTTTTAACCACAAGGGAGTCAACAAGATGAACAAGGCAGAACTGATTGAAGCAGTAGCAAAGTCCACAAAACAAACCAAGACCAATGTTGAAGAAACACTGAACGCGCTGATGGCTGCTGTTCAGTCTTCACTGGTAAAGGGCGACAACGTTCAACTGATCGGCTTTGGCACGTTCGCTGTTGAATCTCGCGCTGCACGTATTGGCCGCAACCCAGCCACAGGCAAAGAACTGAAAATCCCAGCCAAGAAAGTTGCAAAATTCAAGGTTGGCAGCAAGCTGAAGGACGCAGTTGCCGGCTCCA
>JBGPPE010000098.1:0-10675 GCA_041488395.1 Gallionellaceae bacterium
CGGTGGACTTCGACGAATTCACAAAAGTCGTGTCTGAGCTGGGGTTGTACTGGCTGCTGATCAACCGTTCTCCCGTTTTGGCAGATAGCCATGGATGATCGCACGGTCGAGGCGCTGCGCATCCTGCTGCTGGAAGATACGCTCTCCGATGCGGAGCTGGAGGAGAACGAGCTGCGCGATGCCGGACTGGTATTTACCTTGCTGCGGGTGGATACACGCGCTGCCTTCGAGCAGGCGCTCGATGAGTTCAATCCTGGTATCGTCATCGCTGACTACCGCCTGCCTGGCTATAACGGCCGCGAGGCATTGGAATACTCGCGCCGGATGCATCCGCAGATTCCGGTGATCATGGTGACCGGGGCGCTGGGGGATGAGGCGGCGGTGGAACTGCTCAGGCTGGGTGCGCGGGATTATGTGCTGAAAGGCAGTCTGGCACGCCTCGCGCCCGCGATCCAACGCGCGCTGTCGGAAGAACGCGGCATCCGCAATCGCAAGCTGGCGGAAGCGGCTGTGCATGAAAGCGAGACGCGTTACCGCAGGCTTTTCGAGGCCGCCAAGGATGGCATCCTGATACTCGATGCGGAAACCGGGGTGATAGTGGATGCCAATCCGTTCATCCTCAAGCTGCTCTCCTACAGCCGCAGCGAGTGTGTTGGCAAGATGCTGTGGGAAATCGGGCTGTTCGCGGACACCGAATCCAGCAAGGTGGCATTCAAGGAGTTACAGAGCCAGGGGCACATCCGTTATGAAGATCTGCCGCTGGAGACGAAAGATGGTCAGCGCAGAGACGTGGAGTTCATCAGCAATGCATACGAGGTGGACGGCCGCAAGGTGATCCAGTGCAACATCCGCGACATTACCGAGCGCAGGCTTATGGAACAGGCGCTGCGGGATGGCGAAGCGCGCTACAAGCGCATTACCGAAGGGCTCACGGATTATCAATATACGGTGCACGTCGAAAACGGGCGTGCCGTGGAAACCAGGCAAAGCCCGGCCTGTGTGACGGTGACGGGGTACCAGGCAGAAGAATTCTCCGCCAATCCATACCTGTGGATACAGATGGTTGTGCCAGAGGATCGTGAATTGGTCGGAGAGCGTGTGAAACAGGTTCTGGCCGGGAAGGATGTTCCGCCCATGGAACATCGCATCATCCGCAAAGACGGGGAGTTACGATGGGTGCATGACACGACCATATTGTTCAAGGATGCTTCCGGGAAGTTGCTGTCCTACGATGGTGTGATCAAGGATATCACCGAGCGCAAAGAGTCCGATGCCGGTCTCAAGCTGTTCCGTGCGCTGCTTGATCAGTCCAACGATGCAATCGAGGTGAGCGACCCTGAAACATACCGCTTTATTGACGTGAATGAAACGGCCTGTCGTATGCTGGGTTACAGCCGCAGCGAATTATTGTCCATGCGCGTCCAGGATGTAGACTTGGGTATAGACGACTTGCGGATGAAAAAAATTGCTGAAGATTTGCAAGCATATGGTTCATCGATAATCGAAACCCGCCATCGCCGCAAAGACGGCTCCACCTTTCCCGTCGAGGTCAGCATTACCTCTGTCCGGGTTGACAAGGAGTACGGGGTTGCCATGGTGCGCGACATCACCGAGCGCAAACTGGCCGAACAGGCGTTGCACCGGCTGAACCGCACGCTCATGGCGCTCAGTGCGGGTAATCATGCGCTGGTTCATGCCGAGGACGAGAAATCACTGCTGGAAAACATGTGCCGTGCCACCGCTGAAGCCGGCTATGTGCTGGCCTGGGTCGGCTATGCCTTGCAGGACGAAAAGAAAAGCATCGTGCCGATGGCCATGTTCGGCGAGGGGAAAGCTTATGTCGAAGCGCTGCACATCACCTGGGATGACCAGCCCCTCGGACGTGGGCCGACTGGCACCGCAGTGCGCACTGGCCAGACGCAGATTGCCAATGACATCAGCAGCAATCCGGGCATGGTGCACTGGCGCGAGGCTGCGGCGGAGTATGGTTATGCATCGGTCATTGCACTGCCACTGCTGGGTAATGGGCAGGTCATTGGTGCCCTGACTATTTATGCGGCGGAGCCGGACGCATTCGGCCCCGACCAGGTGGCGTTGCTGGAAGAAATGGCCAGCGACCTGGCATTTGGCATTGTTACCCTGCGCATCCGCACCGAGCATGAGCAGCATGCAGCGATTTTGCGGCAGAGTCTGGAACAATCCATCCAGACCATTGCGGGTACCGTAGAGGCGCGCGACCCCTATACCGCCGGCCATCAACGGCGGGTCAGCGAACTGGCGACGGCTATTGCGCGGGAAATGGGTTTGCCGGAAGAGCAGGTCAATGGCATTCACCTGGCCGCGATCATTCACGACCTGGGGAAAATCCACATTCCGGCGGAAATTCTCGCCAAACCCGGCAAGCTCACCGAGATTGAGTTTATGCTGATCAAGACGCACCCGCAGGCCGGATACAACATCCTGAAGAACGTGAAATTTCCCTGGCCGATTGCGGACATCATCTTGCAGCATCACGAAAGGCTGGATGGCTCAGGCTACCCGCAAGGGCTCAAAGGGGGAGAGATCCTGCTCGAAGCGCGCATCATAACCGTGGCCGACGTGGTGGAAGCGATGTCCTCGCACCGGCCGTATCGTCCGACCTTGGGGAACGAGGCCGCGCTGCAGGAGATCAGGCGTGGCCGCGGCAACGTGTATGATGCGGCGATTGTCGATGCCTGCCTGAGGCTGTTCGCTATCAAAGGATTCTCATTCAGCAGCCCATCATCGTAAGGACCAAGGTAAACTATTCACAGGAGGCAAGCCATGGCACTCAATGAAGTCACCCGCGATGAGTTGCATGCAGTTATCTCGCAGTTGAAAGAAGCCCTCTACAACCACCAGCAATGGCATGGCGCATTGATCCGCGCGCTGGTGTGCAAATTGCCGGGCGACAAGCGTGATACCAACCCGGAAGCCCACTCGGAATGCCGTTTCGGCCAATGGTATTACAGCAAGGCGCCCGAAAAATTGCGCAATCATCCCGGTTTCATCGCCATGGGTGACGAGCACCAGCGCATGCATCACATGGCCCGGTTGTTGCTGCTTGCCGCCGATGCCGGTAAACCGATTCCCCCGCTCGATTTCGACAACTTCGCCAATGCACTCGATCGGCTGCGGCTTGAGATATTTGCCCTGGAACGGGAACTGGAGGACTCGCTGTTCAACCGCGACTCGCTTACCGGAGCGATCACCCGCTTCGGCATCTTGCCGATGTTGCGCGAGCAGCAAGAGCTGGTCAAGCGCCACGCCCAGCTTTGCTATGTTGCCATGATGGACCTTGACGATTTCAAGGGTATCAACGATCTCTACGGGCATACTGCGGGTGATCGCGTGCTGGCTGCATCGGTGCACTTCCTGATCAAAAATATCCGCCCCTACGACAAGGTGTTTCGCTATGGCGGTGAAGAGTTCCTGTTGTGCATGCCGTATACCGAATTGACACCGGGCTATGACAGGGTAAAGGAGCTCAATGAAAGTCTTGCCGCATTGCTGATCGACATCGGCGAGAAAGAGCCTATCCACATCTCAGCGTCCTTCGGTCTGGCGCTCCTCGATCCGGATGTTCCTGTGGAAACCACCATAGACCGCGCCGACAAGGCCCTGTATGCAGCCAAGTCTGCCGGGAAAAATTGTGTGCGGATCTGGAATGCGGCAATGTAGAAGCGCCGCAGCTATTTTTCACCTTGGCAATAAAGGAGGCAGCACATGGATGATGCGGTGAAGGAAGTGGAAATTCTGCTGGTGGAAGACAATCCGACCGATGCGGAACTGGCGATGAGGGCGTTGAAGAAAAGCAGCCTTGCCAACAAACTGGTGTGGGTGAAGGACGGCGCAGAAGCGCTGGATTTCATCTTTGCAACCGGAGCCTATAGCGGTCGCCAAATCACGAACGGGCCCAAAGTTATACTGCTGGATCTGCGTCTGCCCAAGGTAGACGGCATGGAGGTACTGCGCCGGGTCAAGCAGGATGAGCGCACCCGCACCATCCCGGTGGTGGTGCTGACCTCATCCAAAGAAGATCGCGACGTGGCGGAGAGCTACCAGCTCGGCGTCAACAGCTACATCAGCAAACCGGTGGAGTTCGATGCATTCGCCAAGACGGTGTCCGAACTGGGGCTGTACTGGCTGCTGGTGAACCGTCCGCCGGTATCGGCAAAATAACCATGGATCAGGCGGCCATGGACCGGGAACTGCGTGTCCTGATGCTGGAAGACACTCCTACCGATGCGGAGCTGGCAGAACGTGAACTGCGCAAGGCCGGTATCGCCTTTACTGCGCTGCGCGTGGAAACGCGGGAAGCGTTCATCAAGGCACTTGCAGAATTTCGCCCGGACATCATCCTGTCTGACTACAAGCTGCCCGATTTCAACGGGATGATCGCGCTGGAGATCGTCCAGCGCGATCATCCGGAAGTGCCGGTGGTTATGGTCACCGGCGCACTCAGCGACATTGAGGCGGTGGAGCTGATCCATGCGGGCGCCAAGGATTACGTGCTGAAAGACCGCCTGGCGCGGCTGGCGCCGGCCGTGCAGCGTGCGCTGTCGGCTGAGCGCAGCGCGCGTGCGCGCAAGGCGGCCGAGCAGGCGTTGCAGGAAAGCATGATTCGCTATGCCACCCTTACCGAGAGCGCCAATGACGCAATTATCTGCCTGCACCCTGACGGTTCCATTGAACTCTGGAACAAGATGGCGCAGCAGATGTTCGGCTACAGTGCCGAGGAGGCGATCGGCAAGCAGATGCACCAACTGATTGTGCCTGAGCGCTACCGCAGCCCGGCGTATGCGGGGCTGGTGCAGTTCGGGCTAAGCGGGACCGGGCAAGTGGTGGGAAAAACACTGGAATTATCCGCCTTGCGCAGGGATGGTGCGGAGTTTCCCATTGAACTGTCGATTTCGGCGATGAACCTCGGCGGTGTGTGGCATGCCACGGGCATTATCCGCGACATCACCGAACGCAAAGAAGCCGAGAAAGAGCGCCTTGCCAGCACGCAAAAGCTGGAGTATTCCCTGATGCAAACCATCGAGGCCATCGCCGCTACGGTCGAGGCGCGTGATCCCTATACCGCCGGACATCAGCGGCGGGTGGCCGCCCTCGCCCGCGCCATAGCCCAGGAAATGGGGCTGCCCGATGATGAAATCCGCGGGCTTTACCTGGCCGCCACCATCCACGATCTGGGCAAAATCGGCATTCCCGCCGAGATACTCAGCAAGCCGACGCGGCTCAGCGAGGTTGAATTTGAACTGGTCAAGACTCACCCAAAAATCGGGTTCGACATCATCAAGGATGCGCAATTTCCCTGGCCGATTGCACAGATAGTGCTGCAGCACCATGAACGTCTGGATGGCTCGGGTTATCCGCAAGGATTGACAGGCGGGCAGATGCAAGCCGAGGCGAAAATCCTGGCCGTGGCCGACGTAGTAGAGGCGATGTGGTCGCACCGGCCATACCGGCCCGGCCTGGGATTGGACGCCGCGCTGGGGGAAATTTCCGGGCAGCGCGGCGTGATTTATGACGCGGCGGCGGTGGATGGCTGCATTGCCCTGTTCAGGGAAAAGAAGTTCGACTTCGGCACCAAGTAGCGCACCATGAGGCATCCGTCTGCCGTCATCAGGCCGCTGTTGGCCAGGTGGCAGCGGCGATCAGCCGTTATTCTTTATCTGCGCGCCAGATCGACAGCACTATCCAGATGCTGTTGAAAAACGCAATCATGAAGCCCAGCAATCCGAACAGCGGCAGGCCGAACAGGGTGGGGCCGCCCTGTACCGTCATGACGATCGAGGAACCAATGATGAGGGCCGCGGTGAGTACGCCTATGGTCAGGCGATTGGTACTGTGGTCGATCTGGCGGCCGAAATGGTCGAGGCGCTTGACGTCGAGGTCGATCTTCAGCTGCCCGCGGCGTGCTTGCTTGAGCAGGCGTGCCGCATCGCGCGGCAGGCCGCCGATCAGCGTGAGCACATCATGCAGGCCGCTGCGCCCGCGCTTGAACAGCGTGGCCGGATGGTAGCGCCGGCGGATGACACGCTGGAGAAAAGGCGCGAGGTGATCGGTAATGTGGAAGTCGGGATCGAGTTTCAGGCCTAATCCTTCCAGGGTGATAAAGGCCTTGAACAGCAGGGTGAGATCGGAGGGCAGCATGATCGAATGCGCGCGCATGATGGCGGTGATCTCGGACAGCAGGTCGCCGAGGCGGATGTCCTTGAGTGCGCGGAACTCATAGTCTGAAGCCAGCTCGTTCACGTCGCGATACAGTCTGGATTCGTCCACGTCGCCATCTTCCGTCCATTCCAGCAGCACTTCCAGTATGCCCTGTTCGTCATGCTGGGAGAGGGCGATGAGCAGATCCACGATCTGGTTGCGGCGCTGGTCGGAGAGGCGCCCCACCATGCCGTAATCGAGCAGGGCGAGGCGGTTGTCGGCCAGATAGAACACATTGCCGGGGTGCGGGTCGGCGTGGAAATAACCGTCGAGCAGGATCATCTTAAGCACTGCATCTGCGCCGCGTGCTGCCAGCAGCTTGCGGTCCAGCCCTGCCGCCGCGACGGCGGCCAGGTCGTTGCCGGCAATGCCGCTGATGTATTGCTGCACGTTCAAATGCTGGCAGGTCCATTCCCAGTAGATGCGCGGAATGACGATGCCGGGATCGTTGGCGAAGTTTTCCCGGAAGCGTTCCTGGGTGCGCGCCTCCAGGGCGAGGTCGAGCTCGCGCAGCAGGGAGCGGCCGAACTCCCTGACGATTTGCACCGGCTGGTAGCGGCGTGCTTCAGGTATCTCGGCCTCGATCAGTACGGCGATGTGGTTGAGGATGCGCAGGTCGGCTTCGATCTTGGGGCGGATGTCGGGGCGGCGGACTTTCAGCACCACTGCTGTGCCGTCGAGGAGTGTGGCGCGGTGCACCTGGGCGATGGAGGCGGAGCCGCAGGGTTCGGTCTGCAACCCCCGGAACAGTTCAAACGGTGAGTGTCCCAGCGCCTTTTCCAGGGTGGGCAGCAGCTTGTCGAATGGCACCGGCGGGGCGCTATCCTGCAGCTTCTCGAACTCCGCGATCCAGTCCGGCGGGAATACATCCACCCGCGTTGCCAGCAACTGGCTCAGCTTGATGAAGGTGGGGCCGAGTTCTTCGAAGGCAAGCCGGATGCGCTGTGGGGTCTCCAGCACTGCATGTTTTTCTTCGGCCTGCGCAAGGTGCAGCATCTGCCCGGTGCGCTCCAGCAGCGAGATCACGCCCAGACGGCGCATCACGTCACCGAAGCCGTGGCGGATCATCACCGTGGTGATTTCGTGCAGGCGCGGCAAATCGCGGATGGCGCTGACCGTTTCGAGCAGCATGGCTATTTCTTGTCGCGCAAAGCCTGTGCGATGCCTTCCAGGATGCCGGCGGCCAGCAGGGTGAAACGCGAGCTTAGCTGATGCACCGCTCCAGAGCCTGCCGTCTTGGTGTCGTGTGCCACGCCATGCATCTGCTGCGAGAATGCGGCCAGTGTGGCGGCTACCTGGCGCCCGGTGTCGGTGCCGCTACGGCGGGTATGGGTGAGCAGTTCGTCGAGTTCCGTCTTGACCTGGCCCGAGCTCTTCCTGGCGACTTCGCTTAGCGTATCGAGAAAATCCTGTTCTACCTTCTTCAGGTTGTCGAGGGCAGCCTTGAGATCCTGCTTGCTGAAATCGTGACTGCTTGCGCTGAGCTGCTGCAAGGCCAGATGGGAGGCTTCGGCAGACTTCATCAGGGCCGCATCCAGCCCGGCAAAGGCCTGGCTCAGCGCCTGCCTGGAATCGTGTGCACGTTTATCCAGGCCCAGGGTGATGCCCTCGGCCAGCGCTTGCACCACATTTTTGACTTCGCTGGCTTCCATGCGGCGCTGCTTGATGGCGGAGAGGGTGAGGTCGCGCACTTGTTCGCGTATATCCTTGCCCCCCGAAACGGCAGCGCTGGCTGCCTGCTTGATCCCTTCGTCAGAAAAATCGCTCATTGCGCGCTCCTTTTTGTTGGGTAGGTGAGTTCAAATGGTAGCGCAAAGCACCTTCACGTGCAGGTTATTCCGGTGCCAATCCGCGCTGTGGCGCGCGGAAGGCATTGCTGGTAGATTGCGCGGCTTGATCCTGACCTGCGTATGAATCACATGGCAAAAGCAAAAACAGTTTACAGCTGCACCGAATGTGGCGGCCAGGTACCCAAGTGGCAGGGGCAGTGCCCGCATTGCCTGGCGTGGAATACCCTGGTGGAATCGATCGCCGAGGCGGCGTCCAGCGGCAAAAACCGCTACAGCGCGCTGGCGGCGACGGGGCAGGTGCAGTTGCTGTCCGAAGTGGAAGCGCAGGAGGTGCCGCGCACGCCCACCGGCATTGCCGAATTTGACCGCGTGCTGGGCGGCGGGCTGGTCAGTGGCGCGGTGGTGCTGATCGGCGGCGATCCCGGTATCGGCAAATCCACCCTGCTGTTGCAGACGTTGGCGCACCTGTCGTTGTCAAAAAATGGGGCCACGCATAAAAATGTGCTGTACGTCAGCGGCGAAGAGTCGTCGCAGCAGATCGCCCTGCGTGCCAAGCGGCTGGCGCTGGATGCGCGTGCGGTGCATCTGCTGCCGGAGATCCAGCTGGAGAAGATTCAGGCGGCCATCGCCCACAGCAAGCCGGATGTGGTGGTGATCGACTCGATCCAGACCGTGTACTCCGAGCAGCTCACCTCGGCACCGGGCTCGGTGGCGCAGGTGCGCGAGTGCGCGGCGCAGCTGACGCGCCTGGCCAAGAGCAGCAATGTAACCATGATCCTGGTCGGCCATGTCACCAAGGAAGGCACGCTGGCCGGGCCGCGCGTGCTGGAGCACATCGTCGATACGGTGCTGTATTTCGAGGGGGATACTCACTCCAGCTTCCGTCTGGTGCGCGCCTTCAAGAACCGCTTTGGCGCGGTAAACGAACTGGGTGTGTTTGCCATGACGGAGAAGGGCCTGCGCGAGGTGAGCAACCCTTCGGCGCTGTTCCTGTCCCAGCACGATGCCCAGGTGGCCGGCTCGTGCGTGATGGTGACGCAGGAGGGTACGCGCCCCCTGCTGGTGGAGATCCAGGCACTGCTTGACGATGCGCATTCGCCCAGCCCGCGCCGCCTGTCTCTCGGTTTGGAGCAGAACCGTCTGGCCATGCTGCTGGCGGTGCTGCACCGCCATGCCGGGATCGCCTGCTTCGACCAGGATGTGTTTATCAACGCGGTGGGCGGGGTAAAGATCACCGAGCCGGGCGCCGACCTGGCCGTGCTGCTGGCCATCGTGTCCAGCCTGCGCAACCGCCCGCTGCCGGAAAAAATGGTGGTGTTTGGCGAGGTGGGGCTGGCCGGCGAAATCCGCCCGGTGCAGCGCGGCCAGGAGCGCCTGAAGGAAGCCGCCAAGCTCGGCTTTACCCGCGCCATTATTCCCAAGGCCAATAAGCCCAAGCATGCCATCGAGGGCATGGAAATCATCGCGGTGGACCGGGTGGAAGATGCAGTGACGAAAATGCGCGAGTAGCTGGTGCTGCAGGGGCGGGTTCGCTGAAGTGGCTCGCCTGTGGTGTTAAGCCGGATTCATGCCTCGTTCAGCTGCTTGTTCAGCTCGGTGAGCGTGTGTATCACCTTGCGTGAAGCCTGCACATATTCGCCGTTGAAGATTGCCATGGCGCCGGCATGATCATCCTGCTGGATTTTATATACCACGTTGCTGGCCACATAGTGGAACTGTGCGTGGTCGGAACGCAGCGCGTTGAATTCCTCATCGCCGTGAAAGTGGTTGAGTGCCGGCCCGTGTATCCATTTGCCCAGGGCGCACTGGTCGTCGCGGCAGACCAGCATGGGGTCCAGCTTTTCTTCCGAATTGCCGTCCAGGCAGCGCTGCAGGCGCGCTTTCCATTTCATGTGTGCGTTGATCGCTTCGGTGATATCGATTTCGTTGCGGATGCTGTGTTTCTTGCCTTGATCCTGCCCAAACAGCCTGGAGAAAATTCCCATTGCCTGATACCCCGGTAAATTATTAATGTGTGTGTGTAAATTTATACTGTGATCATTTCCAAATGATTACAGATTGTGAGGGCTGGATGGCGAGGTCATCAATATGCCAAATGGCTTAGGCCAAAAGATATATATGCGCTTTAGCTAATTTTCTGTTGGCGATCCGGGGGCAAAATTGCTGGCTTGACCATTGCCAGCCCATCGCATAGTCTTCGAATATGCATAACAAAAGCCTCTTTATATAGTGAAAAACAGCCGCAATAGAATCATTCTGATCACCGTTTTTTTGATCGTTTCCTGGAATATAGCTGCATGGTTTATCGCGCAAAACTATTATCAGTCACGTATTGAAGATGTCATCAACCAGGACAGCGAGTTGGCCCGGGACAGGGCAAGCGATCTGGCCGACAGTATCCACAGAAATCTGACTTACATACACGGCATCCCGGAATTATTTTCGCAGGGGCCACGTTTTATAAAAGCAATTTCCAGATTTGGCACGAGCACGCTTCCCTCTTCCCTGCCGCTGGCGGAAAAGATGCAGCACTGGTCAGCGGATCCTGAGTTTAAGAGCCTCAATCAGTTTCTTGCCCGAGCTAATGACAGCCTGAATTCCGATCTGATCTATGTAGTGAATGCGGCCGGAGATTGCATTGCGGCCAG
>JBGPPE010000099.1:0-10654 GCA_041488395.1 Gallionellaceae bacterium
AAGCAATTCTTCTGATAACAGTTCCAGCAGATCATCCAGCGCAATGATACCCACCAGATCGCCGCTCTCACTCACCACCGGCAAACGCCGTACTCCCTTGGCACGCATGAACTGAATAGCCTCGAAGACCCCTGTTCCTTCCTTAACCGTAGCAAGCTCGGATAACATGATGTCACCCACGGTGATGGCATTACTATCAAGCTCAGGCGCCATAATTTCCACCACCAGATCACGGTCTGTAACGATGCCAACCGGAATCCGCACACCATTACGGCTCTCGACGACCAGTACGTTGCCCACATGGTGCTGGCGCATGAGTTTTGCAGCCTCCAGTGCAGATTCGTTACGCTGCACAACAACGACTTCCCGGTTACAAATTTCACTTACCGGCATGATGGCCTCCTTATGGCGAGTTTTCCCCATCTGATTTTTTGAAGGTTCAGCATGCTCATGTCACATGCTTTAGCCTCTTGCTAACTTGCTGAACAGTAACTATCAGCCACGTCCGCAATGCCCGCATGGCAAATTATCAACCAGTTTTTATCTAAAAAATATTGCACATACCTTGCACTGGTACGGTGCATCGCAACGATTTCTTCAGTGCGCCCAGCTCACGCGCAACAGATTTTGTTCAGGGTTGTAGTGATACTTCAACTCCCCCTTGTAAGCCCGATGTATCGCCTCACCAATGCCACGCGCCAGATGGATATCGGTGGTGGTCACCAATGTTGAGTAGCCCTGATCCTCTACTTCCATGATGCGCTTGAGCGGATGCTCGCTTCGTTCACGCTTTTCCTCGTTGTGCACAAGATGCATGATTTCGTCGCGATGCGTATTGAAGAATAGGCCCTTCAAGGTTACAAAGCCCGCTGGAAAATGGTCATGTATGCGATGGCAGGCAGAACAGGTTTCCTTGTGTGCCCCTGCCGGCGCTGTGATCCATTGCCAGCGCCCTTCATGAAACACTGCGCCGCATTGCGGACAGACGCTAGGCTCCGGCAGCTTGCCTTTCAATTTATAGGCGTCATGCACACGCTCCTGAAACAGATTGTCGTGCACTTGGATAGAACGAAAACCAGGGGGGATGGTTGCGTGAGTCATAACAATCTCCTTTCGTTGATCAAATATCACCTGGATGAAAAAAACTGCCCTATTTCACAGCACCTGGGCCTACATTTCCATCTCGCCCATCACAGTGGGCTTCGCGTCATTTTTTGGCAGCTCTGCCACCATGGCATCCGTGGTCAGAATCAGGCTGGCTATCGAGGCAGCATTCTGCAAGGCCGAGCGGGTCACCTTGGTGGGGTCGAGCACCCCCATTTCGATGAGATCGCCATACTGTTCCGAAGCCGCGTTATAGCCCAGGCTGCCCTTGCCTTCCAGCACCCTGGCGAGCACCACCGAGGGCTCTCCGCCGGCATTGGTCACAATCTGGTGCAAGGGTTCTTCCAGGGCACGCAGCACAATCTTGATGCCGGCTTCCTGATCGTGGGTATCGCCCTGCAGAGAGGCAATCCCTGCCCTGGCTCGCAGCAACGCCACCCCGCCACCGGGAAGAATGCCTTCTTCAACGGCGGCACGGGTCGCATGCATGGCGTCTTCAATGCGGATTTTCTTCTCCTTCATCCCCATTTCTGTGGGCGCCCCCACCCTGATGACAGCGACACCGCTGGCCAGCTTGGCCGCGCGCTCCTGCAGCTTTTCCTTGTCGTAATTACTACTGGCTTCTTCAATCTGCTTGCGGATTAATTTGATTCGGCTCTGAATCTTCTCAGCATCACCCGCGCCGCTGATCAGCGTGGTGTCATCCTTGCCGACCTCGATGCGCTTGGCCTGGCCGAGATCTTTCAGGACAGCGCTCTCCAGTGTGAGCCCGATTCCTTCCGAGATCACCGTACCACCGGTGAGGATGGCGATGTCCTCCAGCATGGCTATGCGACGATCGCCAAAGCCGGGAGCCTTGACGGCGACCACCTTAAGCGCGCCGCGTATATTGTTGATCACCAGGGTAGCCAGGGCCTCGCCTTCAATATCCTCGGCGATAACCAGCAACGGCCGCCCGGATTTTGCGGTCTGCTCCAGCACCGGCAGCAGATCGCGTATGCTGCTGATCTTCTTGTCGTGCAGGAGTATGTAAGCCTCATCCAACGACACAATCTGTTTGTCCGGATTGGTGATGAAATAGGGAGACAGGTAGCCGTGGTCGAACTGCATCCCCTCCACTACTTCCAGTTCGTTCTGCAGGCTCTTGCCATCCTCGATGGTGATCACCCCTTCATTGCCGACTTTTTCCATGGCCTGGGCAATGATGTCGCCGATAGCCGTATCGGAATTGGCGGAAATTGCCCCGATCTGGGCAATCTCCCTGTTTGTGGTGCACGGCCTGGAAATCTTGCGCAGCTCTCCGATAACCGCCGTCACCGCCTTGTCGATGCCGCGTTTCAGATCCATCGGGTTCATGCCGGCGGCGACAAATTTCATGCCTTCCCGCACTATCGCCTGTGCCAGCACAGTGGCCGTGGTGGTGCCATCGCCCGCCACATCCGAGGTTTTGCTGGCCACCTCTTTCAGCATCTGCGCACCCATGTTCTCGAACTTGTCCTTCAGTTCGATCTCCTTGGCCACGATCACACCGGAATTGGCGACCAGCGGCGAGCCATACATGCGCTCCAGAATCACATTGCGCCCTCGCGGCCCTAGCGTCACCTTGACTGCATCCGCCAGGATATTTACCCCTACGAAAATCCTGGCACGCGCAGCGTCATGGAATAAAACCTCTTTCGCCGACATAAAACCCTCCGGAACGAACATGAGGAAAAATATCCCCTGTGGACAGACTCTCTCTAGCTGTTCAGCACTGCAATGAGGTCCTCTCCACGCATGAGCAGAAACTCCTTGTTGATGTTGCATCTGCAATCACGATACCGCTTGCGGTCTTGTGCACGGCTTCGAGTCGCATAGGTGAGGCATACAGCGTTGCTTGCCACGGCGTATCACCTGGAACAAGAAAAAAGCCAGTTCAAGAAATGGTAATTTCCTTGTGCCGGGATGTTCCGGGCTTCTTGGGCAAGGTGAGTTCAAGCACGCCGTTGCTATATTTGGCCTGCACCTGGCTCTGATCGATTTCATCAGCCAGATTGAAACTGCGCGAGGCCATGCCGTAACTGCGCTCGCAGCGGATGACCTTCTCGCCTTCTTTCTCTTCTTTTTCTTTCTTTATCTCGGCGCTGATGGAAACACGATTACCCTCGACGCTCACATGAATGTCATCCTTGTTCACTCCGGGGATTTCAGCGGTAACCAGATACTTCCCATCTGCCTCCTTCACATCCATCTTGATCTGGGGCTCAATCTCTGCGCCTGCGCGTAATGAGGGATGCAACTCAAACCTCTTGAACCAGTCATCCAGATCGACAAATGGCTCAAAGCGCGCCAGTTCGCGGAATGGGTCAAAACGGGTAATATTTGCCATGGCAATTCTCCTTTTTGAATTGATCGATATTCATTTGCACAAACACATAGCAGCACTGACTCCCAGATTCAAAGGAAGATATTTTCCTGAATGTTTCGCATGCTCAAGCAATGAAATCAAGATTCATTTTTTCAGTGCCGGATTGAGTGAATCAGCCTGGTTGTTGTCCGCTTCTTTGCTGCGCTCAACCAGTTTGCTGGCGATCATCTGCTCGCGGCGCAACTGGCCTACTCTGCTCACTGGCCGGCGTTTTTCGATGCTTGCAACGACTTCGGAATTCGATGGCTTCATAAGTCCCACTCCTCAAATAAAAATATTGGCTTGGAACTTACAATGCTAGGCCGGACATCACGAGAAAAAAATAAGCAGATTGCTTATTCTTGACTAAGGATTCTCCTTAAACAGGAAATACACCATAGACGGCGTCGTTCAGGGCTTACGACTCAATGACATTACAGGAAATCGCCAGACGCACAAGCTGGGCTGTGTTCTGAAGTTTCAGCTTTTTCATGATATTGGTGTGATGAACCCCTACTGTCTTGGGGCTGATGGAAAGAATTTCCGCTATTTTGTTGATCGGCCTGCCCTCTGCCATCAATTTGAACAACTGGAATTCACGCTTGGAGAGCACGTGCAACGGATCTGAATTTCCCTGTTGCATTGGCCTGTTGGTAGAGATGGCAGCAACATGTTCCGGATCAACATACAGTCTGCCCAGCTTTACCTGACGCACAGCCTGCACTATCTGTCCCAGCCCGCCCTGCTTGGTCAGATAGCCCGTGGCGCCCATTTCCAGCGCACGCTGCACCATGATTTCATTGACGTGCATGCTGAACACCAGAATGTGCGCTTCGTGGTCATGCGCCTTGATCCGGCGTATGGCTTCCAGACCACCGATACCCGGCATGTTGAGGTCCATCACCACCACATCCGGCTGATGTTCACGGTAAAGGGTGTAGCCTGTTTCGCCATCGTCAGCTTCAGCAACTACCCGAATGTCCGGCGTCGTTTCAAGCAAGCGGCGAAAGCCGTCGCGCACGACAGGGTGATCGTCCACCAGCAACACTGTAATCATCGCATTACTTGTGCTCATTATTTCTTCTGTCGGCCTGGTAGTTAAGCGGCAACAAGACATCAATACGCACCCCCTGCCCCGGGGTGCTGCTCAGGGAAAACTTGCCACCTGCCGCGATGGCACGTTCGCGCATGCCGAGCAGGCCATAGCCATTGGATATCTGTTCCGCATCCAGCCCCTTGCCATTATCCACCACCTGTAGCAGCAGGCGATCGGCAGCTTCACGGCGAAGATGCACAGAGACACGCTCAGCCTGGGCGTGCTTGGCAATATTGGAAAGCGCTTCCTGAATAATGCGGTATATGGTGATATTGGTGCTCTCCCCCCAGCCGGAAAGCTCACCTTTCAACTCCAATTCGCAGCCAATACCTGTGTGGTGCTTGTTCCACTGACTCACCAGCTCGCGCAGGCTATCCGCAAGCCCCAGCTCATCCAGCAATGCCGGGCGCAACTTGTGCAGCATGTTGCGGATCACCTCATGCATTTCGCTGGCACTCTCGCGGATGGCCCCAGCACTCGCAGCAATTTTATTTTCCTTTTCTGTCATGCTGCCAATTGCCTGTGCTTCTGCATGGATGGCGGTGAGCCACTGGCCCAGTTCGTCATGCAACTCGCGCGCCAGATGGCGACGTTCGCTTTCCTGAATACTGAAAATATTCTGCATCAGTGTACGGTTTTGCTGGATCAGCTCCTGGTTAAGGTTCGCTGCTTTCTTGACAGGGCTAATGTCGATGCCCACCCCCAGCACCCCTGCAACCTTGCCTGGCGGGTTGAAAAAGGGGGCGAGCACAAACGATACGATAATTGTGTTTCCATTCGCATCGGTAAGACGCTCTTCAACGCCGGCCCTGGTTCTTCCCTGCTCCAGCACTTCTCGACAAAAACGCTGAAAATCTTCAGCCAGATCCTTGGGAAACAATTCGAAATCGGTCTTGCCAAGGACATCTTCCAGCGGGCGCCCAAAGAAATCAGCCAGCATATGGCTGATAGCAACATAGCGCAGATTCAGGTCCTTGTAGAACACTAAAGCAGGTATCGCATTCAGCAAGACCTCCTGCTCGCTGCGCGTCTGCTGCAATTCCAGCGCAATACGCCGCTGCTCGGTCACATTGGTCATGACTGTGCGGCAGATGCGCATCTCATCCTGTACGGGTGCACTTTCCAGGCGAATATAGCTTATGCCGCCCGCTGGATTCACAATTCTTAGCTCAGTAACGGTATTGCCCTGTGCCAGGAATGTTTGACGCAGATGGTGAAAAAATGCATAGCTATCGCCATTGGCGAGGCATGTGGAAAACAGCTTGCCGACCAGGTTGCTACGCGCCACGCCCAGCATGGCCGCGCCGGTCAGATTTACTTCATGAATGCGCCCGGTGTCATCCAGAGTGAGATAGCCCACCGGGGCGAAATCATAAAGCGCGGCATAGCGGTCACGCGTTTCCTCCACTATCTGCTGCGCTTCCCTGAGCTCGCGGTTCTGCATTTCAAGTTCGGCCTGACGCACTTGCAACTCGGACAATAAATGCGCAACCTTCTGATCTGAATTATTATTTTTCAGCGCAAGCTGGTCGAGCAGATCCGTCTTGTTGCGGTCCTCTGCTGCGTTATCAGAACGTCCATTATGCTTATCGCTCAAGTCACTTCCTGTTCAGTCATCACGATGGTGGCTGGTTTCACAGCATCATCAAGCAACACCGAATACGTCAGTAATATTAGCTTGCAAGCTAACTATATGTTTTCTTCACCTGTTCTACAAGCAAGGGTTGCGCACAGTCTCTGCTAAACTTGTCGCATTCTGCAAATCCACCTCAAGGCATGACTCAATTAATCCAGCGCTCCTACCCAGATAATGCCGCGCAACAACTGGCCAGGGCCGGTTTCGCCCCCCTGCTGGCACGCATCTATGCGGCGCGTGGCATATGCAATACCGCGCAACTGGATACCGGGTTGAACAATTTATTACCCTTCACACAGCTTAAAAACGCCCAGGCCATGGCGGTGCTGCTGGCCGACGCCATTGCCGCCCGGAAAAAACTGCTGATCGTGGCCGATTACGATGCCGATGGCGCCACCGCCTGTGCCGTGGGGCTGCGCGGCCTGCGCGCATTCGGGGCACAAGTCGACTTTATCGTGCCCAACCGCTTTGAATATGGCTACGGCCTCACCCCTGAAATCGTGCGCCTGGCCGCCACGCTGTCGCCCGACATCATCGTCACGGTGGACAACGGTATTGCCAGTGTGGAAGGGGTAGCCGAGGCAGACAAGCTGGGCATCGAGGTGCTGGTTACCGACCATCACCTGCCTGGCGACACCCTGCCAGACGCGCGTTGCATCGTGAACCCGAACCAGCCCGGCTGCACCTTCCCGAGCAAAAATCTGGCCGGTGTAGGCGTGATGTTTTACGTGCTGCTTGCCTTGCGTGCCGAGCTGCGCACGCGCGGCGCCTTTGCCGAAAAAACCGAGCCCAACCTCGGCAACCTGCTCGATCTGGTGGCGCTCGGCACCGTGGCCGACGTGGTAAAACTGGACGAAAACAACCGCATCCTGGTGCAGCAGGGACTGCTGCGCATGCGTGCCGGCCGTGCCTGTGCAGGTATTACTGCGCTGCTGCAGCAGGCCAAAAAATCACCCGCCCAGGCTTCGGCCTACGAACTGGGCTTTATTGTGGGGCCGCGCCTGAATGCCGCCGGGCGCCTGGAGGACATGAGCCTGGGCATCCAGTGCCTGCTCACCGATGATCCGACTATCGCAACAGAGCTGGCTGCCCGGCTCGATGCACTCAATCAGGAACGGCGCGGTATCGAGGCCGAAATGCAGCAGGCCGCACTGGCCGCACTGGAAAATATCAACCCGACTGACGCCTACAGTCTGGCCCTGTTTGACGAAAGCTGGCACCAGGGAGTGATCGGAATTCTGGCTTCGCGCCTGAAGGATCGTTTTCATCGCCCGGTGATTGCCCTGGCGCGAGCCCAGAATGGCGAACTGAAAGGCTCCGGGCGCAGCATCCCCGGCCTGCACCTGCGCGATGCGCTCGATCTCGTGTCGAAAAAGCATCCGCACCTGCTGCAAAAATTCGGCGGCCACGCCATGGCGGCGGGGCTCAGTTTGCGCGAGGAGCATCTGGCCGAGTTCCAGAGCGCCTTTGAAGCCGTGGCGCAAAGCCTGCTCACTCCGACCGACCTGACCCGGGTTCTGGAAACCGATGGCGAACTTGCTCAGCAGGATTTTTCCGTGGAGATGGCACGCAGCCTGGAACAGCAGGTGTGGGGTCAGGGTTTTCCGCAGCCTTTGTTTGACGGCGTGTTCCAGGTGGACAGCCAGCGCGTGGTGGGCGAAAAGCACCTCAAGCTGAAGCTGTCCAGCAAGGCGGGTGCTTTCGACGCCATCCACTTTTTTTGCGCCGACCCCATGCCTGCCAGCATCCGTGCGGTATACAGTCTGGGCATCAATGAATACAATGGCCGCACCAGTTTGCAGCTGATCGTCCGGCACTGGCAGGCAGTCGAGTAGCAACCCGGGGAGATAAAGCATGGAGACTTCATTCTTGCAGGGCAACGGCATTGAAGTGCTGCCGCAATTTCTCACCAGCCTCGCCATCGGCCTGCTGATCGGCCTGGAGCGCGAGCGCAACCCTTCAGCCAAAGCCGGCCTGCGCACATTTGCGCTGGTCGCCCTGTTCGGTACCCTCAGCGCCATGCTTTCCAGCAAGACCGACTCAATTTGGCTGCTGGTTGCCGGCTTGCTTCTGGTCGGTGCCATGATCATCGCGGCCTATTTCAACAGCCCAAGTGAGGAGCAGGACCCTGGCACCACCACTGTGGCCGCCCTGCTGCTGTGTTACGCGCTGGGCGCACTGATCTGGTACGGCATGGCCAAGCTGGCCATTATGCTGGCCATTACCACCACCACCCTGCTTTATTTCAAGCCGGAATTGCGCGGCATGACGCAGCGCCTGACCCGGCGCGACCTGGTTTCCGTGCTGCAGTTTCTGGTGCTCACCTTTATCGTGCTGCCGATTCTGCCCAACCAGAATTACGGGCCGTATGGCGCCTTTAACCCCTATCAGGCCTGGATGATGGTGGTGCTGATTTCCGGCCTGAGCCTGGCCGGCTACGTCGCCCTGAAATGGACTGGGCATCGTTATGGCCCGCCCCTGCTCGGCTTCCTCGGTGGTCTTGTTTCCAGCACTGCCACCACCCTGGCCTACGCACGCCATGGCAAGAGCAATGAAAGCATGGTAACCCTGTCTGCCGCAGTCATCCTGATCGCCAGCCAGGTTGTGCTGGTGCGCCTGCTGGTGATCAGCGCGGTGATCTCGCCGGCTGTGTTACCCCATTTGTTGCTGCCCATGGGTACCGGCCTGGCGTTTGGTGTGGTTGCCACCTTGCTGGGCTGGAACAAATTGCGCAGCAGCGCCGATTTGCCCAGGCCGAGCAGCACCAACCCCACCGAAATTCCCGCCGCCTTGAGTTTTGCCCTGATTTACGTGGTGGTGCTGCTGGGTGCTGCATGGCTATCCGACATTGCCGGCAACAAGGGGCTGTATGCGGTAGCGGCCATTTCCGGGCTCACCGATGTCGATGCCATCACACTCTCCAGCCTGCGCCTGTTCCAGCTCGACAAACTGAGCGCTGATCATGCCGCAACCTCCATTGCCATTGCCTTCATTGCCAACATGCTGCTCAAATTTGGCATGGTATTTTTCATCGGCGGCAAGACCTTGGCCAGGCACGTGTTAGGTGGCTTTGCCGCAATGAGTGCCGGAGTCGCACTGGGCTTGCTGCTGCTCTAGCCGACACGCCTTTTCAATCCCCTGCTGCCCACCCTCCAGGCGGTCTTTCGGCTATAATTGCCGACTTTTCAGCACGCGACAAAATCATGGAAGCCGAACAACTCAACGCCCTCTCCAACTCCCTGCAGGATTTGCGCAACCGCAGCAACGAATTACGGAGGTTTCTTTGACTTCGACAGCAAGCAGGAGCGCTTAGCCGAAGTCAATCAACTCGCCGAAGACCCGGCCATCTGGAACGATGCGAAGCGCGCGCAGGAATTGGGCCGCGAACGCAAGTCGCTGGAAGACGTGGTGCTCGGCCTGACCCAGATCGGCCAGAATCTCGACGACGCAGCCGAATTGTTCGAGATGGCCCAAGCCGAGAATGACGACGACAGCCTGCAGAGCATCGCCGCCGACGTGCAGGACATCGAGAAGCGCGTTGCCGCGCTCGAATTCCGCCGCATGTTCTCCAACCCGGCCGACCCGAACAACTGCTTCATCGACATCCAGGCCGGTGCCGGCGGCACCGAGGCTTGCGACTGGGCCTCGATGCTGCTGCGCCAATACCTCAGGTACTGCGAACGCAAGGGCTTCAAGGTCGAGGTGCTGGAGCAGACCGACGGCGACGTTGCCGGCATCCGCAGCGCCTCGCTCAAGGTCGAGGGCGAATACGCCTATGGCCACCTGCGCACCGAGACCGGCGTGCATCGTTTGGTACGCAAATCGCCCTTCGATTCCTCGGGCGGCCGCCACACCTCATTCGCCAGCTTGTTCGTCTCGCCCGAAGTGGACGACTCCATCGAGGTGGACATCAACCCAGCCGACCTGCGCATCGACACCTTCCGCGCCTCCGGTGCGGGCGGTCAGCACATCAACAAGACCGACTCGGCGATCCGCATCACCCACGCCCCGACCGGCATTGTGGTGCAGTGCCAGAGCGACCGCTCGCAGCACCGCAACAAGGCCGAGGCGATGTCCATGCTGAAGTCACGCATCTACGAACTGGAGCTGCGCAAACGTCAGTCCGAAGCCGACAAGCTGGAAGCCACCAAGACCGATGTCGGCTAGGGTCACCAGATCCGCTCCTACGTGCTTGACCAGTCGCGCATCAAGGACCTGCGCACCAACGTCGAAATCTCCAACACGCAAAAGGTGCTCGACGGCGATCTCGATCCTTTCATCGAAGCAAGCCTGAAACAAGGCGTTTAACTCTAGAGAACAATCATGACTACTGAACAAACTCTTCCCCCGGTTGACGAAAACCAGATCATCGCCGAGCGCCGCGCCAAGCTCACCGCACTGCGCAGCCAGGGCGTTGCCTTCCCCAACGATT
>JBGPPE010000100.1:0-10507 GCA_041488395.1 Gallionellaceae bacterium
AGCAGTTGCAAAATGCCGCGCAAGCTGCAGGCGTGAACAGGATAGACAATAAGTTTCTCGACAATACGCTGGCGCAGAGCCTGCGCCGTTTCGACAAGGGCGGCGAGGCGTTCTACGATCAGATTTCTGCGCTGCACAAATCGGTGCGCGGCTCCAATCCCGATGCCGCACTGTACTGGCTGGTGCGCATGCTGGATGGTGGCGCGGATGCGCGCTATCTCGCGCGGCGCATCGTGCGCATGGCGTGGGAAGACATCGGCCTGGCCGACCCACGCGCCATCCAGCTGACACTGGATGCGGCGCAGACCTATGAACGCCTGGGTTCGCCGGAAGGCGAGCTGGCACTGGCGCAGGCCGTGCTGTACATGGCGGTGGCAGCCAAGTCGAATGCGGGCTATGTCGCGTATAATGCCGCCCGCGCCCACGTGTCACAGGATGGTTCGCGCCCGGTGCCGCTGCACCTGCGCAACGCGCCGACCAAACTGATGAAGCAGCTCGATTACGGCCGCGATTACCGCTATGCGCACGACGAGGCGGGCGGCTATGCGGCGGGTGAAAATTATTTCCCCGACGATATGCCGGCAGTGAGTTTTTACCAGCCGACGACACGCGGCCTGGAAGCAAAAATTGCAGAGAAGCTGGCGCATCTGCGCGAGCTGGATGCAAAGGCTAAAAACAAAAAATAGCCACAGAGAACACAGAGGTCACAGAGATAGCCGTGGCAGATCAACGACAGAGAAGATAATTGCAGCGGCGATAGAGGTTCACAAAACACTCGGGCCGGGACTGTTGGAATCGATTTACGAAGAAGCGCTGTGTATTGAGTTGGGATTGATGGGGTTGGCTTTTCAGCAGCAGTTGGCGGTTGATGTGATGTACAAAGGACATGCGATTCAAGGGCAACGGCTCGATTTACTGGTTGACATGGAAGTGGTCGTCGAAGTGAAATCTTTGCGAACGCTTCCTGAAGAGGCCACCGCACAATTGCTCTCATACCTGAAAGCAACGGGCTTAAAGCGCGGCTTGTTACTAAATTTTGGAGAAAAAAAGATGGTCAGTGGAGTGAAGCGAATTTCTCTGTGACCTCTGTGTTCTCTGTGGCTAAATTGATTTTGAATTTGAGGTTCTCATGTTAGATATACAAACATTACGCAATGATTTGGCCGGTGTGGCAGCACGCCTGGCGACACGCGGCTACGCACTGGATACCGCGAAGTTCGAGCAACTGGAAGGCGAGCGCAAGACCGTGCAGATGCGCACGCAGGAGCTGCAGGCCAAGCGCAACGCGACCTCCAAGCAGATCGGTCAGGCCAAGTCCAAGGGCGAAGATGTCTCGGCAATCATGGCGGAAGTGGCCAATCTGGGCGACGAGCTCAAGCAGCTGGAAGCGCAGCTGGAACGCATCCAGCAGGACGTGCACGCCTTTCTCTCGGTGATACCCAATACGCCGCACGAGAGCGTGCCCGCAGGCAAGTCCGAGGCGGACAACGTCGAGATGCGCCGCGTGGGTACACCCACGCAATTCAATTTTGAAGTGAAAGATCACGTCAGCGTGGGCGAAGGCCTGCGCGGGCTGGATTTTGAAACAGCCACCAAGATCAGCGGCGCGCGCTTCTCGCTGCTGAAAGGCCCGCTGGCACGCATGCACCGCGCGCTGGCGCAGTTCATGCTGGACACGCACACCGACCAGCATGGCTACACCGAGGCCTATGTGCCGTATCTGGTGAATGCTGATTCCATGTATGGCACCGGCCAGCTGCCGAAATTCGAGGAAGATTTGTTTAAAGTTCCTTTTGGTTTGCCTGAGCCTACAGCTGCTGAGGTGGCTAACATTCAGAACTCTGGAGCAACTTCTTTTGAGGGAAAGCAAAAACATTTCTACCTGATTCCCACCGCGGAGGTGCCGGTGACCAACATGGTGCGCGACAGCATCGTGCCGCTGGAACAGCTGCCGCTGAAGTATGTGGCGCATACGCCGTGCTTCCGCAGCGAGGCCGGCTCCTATGGCCGCGACACGCGCGGCATGATCCGCCAGCACCAGTTCGACAAGGTGGAGCTGGTGCAGATGGTGCACCCGGAGCAGTCCTACGCCGCGCTGGAGGCGCTGCTGTGCCACGCCGAAACCATCCTGCAGAAACTCGGCCTGCCTTACCGCGTGGTCAAGCTGTGCAGCGGCGATATGGGCTTCTCTGCCGCGATGACCTATGACATCGAAGTGTGGCTGCCGGCGCAGAACACCTATCGCGAGATTTCATCCTGTTCCAACTTCGAAGCCTTCCAGGCGCGCCGCATGCAGGCACGCTTCCGCAATGCGCAGGGCAAGCCCGAGTTGCTGCATACCCTGAATGGTTCTGGGTTGGCGGTTGGACGCACGCTGGTGGCGATTTTAGAGAATTACCAGCAGGCCGATGGCAGCGTGAAGGTGCCCGAGGTGTTACGTCCTTACATGGGCGGCATGGAGAGCGTGCGCCTCGCCTGACGGTACATCCGGGGCTTGCCAGCGCAGCTTAGTGGGCCTGGTGAGGATCGAGGAAGAACTGGTAATCCGGGGTATGCAACAGCTTGTATTCGTCGCGTAACAGGCGCTTCAGGATGTCATGGTAGAGACGCACGGTCTCAACATAGATAACGGCTTCACCGCCACGCGCAAAACCATGCTTGGTTGTCGTGGATATATCCAGTTTGCTGAGCCGCGGCATGACCTTTTGCACATCCACCCAGGAATCCGGGTTCAATCCAAAACGCTGTGCCAGCATGCGTGCATCTTCCAGATGCCCCATGCCCTGGTTGTACGCGGCCAGCGCCAGCCAGGTTCGATCGGGTTCATCTATGCGCAGCGGTAACTGTTCCTTCAACAACTGCAGATAGCGCGCCCCGGCCATAATGCTTTCACGCGCATCAAGGCGGTTGGAAACATTCATGCGATCGGCAGTATCCTCGGTGAGCATCATCATGCCGCGGACCCGGGTCGCCGAGGTGGCCAGCGGGTCCCAGCGCGATTCACGATAGGCCATGGCAGCCAGCAGCTGCCAGTCGATTCCGGTGAGGGCTGCCGCCTCCTCAAACAGCTTTCTGTAGTGCGGCAGAACAGTATTGGCTTTGGTCAGAAATGCGGTGGCATCGAACGGCACGATGCGGTCGTTATGTCCGTAATACTGCTCCAGCAGACGATAAAGCGAGCCGTCCTCGCGGATCTGCTCAAAGAAAGTTTTCATCTTTTCATACAGTTCGGGATCGCTGTCGGACGGGAATGACCAGGCCAACTGAGCCGGTGTGGCAATGTTCAGGCCGGCTTCCATATCCGGATAGAAATTGCGCATGGTGGCGATCTGTTCTTCATTGGCCACCGTGCAGTCCAGGTCGCCTAACGCGACAGATTCCAGCAAGTCATTCGGCATTTTATGGGTTGTCACCTGCCAGCTTAATATGGGAACCTTCTTGCGATCCGCACGCAGTGCAGCATCTTCGGCAGAGCCGGCAACGACGACGATTTTTCTGGTTTTTAACTCGTCATCCAGCAGGGGGGAATCCTCAGCGCAAACGATGCGTTCGCGCACGGTCTGGTAAGGCGTGCCAAATTTCAGGAAAGCATCGATCTCATTGGAGCGCATGCCAATGGCAGAGAAATGTGCCTGATGTCTGGCCAGAGCATTTCTTACCTGATGGGGGTGGAGTGCAAGCGGTTTGAGCTTAACGCCCAGATATGCGGCAAACAGCTCTGCCAAGCGCTGGTCAAATTGCTGATCCAGGCTGTCAGCCGGCGGCAGAATGACCACCAGCTCACCCTGGCGCCAGTCTGGTACAGGCTTGATCACCTTGAAACTTGCCCAAAGCACCATGGAAAATGCAATGCACAAGGCGGATAAAGCAGCAATTTTCACAGGGGATAATTTGCGCATGGAAACATTCTGCCCGATTTTTGCATGTTGCTGGTAAAATGCGCGGCCTCGGAGAGGTGGCAGAGTGGTCGAATGTACCTGACTCGAAATCAGGCGTAGGTTTATGCCTACCGAGGGTTCGAATCCCTCCCTCTCCGCCAAATAAAAAAGGACATCCGCAGGGTGTCCTTTTTTATTTGCAGGTACGGGAGGGTGAAAGAAGCCTCCCGGATTAGGCCGGCGAGCGCAAGCTTACGAAGCTATCGCTGGCATAAGGTGCAAAATGCACTGGTTTCAGGGCTCTATTCCGGGTTTGCTCGCCACGCGGTCTTGTATAGTCTTCACTCTGGGAAGGCGCTTTAACACTATCTATTCAGCATGAACTGTGGTGCGGCTTGCAATGCAAGTGATTGGTTGCATGCTCGATCCCGCCTATGGGAACGCAGCCTAAAGAAAGGCCCATTCTTGTCGATATAACCATTTGATGTTTTATAAAAATATCAATACCGCTGCTCACCCAAATCTGGGGGAAGAAATTTATGAACTGGGTTAAAAATAGTATACGCAACGAGCTGCTCTTGATTTCAGGTGCCGGAACAGCTTTGGTGCTGTCTGCAGCCTTGTTCGGTTTCTGGTTGTCGTGGAATAGCCTGCAGAACTTTTCAAACGAAGTTTCATCCCGTCAGCTGGATGAACGGGTGGTTCGGGTCATGCAGCTTGATTTCAAGAAGCAGGTTCAGGAATGGAAGGATGTGCTGCTGCGCGGCAGCGACCCGGCATCCCTGGAGAAATACTGGAATAATTTTGAAGAGCAGGAACGGAAGATTAAAGGTGGTGCCGAGACGCTACGACGGGAAATTCAGGACGACCCCAAGGCTCTCGAACTGGTTGAACAGTTTCTCCGTGCCCACCAGGAAATGGGCGTGGCCTATCGTAAAGGGCTGCAGGCTTTCAAGGACAGCAAATTTGACAGCAAGGTCGGGGATAAAGCGGTAAAGGGAATGGACCGTGCCCCCACGGAACTGTTGACGCGAGCCGCCGAAAGTATTGCCAGCATTGCCGATCAATCCGCCAAACATGCCGTGAGCGACGGGCGCGGGGGGATATTCATCAGTCTGGGGTTGATGGGCGCAGCAGTACTGTTGGCATTCATCATATTTATGTGGTTGATGCAGAAATCCATTGTCAGGCCTGCCGCCCAGGTGGTGTCAGATCTGGGAAGGCTTGCGCAGGGAGATTTTTCTGTGCCGGTGCGTCACACCTCGCATGACGAACTTGGAAAAATCGCGGCAAGTGCTGAGGCAGTCCGTACCAATCTGGGCAGGATCGTTGCAGAGGTTAATCAGACGGCAAAGGAGCTCTCTGCTGCTGCGAATAGCCTTTCAGGAGCCGCTGAGCATGTCGCATTGGGATCGCAACAACAGACTGATGCTGCTGCGTCTGCTGCTGCGACTGTAGAAGAAGTAAGCGTCAGCATCGCTTCGGTTGCTGAAAATGCCCAGGATGTACGCCAACTTTCTGCTACCAGTCTCGATCGTACCAAAAGCGGTAACGCAAGCCTTTCTGAACTGATGGGAGAAATAGGCTTTGTGGAAAGCGCAGTAGAAGAAATTGAGGCATCGGTTGCGCAATTTGTGCAAAGCACGGACTCCATTGCCGAGATGACCCAACAGGTTAAGGACCTTGCCGATCAGACCAATCTGCTGGCACTGAATGCCGCTATTGAGGCTGCCCGTGCAGGAGAGCAAGGGCGTGGTTTTGCAGTGGTCGCGGACGAAGTGCGCAAGCTGGCAGAGAAATCAGCCAGGTCCGCTAGCGAGATTGATGCCGTGACCCGGACTTTAGGCCTGCAATCAGCCACCGTTGGGAAATCGATTCAAAAGGGAAGGAGTTCCCTGCAAACCAGCCAGGATGTTATGGAAAATGTTGCAATCGCACTGTCGGATGCCAACGCATCGGTGATTAATGCTGATCAGGGGGTGGGAAGCATCACGACCGCTGTGCAGGAACAGAAAATTGCGAGCGATGACATTGCCCGGCATGTAGAAAAAATCGCACAAATGGCAGAGGAGAATGGAGTTGCAATCAGGGAAACCGCCAGCGAAGCACGCCACCTCGAACAATTGGCTGTTTCGCTGCAAGGAATGATGGGACGCTTCAAAGTGTAATGAAACAATGCCAATAAAAAAGGGACATCCGCAGGGTGTCCCTTTTTACTTACAGATGCGGCAGAGCCGGCCAAGATCAAATCATGTATTGGGCATACTAGACCTGACGGGATGGACGTGATACAAATCGCACGGTGAGTTTTGCACTTAATCGTAGCAAGGTCATTCTCACTTGATCGATGCTGGCTCTAATAAATTTGCTCGTGCTATCAGCAGACAGGTATGAATACAATGAATATACAAGTAAAGAAAAGTGAGGTTGCGTTGCTGGCGATTGTAGTCCTGCTGAGCTTCGCAGCAAACTTGCCTGAGCAGTTTCTGGGTAATGTGATCGACAGAAACTGGCTGCTGATTGCGCTGACTGCTGTGATCGTGATTTCGCTGTTTCGCTATTTGCGCCTGCTGCTGTTCCTGACTGTTGTGGCGCTTGCGGTTGGCGCCAATTTGCCGGAGCAGCTCTCCGAATCGCTAGGGGTGAGCCCGATTGTGATGCTGGCCTTCCTGATATTGCTGGTGTTGATTTCAATCTTGAACTACGGTTTCAAGATGCTGCCCACCGAAAAAGATCAGCCTAGGCATAACAGCTCTGAGTCGCGCCAGGCCGTGCTGGCAGCGATAGGCAAGGGCGACCTCACCAAGCTGCACTGGCTATTGACCAAAAATGTGGAAATCAATTTCACCGAGGGTGGCCTTACGCCCGTGATTCTGGCGGCCGAGAAGGGTTACACGGACATTATGCAGGTGCTGATTAATCATGGTGCGGACATGCGTGTGCAGAACGAAGCAGGGAAGACACCCATGGAAATTGCGCTGGCTCACGGATTTAACCGCACGGCAGAGATCCTGCATCTGGCTACCGAAGCCAATACCGCAAAGGCCGGGTGGAGCAAGTAGGAGAGCGCAACACAAGCTGTTGCGTTGTTATTTGAAGGTGAGGGAGTCGTTTTGGTTATCTGCAAGCCCGAAGGATGGATGCTTGCAGAATAACAGATTGCCAAATGGCATCGCAAACGGGCAGCTTTTTTCAACCATGCACACGACCAGATTGTCGCCAATTTTGCGTGTCTGGCAAGCAGCAGTATCCTGCGGCTGCTTGGCGGCAGAGTTCTTGCATTGCAAATTCAGATGAAGACGCATGATGAAAATTCACTGTGCCAGTTCTGATAGGGGCAGTGCAAATCTATCACCTTGTTCAAAAAAGTCCATATGCCAAAAGGCATAGATAATGACTAGATACCCTGCGTGAAATATAGATATTTCGCCTAATTGTGGGACAGCAGCGCTCTGAGGATAATGGCACCGGAAGCTTGATCTGGTAACAGGTTGAATCGGGAGCTGTCATGCTTGTAATCGCAATCATTAAAATTGTTTCAAACGCACTCAAACTGGTCGCAATGGGGGTTTTTACTTATTACGCCTATGAAGGTACTTTCAAGTCGGGTGGGTCAGTGAGTGTATTTATCGGTGTGACCATCCTGGCGGCAGTTATCGTGATCAGCCAGGTTATCGATGAGTTGACCAGCAACTGATTTGAGCTGATATCAATTTCGCCTCAACAAACCGCGTTCCATAATAAACGCTCCCTGGCAATTGCTGTGCTGACTGCTGAGAAGCAGCAGTGTTTTGGGTCGGTGCAGAAAACAGAAGATATAATTTTAGCTAATTGAGAATATCCCGCATGTGGGTGATAATCAGCCCCACTTGCATGAAGTTATTGGAGAGTGCGGCAATGAGCAACCTGGTTTCACAATCACTTAGCCTGGTGGGAATTGGCTTCTTCCTGTTTTTTGCGTTTGATGGCGTATTCAGGGGCGGCGGATCCAACAGTGTTTTCATTGGCGTTGCAATTTTGTCCAGCGTGCTGGTCGCCAGCAAGATATTTGAAAAACTGATGCGCAGCTAAGCGTACTCAACGGTCACCTGTTCATTCGCGTATGGCCAGGTGCCTGACTTGCATGTCCAGTCCCCGCGGGGAAGTGAAGCAGTACATCCCGCCTCAGCACTCATTCTAGTGCCCAAGCCTGTCCTGGCTTAATGTTGAAATCCCCCGGACAATAGCCCTGCAGCCCGTGGTGTATATGGTGACTGAGCAGAATATTTTTCTTAGCGCTGTCCGGGCAGCGCTATAATTCAGCAAACTCTAATTAACCCGAGATTGCACGCGCAATATGACACAAGCTCATCACATCATCATCGTTGGCGGCGGTGCCGCAGGTCTTGAACTGGCCACCAGGCTGGGCAACAAGCTCGGCAAAAAACACTTGGCCGACATCACCCTGATCGATTCCAGCCGCACCCACATCTGGAAGCCGCTGCTGCACGAAGTTGCTGCGGGCACGCTGGATTCTTCCGAAGACGAACTGGAGTATCTGGCACAGGCGCGCTGGAATTATTTTCGCTACCGCCTTGGCCGTGTGGTAGGCCTGGATCGCAGCACCCAGGAAGTGTTGCTGGCGCCCACTTACAATGACGAAGGCGACGAGATCATTCCCGAGCGGCGCTTTCGCTATGACACCCTGGTGTTTGCCGTGGGCAGCCTGAGCAATGATTTCGGCATACCCGGTGTGCAGGAAAATTGCCTGTTTCTCGACAGCACCGAGCAAGCCGAACGCTTCCAGAAAAAGCTGCTTAACTGCATGCTCAAGGCGCACACCCAGGGCAAACCGATCAATGAGGGGCAGCTTGATGTGGCCATCGTGGGCGCCGGTGCAACCGGGGTGGAGCTGGCCGCACAGCTGCACCACGTGACCCGTCAGGTGTCGGCCTATGGCCTGGATACCATAGACCCAGCCGAAGACATCAAGATGCACGTGATAGAAGCGGGGCCGCGTATCCTGCCGGCATTGCCACCACACCTTTCCGATGCAGCCTTGCGCGAACTGGATCGCCTCGGTGTCACCGTGCATCTCAATCAACGCGTGGTGGAAATCACCGAAGAGGGCATCGCCACCGCCGCAGGTATCACTATTCCGGCAGCGATCAAGGTGTGGGCGGCCGGCATCAAGGCGCCTGTCTTTCTCAAGGATATCGCCGGGCTGGAAACCAATCGCATCAACCAGCTGGTGGTCAAGCGCAACCTGCAGAGCACGCGCGATGAAAATATTTTCGCCATTGGCGATTGCGCCGCCTGTCCGATGGACGATCAGGGCAACAACGTGCCGCCGCGTGCCCAGGCCGCCCACCAGCAGGCCTCGACCCTGTTCAAGACGCTGCAGCGCCGCCTCAAGGGGGAGCCGCCGCTGGACTACACCTACAGGGACTACGGCTCGCTGGTGGCGATGGGCAGATACAGCACCGTCGGCAACCTGATGGGCGGGCTGGCCGGCAACATGATGATCTCCGGCTTTATCGCGCGTTTTGTTTACCTCACCCTGTACAAGGTACATCAGGCCACGCTGTACGGCTGGCCGCGCGCCTTGCTGATCACCCTGCTGCATTTCCTGCGCAAGGGTATCGACCCTCAGGTCAAACTTCATTAACGAAGCACTCTCCCGAAACCCCTCCCCCGATTTACCGCTAAACGTGTAGGTTGGGTTAGGCGCGTTCTTTGCGCCGTAACCCAACAATAACCAGTGCCGATATGCGTTACTGAGCAGTCGATGTCGCAGGCCTGGTTTGTTGGGTTACGCGATAAAGCCGCTAACCCAACCTACATGCCTAAATCTGCGTGAATCTGTGTAATCTGCGGACAACTGTTTCTTCTCAGCTAGGCAATCCTGATGTCCTAGTACTAGAATCAGGCATGGCTCTGCTCGAAATCAGGAATGTCACACGCCGCTTCGGCGATTTCGCCGCGGTGGATAACGTCAGCCTCAGCATTGAGGCTGGCGAGTTTTTTACCCTGCTGGGGCCTTCCGGCTGCGGCAAAACCACCATGCTGCGCATGATTGCCGGCTTTGACCTGCCCGACGCCGGGCAGATATTTCTCGACGGCAAGGACCTCGCCGACACCCCTCCCGAAAAACGCCCGCTGCACACCGTGTTCCAGAGCTACGCGCTGTTCCCGCACATGACCGTGGCGCAGAACATTGCCTTCCCGCTCAAGATGGCGCGGCGTCCGCCGGCAGAGGCGCAAAAAATGTTGAGCGAGGTGCTGGAGCAGGTGCATCTCAGCGACAAAGCCGGCGCCTATCCGCACGAGCTCTCTGGCGGGCAGAAGCAGCGCGTGGCGCTGGCGCGCGGACTGGTCAATCGGCCGCGTTTGTTGCTGCTGGATGAGCCACTGGGCGCGCTGGATGCCAAGCTGCGCGAGGAAATGCAGATCGAGCTGATCAACCTGCAGTGCGACGTCGGCGTCACCTTTGTGTTTGTCACCCACGCCCAGGATGAGGCGCTGGCTCTGTCACACCGCATCGCGGTGATGGATCAGGGGCATGTGGCGCAGGTAGACGAGCCGTCCAAACTGTATGGCTTTCCCCGGAGCCGTTTTGTCGCCGACTTCATTGGCCACATCAACATGCT
>JBGPPE010000101.1:0-10381 GCA_041488395.1 Gallionellaceae bacterium
ATGATGCCGGCACGGGCGGCGCGCAACGTGACGGAACTGATCACTTTCCATTGCGGTGCTCCGAGGGCTGCAGCTGCTTCGCGCAGGTTATTGGGAACCAGTCGCAGCATGTTCTCGGTAGTGCGAATGACAATCGGGATAACCAGGATGGCCAGTGCAAATGCACCAGCCCAGCCGGAAAAGTGTTTGACCTTAACCACATACATTTCATAGACGAACAGGCCAATCACGATGGAAGGTGCGGACAGCAGAACGTCATTGATGAAGCGGGTAACGGGAGCCAGCCAGCCACGTTGACCAAACTCGGCCAGATAGGTGCCGGCCAGTATGCCGATCGGCGTGCCGATCAGGGTGCCGAGCGCTGTCATCAGCAGGGTGCCGACGATGGCATTGATCAGTCCGCCGTCACTGCCGGGGGGCGGGGTAGTTTGCGTGAACATGGCCAGGGTCAAGCCGGGCACGCCGTACTGGAGCAGGGTGATCAGTATCCAGCCCAGCCAGAACAGGCCAAAGGCCATGGCGGCAACGGAGACGCCGAGATTAAATGCGTTAATCAGGCGGCGGCGTGTATAAAGTGAAAACATATCAGGCTACCTTTCCTTCACGCTTGCCCAGCTTGTAGAGTAGGAAGCGTGCCAGCGACAGCACCACAAAAGTGATAAAGAACAGTATCAGGCCAAGCTCAATGAGTGCGGAGGTATAAAGCTCACCCACGGCTTCGTTGAATTCGTTGGCCAGGGCGGATGAAATACTGTTGCCAGGCATTAGCAACGAGGTATTCAGGTCATGCGCATTGCCGATGACGAAAGTGACTGCCATGGTTTCACCCAGCGCGCGCCCCAGCCCCAGCATAATGCCGCCGACCACGCCCAGTTTTGTGTAGGGCAACACAATATTCCACATGACTTCCCATGTTGTCGAGCCCAGGCCGTATGCGGATTCCTTGAGCAAGGTGGGGACGACTTCAAAGACGTCGCGCATGACGGAGGCGATAAAAGGGATCACCATGATGGCCAGGATAATACCGGCGGTGAGGATACCTATGCCCATAGGCGGCCCTGAGAAAAATGGCCCGAGCATAGGCAGGCTGCCGATATGATCGTTAATCCAGGGCTCTATGTGCTCACCAAACAGCGGGGCAAATACGAACAGCCCCCACATGCCGTAGATGATGCTGGGAATGCCGGCCAGCAGCTCGACGGCAATACCCAACGGGCGGCGCATCCAGCGCGGTGAAAGTTCGGTGAGAAACAGTGCTATGCCAAAACTCACCGGGACAGCGATTAATAGCGCAATGCCAGCAGTAACCAATGTGCCGACGATAGGCACGAGTGCGCCAAACTCGTCGGTTACCGGGTTCCATTCAGCACTGCCGAGAAATTTGAAGCCGAAAGCTTTTATTGCAGGCAGGCTGCCAATCAAGAGAGAAACAATGATGGCGACCAACAGGGCGAGCACGGCAAAAGCTGAAAGCCGTGTAATGTTACGGAACAGGATGTCTAGCCAGTTCTGGCGCCTGAGGCGTGCATCGCGTAAAAACTTCGGCATAGTTAATATTGAGTTTGAATTCTGGCTAAATCAAAAAAATTACAGGGGGCTTCCTTCGCCCCCTGTAATTATATCTTGAAAACGCGCTTTTTTTGCGCGTTCCCTTGCTTGCTTATTTCCAGACTGCCTTGCTATCACCACCTTTGATTTCATTTTTCCAGGCAGCACGTACCAGCTTCTGCACTTTTTCTGGCATTGGCACGTAGTCCAGGGATGCGGCCATTTCATTGCCGTTGCTGTAAGCCCAGTCAAAGAAGCTCAGTACTTCTTTGGCAGACTCAGGCTTGTCCTGCACCTTGTGCATCAGGATGAAAGTCGCGCCAGTGATAGGCCAGCTGGCTTTGCCTGGTTCATTGGTCAGCAGCTCATAGAAGCCGGGAGCATGTTGCCAGTCGGCTCCTGCAGCAGCAGCCTTGAAGCTGTTGTCATCAGGTTTTACAAATTGGCCGTCACGATTCTTCATTTGTGCGTAGGTCATTTTGTTTTGCAGGGCATAAGCGTACTCCACATAACCGATGGAGTTCTTGATGCGCTGTACATAAGAAGCTACGCCTTCATTGCCTTTGCCGCCGGTACCAACTTTCCAGGACACGGCAGTGCCTTCGCCAACGCTCGATTTCCAGTCATTGCTGACCTTGGACAGGTAGTTGGTGAAAATAAATGAAGTGCCGGAGCCGTCAGAGCGGTGAACAACGGTGATTGCTTCATCAGGCAACTTTGCGCCTGCGTTGAGTGCCACGATCGCCGGGTCATTCCACTTGGTGATTTTGCCCAGGTAGATATCGGCCAATACGGCGCCATCCAGCTTGAGCTGGCCAGCTTCGATGCCGTTTACGTTTACAACAGGTACTACACCGCCCATTACTGCCGGGAATTGCATCAGGCCGCCTTTGTCCAGCTCTTCAGGCTTCAAGGGCATATCGGATGCGCCGAAATCAACGGTTTTGGCATTGATTTGCTTGATGCCGCCGCCGGAACCAATCGACTGGTAGTTCATGCCAACGCCAGTTTTGGCCTTGTAAGCTTCAGCCCATTTTGCGTAAATAGGGTAAGGGAAGGTTGCGCCAGCACCGGTAATGTCAGTGGCAAAAGCACTGCTTGCGGCCATCAGTGCAGCAGACAGGGTGATGCTGCGGATAAAAGTGTTCAGTTTAGTCATGGTCACTCCAAAAGTTAATTTAACTGCTCGAGACTGCATGCCGTTTGTCAGCGGAACGCATCATAACCCTCGTTTGTTACACAATTATTACACAAGAGTGAATGTTGGCGAGACTTAGTGCATTCAGGCTGTTAGCGCCTGAAGGGCATGGTTGGGTGGGGCGTTTGCCCCTGTTGCTGGATTGACCATTTGAGGTTTCAACGGTAGCATGCCCGACTTTCGTGGCTTTAGGGGATGGGCTCGTATGCGTCGCAAATTAGTCGTCGGCAACTGGAAAATGGTGGGTCTGCTTGCGCGCAACAAGGCGTTGCTGGAAGGGGTGCTTGCTGGAGTGCGCGATTTGCGCAATGCCGATTGTGCGGTATGCGTCCCTTATCCTTATCTTGCTCAGGCACAATCCCTGTTACAGGGGGGTAACGTGGCCTGGGGTGCGCAGAACATGAGCCAGCATGCTGAGGGTGCTTATACCGGTGAGGTATCTGCTGCCATGCTGGTCGACTTTGCCTGTAAATATGTCATTCTCGGCCACTCCGAGCGCCGCAGCCTGTATCAGGAAACGGATGAAATGATTGCGGCTAAATTTGAAGCTGCGCTTGCGGCTGGCCTGCAGCCCATCCTTTGCGTGGGTGAGACGCTGGCTGAACGTGAAAGCGGTGTGACTGAGCAGATTGTGGCACGCCAACTGGATGCCGTGTTGAATCGCTCCGGAGTAAAGGCGCTCACCAAAGCTGTTGTGGCGTATGAGCCGGTATGGGCAATTGGTACGGGCAAAACGGCATCGCCTGAGCAGGCACAGGCAGTGCACGAGTTTATTCGTCAACGAATTGCGAAACTGGATGGGCAGGTTGCGCAAGGCTTGTGTATACTCTACGGCGGCAGCGTGAAGGCTGCAAATGCGGTTGAGCTGTTCTCCATGCCGGATATTGATGGCGGGTTAATTGGCGGTGCGTCCTTGGTTGCCGATGATTTTGTGGCGATTTGCCGCGCAGGGCAGAAATAATTTAGTGGTTTTGGAGTAGGTGCGTGGAAAATCTAATTTGGGTAGTGCATGTAATTGATGCGGTAGTGCTTGTTGGTCTGGTCTTGATTCAACATGGCAAGGGCGCCGATATGGGTGCTGCGTTCGGAACGGGCTCGGCGGGCAGTTTGTTCGGCTCCAGCGGGTCAGCCAACTTTCTTAGTCGCAGCACGGCCGTAGCCGCGACCATATTCTTTATTACCAGTCTTAGCTTGACGTATCTTTACGCGCGCCCTGTTCAGGGGCAGGGTGTAATGGATAAGGTTGATGTGAGCAAATCTGTACAGACTGCTGTGCCCGCTCCAACCGAAAGCGATGCCGCTGGTTCGAAGTCCAAGGACATACCGAAGTAATACAACAGTAGTAAATGCGGAGTTGGCGGAATTGGTAGACGCGCAGCCTTGAGGTGGCTGTGTCCGAAAGGACGTGAGGGTTCGAGTCCCTTGCCCCGCACCAGATGTATGGCTGAAGCCCACAATGCTTCAGCTAAAAAATAAATAACTAGAAATCGTTCTGTGTCTTAGTCGATCTGTGCTTTGCTGTAACGGACGAGGGGGGGGAACTCAGATGTTGGAAAACTATTTTCCGGTCCTGTTGTTTATTTGCGTTGGACTTGTAGTTGGCGTCGGTCCCTTGTTGCTGGGCTGGCTGCTTGCGCCGCATCGCCCTGACGATGCAAAGCTGTCTCCCTATGAATGCGGCTTCGAGGCCTTCGAAGACGCGCGCATGAAATTCGACGTGCGCTATTATCTCGTTGCAATCCTGTTTATTCTCTTTGATCTGGAAATCGCCTTTCTTTTTCCATGGGCAGTTGTGCTCAAGGAAATCGGTATGTTCGGCTTTATTGCCATGTTGATCTTCCTGGCAATTCTGGTGGTCGGTTTTATCTACGAATGGATGAAGGGAGCGCTTGAATGGGAATAGAAGGCGTTCTGGAAAAAGGTGTGGTGACTACCACGCTGGATACCTTAATCAATTACACCCGTACCGGCTCACTCTGGCCGATGACGTTTGGTCTCGCTTGTTGCGCGGTCGAAATGATGCAGGCGGGCGCTTCGCGCTATGACCTGGATCGTTTTGGCGTTGTGTTTCGCCCTAGTCCGCGCCAGTCCGACGTGATGATCGTTGCCGGCACGCTATGCAACAAAATGGCCCCTGCATTGCGCAAAGTCTATGACCAGATGGCCGAGCCGCGCTGGGTGATTTCCATGGGCTCCTGCGCCAATGGCGGGGGCTACTATCACTATTCCTATTCCGTAGTACGCGGTTGTGACCGCATCGTGCCGGTAGACGTATACGTGCCGGGCTGTCCGCCTACGGCAGAAGCCCTGCTGTACGGCATTATCCAGCTGCAAAACAAAATTAAACGAACCCAGACCATTGCGCGCTGAGCGTGCCGTATGCTGTGCAGCAGCGTGGTCGACAAGGGATTTTATGATTAAGGTGAAACATGGCTGCTGATTTGAACCTGCTGGGAAGCGCGCTGCAAGAGGTTTTGGGAGAGCAGGTCGTTAGCCTGGAAAACAGGCTGGGCGAATTGACGTTGCTGATCCAGGCGAAAGATATGCTCACGGTGTTGGCTCGTCTGCGTGATGATGAAAAATTTCATTTTGAACAGTTGACTGATTTGTGCGGTCTGGATTATTCGACTTATGGCAGCGACTTAAGCGAAGGCGGTGTTTATCTGGCCAGTGAGTCATCTGCGCCCAGTGCGGCGCGTCCGAACCGTTTTGCCGTGGTTTACCAACTGCTTTCGCTGAGCAATAAGGCGCGCTTGCGCGTGCGCGTATTTGCTGATGATGATGCCATGCCGTTGCTGCCCTCCGTTATTTCCATCTGGCCAAGCGCGAATTGGTATGAGCGTGAGGCATTCGATCTGTATGGCATTATTTTTTCCGGCCACCCCGATTTGCGCCGCTTGCTGACCGACTATGGTTTTTCCGGCAATCCTTTCCGCAAGGATTTCCCCTTGTCTGGTCATGTTGAGATGCGCTATGACGCCGAGCAGAAGCGCGTTATCTACCAGCCTGTAACAGTAGAGCCGCGCGAAGTGACGCCGCGCATCGTGCGTGAAGACAGTTACGCTTCGCATTGATCAAGTTGGACGGGATGGAGCCTTGCAATGGCTGAGATAAAGAATTACACGATGAACTTTAGTTGCGACCGCCCCGCGGGCTTAACTTGCTTGCGCAAGTTAGTCTCCACTGAAATTCATGGTGATCGTGCGTTGAACCGGCGTTGAGACAGGCGGAGTTATGGCGGAAATCAAGAACTACACCATGAATTTTGGGCCGCAGCACCCTGCGGCTCATGGCGTACTGCGTTTGGTGCTGGAGTTGGATGGTGAAGTGATCGAGCGGGCTGACCCGCATATCGGTCTGCTGCACCGTGCCACCGAAAAGCTGGCCGAACACAAAACCTTCCTGCAGTCTGTCCCCTATATGGACCGCCTCGATTACGTTTCGATGATGTGCAATGAGCATGCCTATGTCATGGCGATCGAGAAACTGGTCGGCCTCGAAGTGCCGCTGCGTGCGCAATACATCCGCGTGATGTTCGATGAAGTGACGCGCATCTTGAACCATCTGCTGTGGCTGGGCGCTCATGCGCTGGACATCGGCGCGATGACGGTGTTCCTGTACGCCTTCCGCGAGCGCGAAGACCTGATGGATGCCTACGAGGCCGTGTCGGGCGCGCGCCTGCATGCCGCGTACTACCGCCCTGGTGGTGTGTACCGCGACCTGCCGGATAGCATGCCGCAGTATCAGGCATCCAAGATTCACAATGCCTCGGCAGTCAAGGGGATGAACGAGAACCGCCAGGGCTCGTTGCTGGATTTCCTGGAAGACTTCACCAATCGTTTTCCCACTCGCGTCGACGAATATGAAACCCTGCTGACCGATAATCGCATCTGGAAGCAGCGTACCGTCGGCATCGGTGTGGTTGCGCCCGAACGCGCCAAAGCGCTGGGCTTCACCGGCCCGATGCTGCGCGGCTCGGGCGTGGTGTGGGATCTGCGCAAACATCAGCCATATGAGGTGTACGACCGCATGGATTTTGACATTCCGGTGGGTGTGGAAGGCGACTGCTACGACCGTTATCTGGTACGCATGGAAGAAATGCGCCAGTCCAACCGCATTATCAGGCAATGCATCAGCTGGCTGCGGCAGAACCCTGGTGTGGTCATCAGCGACAACCTGAAGGTGGCGCCACCCAGGCGCGAAGGCATGAAGCAGAATATGGAAGAGCTGATCCATCACTTCAAGCTGTTTACCGAGGGCATGCATGTGCCGCCGGGCGAGGCCTATGCGGCGGTGGAGCATCCCAAGGGCGAGTTCGGCATCTATCTGGTTTCGGACGGTGCCAACAAACCCTACCGCATGAAGATACGCGCGCCCGGTTTTGCCCATCTGGCCGGGCTGGACGAGATGGTTCGCGGCCACATGATCGCCGATGTGGTGGCGATTATCGGCACGCAGGACATCGTTTTTGGAGAGATAGATCGCTGATGTTATCCAATCAAATTCAGGAAAAGATAGACCGCGAACTGAAGAAGTATCCGGCCGAGCAGAAACAGTCAGCCGTGATGGCGGCACTGCGTTTTGTACAGGACGAAAAGGGCTGGATTGCCACCGGGGACATGGCCGATATTGCGGCCTATCTGGGCATGGCGCAGATGGCCGTGTTTGAAGTGGCCAGCTTCTATCACATGTACAACCTCAAGCCCATGGGCAAATACACGCTCACCGTGTGCACCAACTTGCCCTGCCAGCTGGGCGGAGCCGCCGATACGGTTGCGCATCTGCAAGCGAAGCTGGGAATCGGCCTGGGCGAGGTCACGCCGGATGGCATGTTTGGATTGCGCGAAGGTGAATGCATGGGGGCCTGTGTCGATGCGCCGATGTTTACCGTCAACAACAAGAAATTGTGCGGCCGCCTGACTGGCGAAAAAATTGATCAAATCCTGTCCGAGCTGACCGCTGCCGAAAAAGGAAGCAAGTAATGAGCGCGCCCATCCTTCTCAATACCCTGCATTTTGATCAGCCGTGGACGCTGGAAAACTACCTCAAGGTGGGCGGCTATCAGGCGCTGCGCAAGGTGCTGGAACAGAAAATGAAACCCGAAGACATCATTGCCGAGGTCAAGGAATCCGGCCTGCGCGGACGCGGTGGTGCGGGCTTCCCGACCGGGCTGAAGTGGACCTTCATGCCGCGCAATTATGACGGCGACAAGTACATTGTATGTAACTCGGACGAGGGCGAACCGGGCACCTGCAAGGACAGGGACATCCTGCGCTATAACCCGCACAGCCTGATCGAAGGCATGCTGATAGCCGCCTACACCATGGATGTGCGAACGGGCTACAACTACGTGCACGGCGAAATCTTCGAAGCCTATGAGCGCATGGAGCAGGCCTGCGAAGAGGCACGCGCAGCGGGCTATCTGGGCAGCAATATTCTCGGCTCCGGCTTCACTTTCGATTTGCATAACCACCTTGGCTACGGCGCTTACGTGTGCGGTGAAGAAACTGCGCTACTGGAGTCGATCGAGGGTAAAAAGGGGCAGCCGCGTTTCAAGCCGCCGTTCCCTGCCAGCTTCGGCCTGTACGGCAAGCCGACCACCATCAATAACACCGAAACTTTCGCCAGCATTCCCTGCATCATCCGCGAAGGCGGCAAGAAGTTTGCCGATTTGGGCGTGCCCAACAGCGGCGGGGTTAAGCTGTTCTCGGTTTCGGGGCACGTGAACAATCCTGGCAACTTCGAACTGCCGCTGGGCACGCCGTTCAAGACCCTGCTGGAAATGGCCGGCGGTGTGCGCGGCGGGCGCAAGCTCAAGGCGGTGATTCCTGGTGGCTCCTCGATGCCGGTGCTGCCCGGCGAGATCATGATGGACCTCAACATGGATTTTGATTCCATCGCCAAGGGCGGTTCCTATCTGGGAACCGGTGCGGTGATCGTGATGGATGAAACCACCTGTATGGTGCGCGCGCTGGAGCGTCTGTCCTATTTCTACTTTGAAGAATCATGCGGCCAATGCACGCCGTGCCGTGAAGGTACCGGCTGGTTGTACCGCATCGTGCACCGCATCGAGCACGGCGAAGGGCGGCCGGAGGATCTGGATCTACTGCTTGACCTGTGCGGCAATATTGCGGGACGCACTATCTGCGCTTTGGGCGATGCAGCAGCCTGGCCGGTACAGGGTTTCCTCAAGCATTACCGCAAGGAATTTGAATACCACATCGAGCACAAGCGTTGCCTGGTGTAATGCGACGGATAGGTGAGCAATGATTAACATTGAAATTGACGGCAAGCACATCGAGGCTGAAAGCGGCTCCTCCATTATCCAGGCGGCACGCAGTGCAGGCATTACGATCCCGCATTTCTGTTACCACAAGAAACTCTCCATCTCGGCCAACTGCCGCATGTGCCTGGTGCAGGTGGAGAAGGCACCCAAGCCATTGCCTGCCTGCGCCACACCGGTTGCCGAAGGGATGAAAGTGTTCACAGCTTCTGAGCAGGCAGTCACGGCGCAGAAGGGTGTGATGGAATTCCTGCTGATCAACCACCCGCTCGATTGCCCGATCTGCGATCAGGGTGGCGAGTGCGAATTGCAGGATATTGCCGTGGGCTACGGCGGTGTGGCTTCGCGTTACAACGAACCGAAGCGCGTGGTGATGCACAAGGATATCGGGCCGCTGGTTTCGGCTGAGGAGATGAGCCGCTGCATCAACTGCACACGCTGCGTGCGTTTCGGCCAGGAAATTGCCGGCCAGATGGAGCTGGGCCAGGCCTTCCGCGGCGAGCATGCGGAGATCATGAGCTTTGTGTCGGCTACGGTGGACTCCGAACTATCCGGCAATATGATCGACCTGTGCCCGGTCGGTGCGCTCACCAGCAAACCGTTCCGCTACACCGTGCGCTCCTGGGAAGTGTCGCGCCGGCGTTCCATCAGCCCGCATGACAGCCTTGGCTCCAACCTTGCCGTGCAGGTGAAAAACAATCGCGTCATGCGCGTGCTGCCGGTCGAGAATGAGGCGGTCAACGAGTGCTGGCTGTCGGACCGGGACAGGTTCAGTTACACCGCGCTGAACGTGGCAGAACGCCTGACCAGGCCCATGATCAAGCAAGGTGGCAAGTGGCAGGAAGTGGAGTGGCAGACCGCACTGGAGTATGCGGCGAATGGCCTGCGCCACATCGCCAGCGGCGCCGGTGCCGAGCACATCGGTGCACTGGCCACCCCCAATTCCACCCTGGAAGAAATGTATCTGCTGCAAAAACTCACCCGTGGTCTGGGCAGCCATAACATCGATTTCCGCTTGCGCCAGTCGGATTTCAGCGCGGATGGCAAACAGGCAGGCGCGCCCTGGCTGGGTATGCCGGTGGCAGAAATCAACCAGCTCGATCGTCTGCTGCTGATCGGCAGTTTCCTGCGCAAGGATCATCCGCTGCTGGCTGCGCGCGTGCGCCAGGCGGTCAAGCGCGGTACACGGCTGAGCGTGTTGCACAGTACTGATGATGACCTGCTGATGCCCGTTGCCAACAAGGCGATCGTGCCACCCGATGCCTTGGTCAGCACACTGGCACAGGTGTTGCAGGCATTGGCCACAGAAAAAAAAGCTGCCGTGGACGGCAGCGTGCAGGCGCTGGTACAGG
>JBGPPE010000102.1:0-10197 GCA_041488395.1 Gallionellaceae bacterium
GCACGGTTGCACCCGCGATACCTGCCAGGCGGGCGAGCTGCGGCCCGATGTTCTTGACCACCACCTCCTGGTTCCCCAGCAACTCATCCAGATGCAGAGCCATGCGCTGTTCACCGCTGCGCAGCAACAACACCGCGTTATAGGGCTGGATTTCCGGCATATGCTCATAATCGCCGAGCAGGCTGGGCAGATAGTGCAGCGGATAAACCCTGCCCTGCCATTCCACCTTGCCCTCGCGGTACAGTGCCTCCAGCGCTGCAGGCTTGATTTGCTGCACCTGCTCCACCATCACCGACGGGATCGCATATACCTGCTGTACTGCGCGCACGGTCAGCGTCTTCATCACGGCCAGCGTCAGCGGCAGATAAATGACGAAGCGGGTCCCCTTGCCCATTTCAGAGAAGACATCTACGCGCCCGCCCAGGCCGGTAATTTCACTGCGCACCACATCCATGCCGACACCGCGGCCGGAAATTTCGGTCAACTCAGACGCAGTCGACAGGCCGGTGGCAAAAATAAACTGCATCAGCTGATCGTCGGTAACTGCTTCGCCTTCCTGTATCAAGCCGCGCTCCAAGCCCTTCTGGCGCAACTTGGGCAGATTCAGGCCGGCACCATCGTCAACAAGTTCGAACACCACTTCATTGCCTTCCTGGCGCGATGACAGGGTAATGTTACCTACCGGTGGCTTGCCTAATGTCGCGCGCTGCTGCGCATCCTCCAGGCCATGCACGATGGAGTTGCGCAATAAATGCTCGAAAGGAGCGGTCATCTTTTCCAGCACGCTGCGGTCCAGCTCAATTTCTGCGCCGCGCAACTCCAGATTGACCTTTTTGTTCAGCTCCTTGCCCGTCTGTCGCACCACACGGTACAGACGCTGGCTGATGCTGGAAAACGGCAGCATGCGTATCGACATCAGTCCCTGCTGCAGTTCACGATTCATGTGTGCCTGTGCCGACATGGCTGCGGCCGTTTCATCCATGTTCTTCAGCAAGGTCTGCTGTACGGTTTGTACGTCGTGCACGCTCTCATTCATGAAGCGTGTCAGTTCCTGGAAGCGCGTAAAGCGGTCAAATTCGAGCGGGTCAAATTTCTCTGCACTGCCACCGGCTACCGTGACGCGCGCCTGCATCTGGCCTTCGGCATGTATTTCAATTTCTTTGACCAGTTTGCGCAGGTTATTCACGCTGTCTGTCAGCTCGAGCAAACCATCCTTGAACGAGCGCAATTCAATCTCGATGCGCGAGCGCGCTACGCTGATCTCGCCCGCCTCGTTGACCAGATCATCCACCACGTCCGAACGTACACGCAGCATCGCTGCGGCCACCCGCTCATCTACGGCCTCAATCTGTGGTTCTGGCTGTGCGGCCAGATGCTGTGCCACTTTCTGGACCGGCTGGAGCAGCCCTGTATCGGCTGCCTGCGCTGCGGTTTTTGCTGGCGCAGGCTGGATTGCCTCCGCGGTTTCCTGTGTTGCAACAGCTGCTTCAGGGGCTGGCTCTTCCACCGCTTCGCCGCGACGCAGTTGTTCCAGTGCATTGGCGATACGATCAAAATAGTTGTCCAGCTCGTCCATCAATGCCACATCCTGGCGACCATTGGCCACGACCTTTTCCAGGCAGTCTTCCACGCGGTGCGTCAATTCGCCCAAACGCATTGCGCCCGCCATGCGCGCACTGCCTTTCAGGGTATGCAGGCTGCGTTGCAGGTTGCGCGCGAATTTCTGGCCCTCGCTGGAATCGCCCGGCAGATCCCGCCAGGCACGCATCTCATTGCTGATCTGCGGATAGAGCTCATCCGCTTCTTCCAGGAAAATCGGCAGTAGCTGCTCGTCGAGATCATCGTGAACCGTGCGCTGCTTTGCTATTTGCTGCGCGCGTATCAAAGCCTCTTCTTCATGCACCGCGGCAATCATCTCCTGCAGATGCTCGGCCTCGGGCTCACTGTCTGCGGCAGTATCCAGCTGTCCTGCCACTGCGCTTGTCAGCTGGCCAGGCACACTGGCCGCTTGTTGCTGTTCCGCCTCGCGCTGCGCCATGTATTCGGCGTAGGAAACCAGATTAATGTCCGGATCGACCACCTGCTCTTCCTGGCTCGCAACCTCGCCTGGTTCGTTTGCAGGAGGCGCAATGAGGAGGGGTTCACCCTGCGGCCCTGCTGGCATTTCTGCTGTTGTTTGCTGCTGCTCCGCTGCGGGAGCCATGAGCTCAGTAGCCCCGATCAATGCGTCAAGCGAGAGCAGCTCGGCTTCTGCCTGTTCCTGTACCACCGGAAACTGCATATCCTCGGTTGGTTTTTCCATCCCAGCCTGGCTGGCAATTTCTAGTGCAGCCAAATCGAGGGAAATGTCCTCCAGCTGCGGGAGTGCTTGCTCTTCTTCCTGAGTAGCGGGTAGCGCAAGGTTTTCCGTTTGCAATTCCAGTGCCAGAGCAAGCCCATTCGACGGCTCCAGTTGTAGCGCTGCAGGCGCCCATTCCAGGGTATCTTGGTCTTTTGCCGCAACCGCAGCCGCTGTTCCGAAATCCAGTGCCAGATCTTCCAGTTTCGGAGCGGCAAGTTCGCCTGCCTGTGTTTCCTGCAGTTGGGATTTGCTGGCTTGCAGTCGTGCAATCAGTTCCGCCTGCATCTGCGGAGCCTGCTTGCTGCGCAGAGTTTGGTTCATCTCATCGAGAGATGCGATCGTCTGGTCGAGCAATTCAAGCCGCTCGGCATTCAGTACAATTGAGCCATCCAGATGTGTTTGCAGCCATAGCTCAAATGCACTGGCAAGCTCTGCTATCTGAGCTATCCCCATGGTGCGATTAATGCCTGCCAGCGTATGTGCGGCGCGCATGCTATCGTAGGTGACCAGCGGCGATTCGGCTGCTCGCAAGTCAGCTGCCTGGTGTTGCAAGGCCTCAACATTGCTGGCCGCTTCATCAGTCGCAATCTTGAACAGCATGGGCGACATGGTGACTTCACCGATCACCACTTCCTGTGTCTCTTGTTCGGCGGCCTCTGGCTCAATTGTCTCTGGCTCAGGTTGCAGCCATTGCAGTGCTGGCAGTTCCTGCTCGGCCAGCGCTGCTGCTTCTGCAATCTCTGTCTGCACCTTTGCTGCTGGCTCTGCCGCTGCGACAGGCGCTGCCGGTGCAACTGCAGCGACCACTGCTGCCGGCTCATCCCCACTCTCTATCCGCTGTGCAGATGCCAGCAATGCGACGGGGTCGATCAAGGCACTGCCGCCACTGCGCAGCTTGTCTACCCAGTGCTCGAACAGCACTTCAGCGTCACCGATCATCTCCAGCAAAGCCGGGGTTGCAGGTTTCTCTTCCTGCAGCCATTTGTTCATGGCGCGCTCCAGCGCCCAGGCCACCTCGCCCAGGTTAGTGAGCCCGACCATGCGGCCGCTGCCTTTCAGGGTGTGGAAGCCACGTCGGATAGTGATCAGGCCCTCGCGATTGTTGGCGTTGTCCTGGCAGGCCAGCAGGTTGGTGTGCAATGTTTCCAGCACTTCGTGCGCCTCTTCCAGGAACACTTCGAGCAGCTCATCATCTTCGCCGCCTTCGCGTATGGACACACCGGCCGGCATTTCCACGGCCGGCTCAGGTTCTGCCGTTGCCGTCTGGGCATGCTCTACATGCAAGGCTTCAATCAGCTCTTCAAAAGCCGCGCTGTCCGATTTCTGACCCTGGATCAAATCGTGCACAAATGCGTCAAGTGCGCTCACTGCAGCCGCTACATCACGCATTTCTGCAGTGGTCGGGTTGTCACCTGATGCAAAGCGTTCGACAGTCTGCTGCAACGATGCCACTAATTTTGCCGGCCTCTCCAGCGCGAGCATGTACAGCCCGCCATGAGCCTGGCTCAGCTGTCTGCGCAACGGTGCAAGCTCTGTGCGCTTGCTGTTGTCCGCAAAGAATGTGCTCAGTGTCTGCTCAACATTTTGCAGGTTGGCCTTCATCTCGCTCGCGAGCGGAACCAGCACCTCCTGTTCCGCGGCCTGACAATGCAGCGCAATCAGGTTGTTCAGGCTTTCTTCATCAGCAGGCATTAATGCTGAACCCGCCTGCAGTCTTTGGCTGATAATGCGCGCCTGCTCCTGGAAATTGTTGCCGAGGCTCAGATAATGCTCTATGCCACTGCCCAGCAGCAGCAGACCCATGCTCATTTCCGTCACGACATGGTGCACCGCCTCTGGATCATCCGGGTGCGAGACCGTGCTGTACAGCTGTTTGCACAGGAATTGCAGGGTATTGCGATCAAGCTGTTCCGACAGTGCATACATCTGCTCCATCTGTTCGGTGAAGCTCTGGCTGGTAGCCACATCACCCTTCACATAACGCTCCAGCGTTTCCTGCGCGGTGTTGAGCAGATGACGCATCTGCTCCAGTACTTGTGCCGTTTCCCCTGGCGGGAGAGGAGGTTCTTCAGGCAGGTAGCTTGCCAGCGCATAGACCTGCTTGATGCTTTCCACGGTGTCGCTCACCGAATGGCTGCGCGCCAGCATGTAGAGCATTTCGCATATCGTGGCGTATTCATCGGCATGGCCATTATCGGCCAGCGATTTCATCTGCAGATCAATGCGGCCCAACAGTTTCTTGGCGCTCAACTCCGCTGGCAAGCCATCCAGTATCAGGCAATCCAGCAGACCTGATGCGATCCACCAGAAAGCGCGCTCCTGATTTTGCGCAACGCTGCTCAGCACTGTCTGCACAGCAGCGCGCATCGCCCGCAAAGCCTCGACAGGGTTATCCTGACGCAGCCACTTCAGCAATGCCTGCTGGTACTGGGCACGTGCAGCCTTGATCTGCGCCGCTGCATTTTCGCTTACGGTTATTTCCAGGATGATTGCCGGCAAGGGTATGTCCAGCTCCGGGAAGAACAGATCAACCTCAAAGGCACTTTCCAGTCCGCGCAGCTGATGCAATTCCTGATAGGTATAGAACAGGCGCATGGCCGTATTGGGCGCACCATTGGCCAAGGCATCCAGATAGTGCGTCAATGCCTGCATCGCGCCAGGCACGACTTCTCGCTGCAGGGATGAAGGATCCTGCTTCTGCAGCGCCATTTCATTGAGGACAGTTTCAAATTCCTTACAGAACACTGCCACACCATCCAGTGACAGGATGCGCAGCACGCCAGCGGCGCGATGCAGCTCTGCTATTGCTTCCTGCAGATGCGCCGCGCCAGCCAGCCCCTCGTTAAAGTAGGCATGCAGCTCACGGCCGACAACCTCCAGCGAGCTGTCCAGTCCTGGCTTGGCTGACAGTAGCGGGAGTGCGTTAAATTGCCTGGTATCAACCATTCTGCAGGCTGGCCTCGCTTATAGCTTAAAGCCGGATACGGATCCGCTCAGATCCGACGCCAGTTTTTCCAATTGCGCCACAGAAGCACTGGTGCGCTGCGTGTTATCGGTGGTCTGTTTGGTAATTTGCAGAATTTCCCTCATCAGGGTGGCCACTTCACTCGCCATATCTGTCTGCATCTGGGTTGAAACCGAAATGCTACTGACCGAGTCGGCCAGTTCGTGCGTGGTCTCTTCAATCTCGCGCAGTGCCTGACCCGCGGCGTCTGACAGTCTGGCACCCTCAACCACACCCTGCGTGCTCTTTTCCATCGCCGACACCGCATCATGCGTGTCGCTCTGAATCGCCTTCACCAGCAAACCGATCTGCTTGGTCGCCTCACCGGAGCGTTCCGCCAGGCGCTGCACCTCTTCCGCAACCACCGAGAAGCCGCGCCCCGCTTCGCCAGCTGACGCCGCCTGAATCGCCGCATTCAACGCCAGCACGTTGGTCTGTTCGGTAATGTCCGAAATCAGGTCCACGATCTCGCCAATCTCCTGCGAGCTTTCACCCAGCCGTTTAATACGCTTGGACGTTTCCTGGATCTGCTCACGAATACCGTCCATACCGGTAATGGCGTTTTGTACCGCCAGCGCACCCTGTTCCGTTACCTGCAGCGTCCTGCGCGCAGCTTCGGATGACTTGGTCGCACTGCTATCAACCTCCTGAATCGATTTGGTCATCAGCTCAACCGCGCTGCCTGCTTCGCGTATCTCTTCAGACTGTTTCTGGGCAGCAACCATCAGTTCCTTGGCCACCGCTCCCGCTTCGCTGGTCGCCTTGGCTACCTGCTGTGATGCCGAGCTCACACCCACAACCAGTTTACGCAGTTCGTCTGTAGTGTAGTTCACCGAGTCCGCAATCGCGCCGGTAATGTCTTCCGACACCGTCGCCTTTACCGTCAGGTCACCGTTCGCCAGATCCGACAGTTCGTTCATCAGGCGCAGAATCGCCTGCTGGTTGACGCTGTTTACATGCTCGGCTTCCTGCGCGCGGTGACGCGTATCCTCCAGATACACCTTGGCCAGCAATGCCAGCAGCAGCACCACCATGATGCCCGACACCACCATGGCGTAACCGGTTATGCGGTTGGCCAATGACGCCTGATAGGAGTCCGTCAGCTTCTGCGCTTGATCGAGCAATTGATCGCTATTGTCGAAAATAGCCTTACCCGCCTGCTTGGCACCGAGCAGGTTCTGCGAGTTGCCGATAATTGTCTCGGAAGCAACGCGGTAACCGTCAAACAGCTCTCTGATGTCCGACACCAGGGGATCGGATTGCGGGAATGTGGTCAACAAGTGATCCGCTTCCTGTGTGTCCATGCCCAGCGAGGCGATCTGCTCAGTCGTCACCTCGGCCAGCATAAAGGTTGCATCCTTGGCCATACGCTCAATCAGCAGTGCGAAACGGGCGGCCGCGGCGTTGTTGTTCTTCTCAATCAGCTGCTGGGTCATGCCGCGCAACTCCAGTTCCATCGCGCCGATAACCGTAATCGCACGCGCCAGTGTCAACAGACCGGTACGCCCTTCTTCCATGAGGCGCACGTTGGCGATGGTCTTGTTTACCATCGGGCTCAGCTCGTCCAGCGCCTCCCTTGGCTTGCCGCGGGTAGGAGGCAAATGCGCACTGCCTTCATTCAGCAGCGTCATCACTTCCGTCACGTTCTGCCGGCTCTGCGTCAGCCCCTCAAAGGCGTTGAAGTTACCCGCCAGACTCTGCTGAGCATCCTTGGCAAGGCGCTGCGACAACATCAGCAGCCTGGAGGACTCCTCGATGTACTCCGCTCCGTACTGCGCCGCGCGATTATCAAAATAGGCCGATACCACCGCAATCATCAGAAAGACCAGCAACGACACACCGAGCACTTGCAGCTGCTTGCCGATAGGCATGTGCCCAATCAGGGGGATCGCCACTGCTGCGCCCGCCTTCTGGGCGGGTGCCGCTGATTTCTTGAACGGATTGTTCAGATTTAACGGTAGCTTGATTTTAAGTGCCATTTTGCGTCCTTCCGGGCAAGCCGATTGTTATGCCCCAATTTGTAAAAATTCTGGTTGTTGCAGCAACTGTTTGATATTGAGTTTGGTCCACACTTGCCCGCTATCGTCTTCATAGCGCTCTACGCCGTCCTGCTCACTTCGCTTCCACTCCCTGGCATTGCGCAAACCCAGCACTCGGGTGACCAGCAAGCCGGCATTGAATGAAAATTTCTGCCCTACCAGCAGCACCCGGCTTTGCGCATCCTGCACCGTATCACCCAGGTTCATGAATGCGGCCAGATCGGTAATGCTGTAAATATTTCCACGTACGTTAGCGACACCACGGTACCATTTCCTGGTCAACGGCACGGCCGTCAAATTGGGCATCTCCAGCACTTCGCTGATTTCGGTCATATCTACCAGCCAGTTGCCATCCCCGATCTGCACACCCAGCGTGTTGATCCGGTCACCTGCCGTCGCCTGCACCTGCAGGCGATTCAGCACGTTCTGCTGGAATTCGCGCAGGCTAAAACGCTTGGACATGACTAGCCGATCGCAGCAATTTTTCGGAGCAATTCGGCCGCATCCACCGGTTTGGTGACATAGTCCTTGGCTCCCTGGCGCTCGCCCCAGATCTTGTCTGTTTCCTGGCCTTTGGTGGTGCAGATAATGACCGGAATATGTTTTGTTGCAGCATCCGTTGTAATTGCGCGCGTCGCCTGAAAACCGTTCAGGCCGGGCATCACCACGTCCATGATCACCAGGTCGGGAAGATCGGCTTTCGCTTTTGCCACGCCTGCTTCGCCATCCTCGGCAAACGTTACGGTAAAACCCTGTTTGGTCAGTATCTCCCCCATAATGTGGCGTTCCGTTGCGGAATCATCCACCACCAGTATCTGTTTAATAGCCATAATCATTCTCCTTGTGTTGTGTGTGTTGCATGACCGCATCGGTCAGGCTTTTCTTGCTGAAAGGTTTGGTCAGATACTGGTCAGCGCCCACCAGCTTGCCGCGCGCGCGGTCAAACAGGCTGTCCTTGCTGGTCAGCATGACCACCGGGGTGTTTTTGAATTCACGATGATTTTTTATCAGCGCACAAGTCTGGTATCCATCCAGGCGCGGCATCATCACATCGACAAAAATAATGTCAGGCTTGGTATCTACCACCTTGGACAGGCCATCGAAACCATCTTCCGCCAGCACCACCTGACAACCTGCCTGCGACAAAAAAATTTCGCCACTGCGACGGATGGTGTTGCTGTCATCAATCAGAACCACCTTGATGCCTGCCAGAGGATTACTTTCACTCACTTTAACTCTTTCATAAACATTAGTTTTTTTGAGTCTAGCCGTTCACTATTATTGTGCGTGCATTTTGTTTATTGCGATGCTACCGCACTTTACACATATTGTTCAATGTTTTAGCGCAGAATATTAATGTTACATGATTAACGCCACTCAAATTACCTTTGCCAGAATCGCGGAGTGAACAAAATCAATACGGTAAATATTTCGAGGCGCCCGATCAGCATCGCCAGCGTGCAGACCCAGGTCTGGAAATCGGTTAACACCCCATAGTTGCCTGCCGGACCCACCACGCCCAAACCAGGGCCCGCATTATTGATGCAGGCAATAACCGCAGAAAAGGACGAAATAAAATCCAGGCCACTGATCAGCAAAGCAAAGGTCAGTGTCACCACGCTCATGAAATACAGGAAAATAAAACCCAGCACCGAGAATACGATATTGTTCGGCACTACCTGTCCACCGATCTTCATCGGATTGATTGCCGCCGGGTGCAGCAACTTGCGAAATTCGCGCCCGGCCTGCTTGAACAGGACGATGGTGCGTATCATCTTGATACCCCCGCCCGTTGATCCAGAACTGGCTGATATGCAGCTCAGAAACAGCATCCATAGCGGGGCAAAAATGGGCCACTTGTTGAAGTCATCGCTGGCAAAGCCGCAGTCTGTAGCCAACGAGACCAGATTGAAGCTGGCGTAGCGCAGCGCGGCCCAGAAGCTGGGGTAAGTCCCCTGCCACCACAGGTAGAAGCCGATGCCCAGACAGCTCGCCAGCACCAGCACAACCGTGGCGATACCCTCTTTATCATGCAAATACAGCTTCAGGCTTTTTGCGCGCCAGACCAGAAAATGTGTGGCGAAATTCATCGCCGCAAGCAGCATGAAAACAATCAGAACCATCTCAATCGCCGGCGAATTGAAATATCCGACACTTGCGTCATGGGTGGAAAAGCCCCCCAGGCCCATGGCAGCAAAAGCGTGGCATACCGCGTCAAACCACGACATACCGGCTATTTTCAACGACACAATGCAGGCAATGGTAATGCCAAGGTACACCAGCCACAGGTTGCGCGCTGTTTCAGTGATGCGCGGGGTCAGCGTGGAATCCTTGATCGGGCCCGGCGTTTCAGCTTTGTACAGTTGCCGTCCGCCAACACCCAGCAAGGGCAGAATGGCGACTGCCAGCACAATGATACCCATGCCGCCCAGCCAGTTCAGCTCATGGCGCCACAGGTTGATTGCTTGCGGCAGGTTATCCAGTCCGCTCAGTGCGGTGGCACCGGTGGTCGTCAAGCCGGACATCGTTTCAAAATACGCGTCGGTAAACGACAAATTGGGAAACACCAGCAGCAAGGGCAAGGTGGCAAAGGCAGGCATCGCCGTCCACATCACCACCACCAGCAGATAGCCATGGCGTATCGACAGCTCACCCTTGTAGCGCCGCGTCAGCATCCACAGCAACAGCCCCGCGGCAAACGTCCACAGCATCGCCAGCGCAAAATCAAGCAGCGTCTCGTCGCCATAAATCAGCGAGGTCAGGATAGGCATGAGGTAGGCAATACTGAATACCACCAGCATCAAACCCAGCGC
>JBGPPE010000103.1:0-9832 GCA_041488395.1 Gallionellaceae bacterium
GAGTGGCTGAAGCGCAATGAGATAGTGCTGGAGGAGGGTTTGCTGGCGCAGCTAAGCGCGCAGGAAGAGCAGGCCAGAACCTGCATACATTTTGCTGTCTCCGGTCGCCACGTCGCCATGCTGGTGCTGGCCGACAAATTGCGCGCAGATGCGCAGGGACTGATCAATACCCTGCGCGAAGCCGGCATCGGCATGACCTTGCTCAGCGGCGACCGCCGCTCTGTCGCCGAGGCGATTGCTCGCCAGCTGGGCGGCATGGAGGTCATCGCCGAGGTCCTGCCGCAGGACAAAGATCGGGTGATTCAGCAGCTGCAGCAGCGCGGTGAGCGGGTGGCCATGGTGGGGGACGGCATCAACGATGCACCAGCGCTGATACGTGCCGATGTCGGTATCGCACTGGGCTCGGGTACCGATGTGTCGGTTGAAAGTGCCGATATCGTGCTGATGAAAAACGAGCTGGACAAGGTCCGCCTGGCGACCTTGCTGTCGCGCCGCACCCTGCGCACCATCAAGCAGAATATCGGCATGTCATTCGTGTACAACAGCATCATGGTGCCGCTGGCGATGATGGCTCATGTCACGCCGCTGGTGGCTGCCATTACCATGCCGATCAGCTCGCTGCTGGTGATCAGCAATGCCGCACGCATACGCAATCTGTTCAGGCAATAAGGAGGCAGAAAAATGGAAGTGATCTACAGCCTCATCCCGGGCATGACATTCTTCGGTTTGATTATGGTAGCGGTGCTGATCTGGGCAGTGCGCAAAGGTCAGTATGAAGACATGGAGGGGAATGCCAGCCGCATTCTGCTCGATGACGACGAAGACGACATGCTGCTGAAAAATTCTGATAGCGAGGCGCATAAAAAAAGTGCGCTCTCACCACCCGGCAACCAGCCTGAGGACAATCAAACAGGCAGGCAGTAAACTACTTCAGTACCTCGCCATGCGCCAGCAAGGGCGCACGCAGTAACTCGAAGTCCTTGGGGGAAACGTATTGCAGCAAGGGCTTCTCGTCGCCCCCCAGGGTGACGTCCAGTCCGTGCTGAGGATACAGCCAGTGCACCGTCCCGCTCTTGCTTTCGCGCACGCGCTCGGCCGGCGTGCCAAAGCGCTTGCTGAGCACTGATTCTTCCAGGCGGATGGAGGGCAGGTAACTCAGGCTGGAAATCGGGAGCTTGCGTACACTGGCCAGATCATCGGTGTTCAGGGTGATGCGCTTGCCGCTCGCTGTCGCATTCATGCGCAGGCCGCGATCAAACATGCCTTGCAAATCCTGTGCGGGAACCGCGATCGTCATTACAATCTTCGCCTTCAGACCGTTCAGCTTCACTTCTTCAAAAAAAGCCTCAACTACCATCTTGCCATCAGCGGGCTTGAACAGGCTGATTTCGGCAGCTTCCTGATAGGCCTGCTCCGCGTCACTCAGGGTGCCTGAACCCAGAGTGACGCCGATAACATGTGTCGTATCAGGAGTGGGGTGGGTGATGTGCCAGGGTAGTGTGTCGCCACTGTTGCTGACATTTTTTTCGGGCAGCAGCAAGGCGACAGTAACCAGAGCGACGAGCAGACCGCTAATGCCGAGAATGATTTTGGTATCCATGTTGTCTGTTATTCCTGAGGAAGCGGATATGCAACTGCAGCCGAGGCGGGAACTTTGCCGATTTTGCTTTGATGCTCGGCATCAAACTCCATCACAATCAGGATCAGCAGGGTCACCATAAACGGCAGCAATCCCACGCCGAATGTGAGTGCCAGCGTAGCCAGTGTTTTCATACCCATGGCATGCCCGCCATAGTAAATAGCTGCACTGAAAGCGCCCATCACAACAAAGAGCAGCAAAAAGGTGCGCGCGCGTTTGGCCGCCAGTTGCCAGTGGCAGCGTACAAACCACGAGGGTTCACGCGTCAGCGAACGCTGTGCGCTGAGCAGGATGTAGCCCAGCATGCCGATGGAGAATACGGGAACCAGCAAGGCGGGAACTATGGATTGTTTAATCACGCTGACCCCAACCAGAAAAATAAAAATATGATTTACGATCAGATTAAACAAAAGCACTGCATGCAGATGGCGGCCGCGTTTCATTTCCGCGCTGGTGACTTCCTCGCTCATGGGGATTTCCTTAAGGTTGATTTATAATGTGGAACGAATATGTGATGGAGTTCTGTTGGTCATGCCTTCAGGCTGGATTGCAGCCCGGGGATATCCAGCAAATCCAGCGATTTATTGCGTATTTGAATAAAGCCGCGTTGCTGTAGCAGTGACAGGGTGCGGCTGACAGTTTCCAGCTTGAGTCCGAGGTAGCTGCCGATTTCCTGGCGCGTCATACGCAACTGGAATGAACTTGCCGAGTAGCCGCGCGCTGCATAGCGCTGCGACAGGTTGAGCAGAAATGCCCCCAGTCGTTCTTCGGCGCGCATCGAGCCGAGCAGCAGCATGATGCCCTGGTCGCGCACAATTTCGCGGCTCATGATTTTATGCAGATGGTGCTGTAGACTGGGAATGTCACGGCTGAGTTCTTCCAGGCTATTGAACGGCATTTCACACACCTCGCTGTCTTCCAGCGCAATCGCATCACAGGTATGGGAATCCGTGCTGATGGCATCGAGACCGATGATTTCGCCAGCCATCTGAAAGCCGGTCACCTGTTCGCGGCCATCCTCGTGCAATACCTGCGTCTTGAAAAAACCGGTCCGGATGGCATATAAGGATTGAAACTTTGAGCCGCTCCGATACAGGTAATCGCCGCGACGGAAACTGCGTTTTTGCTGGGTCAGATTTTCAACCAGGGCAACCTCGGCTGGACTCAAATTGACGGGCAGGCACAGCTCGCGCAGATTGCAGCTGGAACAGGCAATTTTGAGTGAGGTTTTTGAAATGGATTGCTGCACAATTGTGGTCAATACAACGAAATTACAACATGTTTAAATATGACATGGTTCTTGACATATATCAAATCAAATCAATGTGGACGCCCTCATAGTTCGGGGCATTAACTATGGAAATAAATAACATGCAGTCAGGCAACCAAGACAAAACCCTGCTGGAGGTCGATCTCGACCTGATCCGGCGCCTGGATAAAAATGGGCCGCGTTACACCTCGTATCCGACTGCTGACCGCTTTGTCGAAGCGTTTAATGCCGAAACATACAGCAACTGGGCGGCCAAGCGCGAGATCGGCGGCATCAGCCGCCCGCTGTCGCTGTATGTGCATCTCCCCTTCTGCAATACCCTGTGTTTTTACTGTGCATGCAACAAGGTCATCACCAAGGATCGCAGCAAGGCCGAGAAATACGTGCACTATGTGATCAAGGAACTGGAGATGCAGGCGGCCCTGCTGGGCGAAGCTCAGCGCGTCGAGCAATTGCACTGGGGCGGTGGTACGCCGACCTTCCTCAGCGATGCGCAGATACGCGAGCTGATGGGCGCCATTCGCAAGCATTTCAAGCTGGTGGAGAACGGCGAATATTCCATCGAAATCGACCCGCGCAAAGTGACGGAAGAAACCATCGCCCTGCTGGGCGAGCTGGGCTTCAACCGCATCAGCATCGGTGTGCAGGATTTCGATGAGGCCGTGCAGCGTGCCGTCAACCGTATCCAGAGCGAAGAAGAAACGCTGCAGGTGATCAGGGCGGCGCGTGCGCACGGTTTCAAATCGGTGAGCATTGACCTGATCTATGGCTTGCCCAAACAGAACCTGGCCGGATTCAAGGCCACGCTGGACAAGGTGATCGCCGCCAATGTGGATCGTGTATCGATCTACAACTACGCGCACATGCCAGCCCTGTTCAAACCGCAGCGGCGCATCCACCAAGAGGATATGCCGGCGCCGCAACTCAAGCTGGACATCCTCAGCCTGGCCGTGAAAACACTGACCGATGCGGGTTATGTCTATATCGGCATGGATCACTTCGCCAAGCCGGATGACGAGCTGGCAGTGGCGCAGCGTCAGGGCCGGCTGCACCGCAATTTCCAGGGCTATTCCACGCACTCGGACTGCGATCTGCTCGCGGTGGGAGTCAGCTCCATCGGCAAGATCGGCCCCACCTACAGCCAGAATTTTCGCGAGCTGGATGACTACTACGATGCGCTGGACCGCAAGGAGCTGCCGATCATGCGCGGACTTGAACTGAATGCGGACGATCTGGTGCGCCGCGCCATCATTCAGGCATTGATGTGTCACTTCGAGATATCCAAGGAATCATTCAACATCGCTTACCTGATCGATTTCGATCAGTACTTTTCCACCGAACTGGCCGAGCTGAAAGAATATGAGCGCGAAGGCCTGCTGAAAATCTCTCCGCAGTGGATCAGTGTGACGCCCAAAGGGCGCATGCTAATCCGTAATATTTGCATGGTTTTTGACAAATATCTGCGCACCAAACAGGAACATGCACGCTATTCCAAGGTAATATAACGCCTTGATTCTGGAATTTTAAGGACAGTAATGAAACGAGTGGACGATTTCCGCCTGCACTTGGGGAAACAGGAATTAGTGCCGATTATGATTGGCGGTATGGGGGTGGATATTTCCACTGCCGAATTGGCGCTGGAAGCAGCTCGTTTGGGCGGAGTTGGGCATATTTCCGATGCCATGTTGCCTACGGTAACGGACAGGCTTTATGACACCGACTTTGTCAAAGAAAAACTCAAGCAGTACAAATACAACATCGAAAATTCGGACAAGTCAGCAGTAAAGTTTGACTTGGGTCAGGTTGCAGAAGCGACCCGCTTGCACGTGAGCAAAACCATGGAGGCCAAGCGCGGCTCCGGCATGATTTTTATCAACTGCATGGAAAAGCTCACCATGAACGCACCGCGCGAGACACTGACGGTGCGCTTGCGCGAGGCGCTCAACGCGGGCATCGACGGCATCACCCTGGCGGCAGGTCTGCACCTGGGATCGCTGGCCCTGATAGAAGATCACCCGCGTTTTCGCGATGCCAAGATCGGCATCATCGTTTCCTCGCTGCGCGCCCTGCAGCTGTTCTTGCGCAAGAATGCCAGGATGAACCGCTTGCCCGACTATATTGTGGTGGAAGGCCCGCTGGCGGGCGGGCACCTTGGTTTCGGCATGGATTGGGCGCAGTATGACCTGCGCACCATTACCCTGGAAATCATGGACTACCTGCGCAGCGAGCATCTCAACATCCCGGTCATTCCGGCCGGTGGCATCTTTACCGGCAGCGATGCGGCAGGCTTCCTCGAAATGGGGGCGGCTGCGGTGCAGGTGGCAACGCGCTTTACCGTGGCAGTGGAATGCGGCTTGCCCAAGGACGTGCAGCAGGAGTATTTCAAGGCGAGCGAACAGGATATCGAGGTCAACACCATCTCGCCTACCGGCTACCCCATGCGCATGCTGAAAAGCAGCCCGGCGATCGGCTCCGGCATTCGTCCGGGCTGCGAGTCGTATGGCTATATCCTGGACGCCAACGGCAACTGTTCTTATATCGATGCCTATAACCGTGAAGTCGCCCTGCATCCGGATGACAAGAAGGTCTCCGTGATGGACAAGACCTGTTTGTGCACGCACATGCGCAACTTCAAATGCTGGACCTGCGGCCATTACACCTATCGCCTGAAAGACACCACGCGCAAGCTTGCCGATGGCTCATATCAGGTGCTGAGTGCGGAGCACATCTTCCATGATTACCAGTTCAGCACGGACAACAAGATCGCGTTGCCAGTGGTGTGAAGTTAGTGGCGTGATGCCGAAGCGGGGCGATCCCGCTAATGTTTAGCTGCAATGAAGCGCAAACCGTACCCCGGTTTGCGCTTCGTTTATAATTGGGCCCGGGTTTACAAACAGGTGATGCCATGAACAAACTTCTCAAATACAGCCTGTGGACATTGCTGGGCGTGTTGGCTGTGCTGCTGCTGGCAGTGGCCTACATCACGGCGACCTTCAATCCCAACGACTACAAGGCGCAGCTTATCCAGCTGGTAAAAGACAAGAAGCAGCGCACCCTGAAGCTGGATGGCGATATCAAGCTGAGTTTCTTCCCCAACATAGGCGTGCGCCTGGAAAAAATCTCCCTTTCCGAATTCAACAGCGACAAGGAATTTGCTGCCATTGACAGTGCGCGCGTATCCGTCGCCGTGCTGCCATTGCTTGCACGCCAGCTGGTGGTGGACGAAGTGGCGGCCAGCGGCGTGAAACTGCAGGTGGTCAAGTTCAAAAACGGTGCCTACAATTTCGATGACCTGGCCGGGAAAACAGAAGCGGCCGTCCCTCCCACTGAAAGCGTTTCGGCACAGCCGGCTGCGGCAGTGGCGTTTGACATCGCCGCAGTCAAGCTGGAAAAAACCGGGCTGAGCTACCGCGATGAAGCCAAAGGCGCGCAATACGAGCTGAAAGATATCAACCTCAAGAGCGGTCGCATCGCCAATAATTTGCCAGTCAGAATTGATGCCTCGGCAGTGCTGCAGGCCAACTCTCCCAAGGTGGACATCGCGACCCAGCTGGAAACGATACTGACCTTCGATCTGCAGGCCATGCGCTACAAGGTCGAGGCACTGGACTTGCAGGTCAGGGGCAGCGTGCTCGATATCAGCAATCTGGAGCTGCAGGCCAGTGGTGACGCCAGCGCCAACCTGAGCACGCAGGAATATACCGCCAGAAAATTGAGCCTGACGGCGAGTGGCGTCAAGGGCAAGGATCGTTTTGACGCCAAGCTGAACGTGCCCGAGCTCAGCCTGACCAAAGACAAATTCTCGGCCGACAAACTGACCCTGAAAGCCAGCCTGGACGGAGAGATCGGCAAACTTGAAGCAGCGCTGGCGCTGCTTGACCTGCAGGGCAACGCACAGTCGTTCAAGAGCAGCGCACTGACCCTGGATGTGGATTTGCAACAGCCGGAACAGGCATTCAAAATCAGGCTGACTACACCGCTGGTCGGCAGCATGGAGGCCAAGCAGATCAACCTGTCCGACCTGCTGCTGGCGGTGAGTGCAAGCGGCGACAAGCTGCCCAACAAGTCAGTCAGCAGCGAGATGAAGGGCAGTGTGCAGGTCGACGCGGGCCGTCAGAGCGTGCAGGTGAACCTGGCCGGTGCCCTGTTGCAAAGCCAGATCAAGGCCAAGCTCGCGCTGAATGGTTTCGCCAATCCGGCGATACGCTACGACCTGGATCTCGACCAGCTGGATGCTGATCTGTACTTGCCGAAGAAGACGGCTGCCGCGCCGGCAAAAGCTGAAGCTCCCGCAGCAGCGGAGCAGCCCTTCGACCTGTCTGGCTTGCAGAAACTCAATGTGGAAGGCAGCCTGCGCATCGGCAAGCTGAAAGTGATGAATGTGCAATCGTCGCAATTGCGTGTCGATGTAAAAGCGCATAACGGCCAGATCAATGTCAGCCCGCTGTCGGCCAATCTTTACCAGGGCAGCGTGAGCGGCAGTATCGCACTCAACGCCGCAGCAAAGATGCCGGGTTTCGCGCTGAAGCAGGAGCTGAGCGGCATCGAAATTGGCCCGTTGCTCAAGGATGCGCTTAACCTGGATATGCTGGAAGGCAAGGGTAATGTGAACCTCAACCTTGCCACGCAAGGCAATACCGTCTCTGCGCTGAAGAAGGGGCTGAACGGAGCGGCAGCGCTCAACCTGGCAGATGGTGCAGTGAAGGGCATCAACATCGCCAAGAAACTGCGCGAGTTCGGCGGGCGCGGCGGTGACCAGACCGAATCCGCCAACAAGGGCGAAAAGACCGATTTCAGCGAAATGAAAGCCAGCTTCAAGATCAAAAACGGCGTGGCGCACAACGAAGACCTCTCCCTCAAGTCTCCCCTGATCCGCGTGTCGGGCAAAGGCGATATCGACATCGGCAACGATAGCATCGACTACCTCACCAAGGCCACACTGGCCGGCACCCTGGAAGGTCAGGGCGGCAGGGAAGAGGTCGGTGGCCTTACTGTGCCGGTACGCCTGAGCGGCCCATACACCGACCTCAAATACAAAATTGAATTCGGCTCGCTGATCTCCGAAGGCGCCAAACAGAAAATCGAGAGCAAGAAGGAAGAGCTCAAGAGCAAGGTGCAGGAACAGCTGCAGGATCGCCTCAAAGGCCTGCTCAGGTAGCGCAAGTTCATGCAGTCGTTCGCCCAGCGCCTGATCGAGTGGCAACGCCTGCATGGGCGCAACAACCTGCCCTGGCAGGGGACTGATGCCTACCGCGTGTGGCTTTCCGAAATCATGCTGCAACAGACGCAGGTCGCCACCGTCATCCCCTATTACCAGCGCTTCGTTACCTCCTTTCCCGACATCACCGCACTGGCCGCTGCCAGTGAAGAGCAAGTGCTCGCGCACTGGAGCGGCCTCGGCTACTACGCGCGCGGGCGCAACCTGCATCGTGCGGCGCAGATCATCGTGGAGCAACATCGCGGCCAATTCCCGCGCGAGTTTGATCAGATAGTAGATCTGCCCGGTATCGGCCGCTCTACTGCCGCTGCCATCTGCGCGCTGGCTTACCATGAACGGCGCGCCATACTGGATGGCAACGTCAAGCGTGTGCTGGCGCGTTACTGCGGGATTGCTGGCTCGTCCGCGGAAAAGGCGGTTGAGGAGAAACTTTGGCAGCAGGCAGAAGCGCTGTTGCCATCAAAAAATGTAGCCACTTACATCCAGGCACAGATGGACATGGGCGCGACACTGTGCACGCGCAGCAAACCCAAATGTGGTGAATGCCCGCTGCAGAGCGACTGTGTGGCATTGCAGACTGGCCGTGTGGCCGAGCTGCCGACGCCGCGAGCACGCAAAGCCGTGCCGGAAAGAAATGCCACATTTTTATTGCTGCTGCATGGCAATGACATCCTGCTGGAGAAGCGCGCGCCCAGCGGGATCTGGGGCGGGCTGTGGTGCCCGCCGCAGATTGATGATGGGCAGGGGGTGGTGGCGGATTATCTGCAGCGCAGTGGCATGCAGGTGAACGAGCGCATTGATCTGGAGGAGTTTACCCACACCTTTACGCATTTCAAATTGCACATCACGCCGGTGTTGTTGCGGGTGGCGCATAAGCCCAAGCGGGTGCAGCAGGCAGGCGATGTCTGGCTGGATGTGGGGGAGGCGCTGGGGGGGGCGATTCCTGCACCGGTGCGTAGCTTGTTGCAGCAGATTGCGGGTGGCAGGTAGGTTGGGTTAGCGGTTGTTCGCGTAACCCGACAATTAAAATCAACACCGTCGGGGGTAGCCCGACAGCTAGTCACTTTTCTTGCTTCGCCAAGAAAAGTAACCAAAAGAAGGCGACCCCGGATCCACCACCCCTTCGGGGTTCCCTGCGTTGCTCGGCTGGTCAGGCGGCTGCGCAACTCGCCCTAGCAGACCACACACAACGTGGCCTGCCGCGAGCTCAAACAGTGCTCGCCGACATCCCCTGACCAGCCTGCGCTACTCGGTGGCGAAAAAGGGGGAGAAAATTCAAAATCAAAAAACGCGATGTCGCGTGCGCCATGCGCACGCCTTGTTTTAGTTGAAACAAAGTGTGGGCGCATTGCGCCCACACTGCGCTTCTGGGGTTTTGTTTTGGATTTTGATTTTGTACCCCTTCTGGATCGCTGAGGGCGGGCGATCAAATTGGGGAGAAGGCGAGCACTGTTCGAGCTCCGCAGTGGGGCACGGTGTGTGTGCCCCGCCAGGGCGAGTTGCGCAGCCGCCCAATTTGATTGCTCGACCGAAGGAACCCGCAGGGCGATACGGCAGGGTCGCCTTTTCTTTGGCTACTTTCTTTTGGCGAAGTGTTTAGACCGGAGACATAGGTAACACACGTTCGGAGACATGGGTAACACTTATGGCGTTAGTCGTGAACGCCCAATAGGAGGAAACCATGCCTTGGAACGAAGTGAGCGCA
>JBGPPE010000104.1:0-9621 GCA_041488395.1 Gallionellaceae bacterium
CCTGGTAGTACGCGCCATCCGCGACTACTTCCACCCGGAAATCGGCGAAATCCTGATCGATACCGACGAGATTTATGAGCAGGCGCTGTCTTTCATGAGCACAGTGATGCCGGACAACGTAAACCGCATCAAGCGCTACCAGGACGATGTACCTCTGTTCTCGCGCTTCCAGATCGAGCATCAGATTGAATCAGCGCATGCTCGCCAGGTAAACCTGCCTTCCGGCGGCGCGATCGTGATCGACCACACCGAAGCGCTGACGGCCATCGACATCAACTCGGCCCGCTCCACACGCGGCGGAGACATCGAAACCACCGCGCTCAACACCAACCTGGAAGCAGCTGAAGAAATCGCCCGCCAGATTCGCCTGCGCGACCTGGGCGGCCTGATCGTGATCGACTTTATCGACATGGAAAGCAACCGCAACCAGCGCGATGTGGAAAACCGTTTGCGCGACTCGCTGCGTTACGACCGTGCCCGCGTACAGACTGCCAAGATTTCCCGTTTCGGCCTGCTCGAACTGTCACGCCAGCGCCTGCAGCCCAGCCTGGAAGAAACCAGCTACACCCCCTGCCCGCGCTGTAACGGCATTGGCCATATCCGTGGCACGGAGTCTTCCGCCCTGAATATTCTGCGCATTATTCAGGAAGAAGCGATGAAGGATCACAGTGCAGCCATTCATGTGCAGGTGCCTGTTGATGTCGCCACTTTCCTGCTTAATGAGAAGCGTGGCGATATTTTCAGCATCGAGTCGCGCCTGAAGGTGCATATCACGCTGATTCCGAACCCGCACATAGAAACCCCGCATTACAGCGTGACCCGCTTGCGTCATGACGACATGACTACGGACACCCTGCAGGCCAGCTACAAACTGGTGGAGAAGCCGGAAGAGAAAGCCGCCACCGGCAGCGCGCAAAGCGTCAAGCCTCAACGCCCGCAAGCTGCAGTGCAGGGCATTACGCCGACGCAGCCTGCGCCCAAGCATGTAGAAGCCAAAGCACCATCGATTCTGAGCAAATTCTTCGGCTGGCTGAAGTCGCTCACGGCGGCGGAACCCGAGAAGAAATCCGGCGAGAGCAAGCAGCGCGGCAACCAGCCACGTCGCGATCGCGGCGACGGTGGTCGTGGTGATGCACAGCAACAAGGCAACCGCCAGCGCAATAAACCGCGCCGCGACAAGGAAGAAGCGCCACGCGGGGAGAAAGCTGCACGTACAGAAGCGACCAAGCCGCAGGAGCCACGCGGCGAGCGCCCTGCACGTCCACCTCGTCCTGTTGCTGCGGAAAAACCGGTACTGGAAAGCATCGCACCACCCGTTGCCCGCCCTGAAGGCGGAGAAGAAGGCGGCAACCGCGAGGGCCGCAAGCGTGGCCGCAGGGGTGGCAAGCGTGAGCGGGAACGCCGTGAACAGCAGAACAATGGCCAGGCCCCTTTGATCGAAACAGGCAGCCATATGCAGCAAGCAGGGACAGATGTATCCGCTGCTCCAGCTTTTGTTGCTGCACAGCCAATCCAGCCGGCAGTAGCTGTGACGGGCGAAAGCCAGCTTGCTGTTTCGACAGTGGAGCATGCAGCAGCACAGGCACCAGAAGTTGCCAAGCCTGCTGCAGAAACCATTGAGGCGGTACCGGCAGCGAGCGCGGCTGGCCTGGTGCAAATTGAAACCGACGCTGCCAAACTTGCCGCCATCAGCAGCCAGCAAGCAAACAGCAATGCGGCACCGGCTTCACGCCGCCGTGCACGTCCGCGCGAGATTTACACCTACAACAGCAACGAACCTCTGGTGCAAATCGAGACACTCTCTCCTGAGGCACATACAGAGAGCTGAGTTTCAATCGCGCATCAATAAAAAACCGCACTGTGCAGGCAGTGCGGTTTTTTTATTTGCAGTTACTTCTGGAAATGCTGTTTCTGAATATGCTGCAGCAGCCCTGCAGCGGCGTCTTCCACCATATCCAGCACACGCTCGAACCCATCGGCCCCGCCATAGTAGGGATCAGGCACTTCGCGTTCCGGATGCTTGCTGGCGTATTCCAGAAACAGGCCGAGGCGATCACGCTGGGCCGGCGGGCAGATCTGATGCAGTATCGCCATGTTGGCATTGTCCATCGCCAGCACATAATCAAAACGGGTGAAGTCCGCCACTTCCACCTGGCGCCCGCGCAAATTGCTCATGTCATAGCCGCGCTGTCTGGCCGCACGCTGGGTGCGTGCGTCAGGCGCATCGCCAATATGGTAATCGTGCGTACCGGATGAATCGATCAGGATGAGTTCAGACAGACCCGCCTCTGCCACTCTGGCCCTGAACACCGCTTCAGCCGTGGGTGAGCGGCAGATATTGCCCATACAGCAAAATAAAACCGAGATTTTTTTCATTTCACACCACTACGTTTATACAGAATTACGTTTTGAATATCAGCACCAGGCCACTTCCGATCAACAGCACGCTGATCGCGCGCTGAAACTGCTCATGGGTTAGCCGGGTGTGAATGTGCCCACCGATGTACATGAACACGGCCATGATGGGCAGTGCCATGGCTAGCAGGGTGAGGAACTCCAGATGAAAAAATCCTGAAGTGGCAAAGCCCAGTATCCGCCCTGCACCATCCAGCAAAAATGTCACGGCGAGCGTCGTACGAAAGGCCGTTTTATCCAGCCCGCGCGCCTTGAAGTAAGTCACATAGAACGGCCCGCCGGTGCCGAACAGCGTGCCGATCAGGCCGCCGGAAAACCCGGCCAGTACGCCCCAGCCGCGGGCTGCGCCCGCCTTGGGGCTGTAGCCGGACAGGGTAAACAGTGCAAACAGGATGACGAATACGCCAAGCGCCCTGGTGAGCAGCATGACGTCCGACCTGGACAGAAAGAGCAGCGCGATCACCACGCCTGCAATGCTGAACGGAATCAGCGGCAAAATTTCTTTCCAGCGTATTTCTTTACGGTTGCTCAAGCCGTGACTGAGCGAGGCCATGTAATCGAGCAGCACCATCAGCGGCACCACCAGCGACAGCGGCAACATCAGACTCAGCAAGGGCACTGCAATCAGGCCGGAGCCAAATCCGGCCACGCCGCGCACCAGGTAGGCTACTGCCAGAACAAGCGCACTGGCAGCCAGTTGAAAGTGGCTAAACGTATCGATCACAGCCATTACAGCTCGGAAAACAATACGCTTGCACGCAGCTTTTTCAGTTGATCGCGCAGCTCTGCGGCGCGCTCAAACTCCAGGTTTTTGGCGGCTTGCAGCATATCTTTCTCCAGGCGGCGGATCTCTTTGGAAACATCCTTCTCACTCATTGCCAGATATTTTGCCTCGGCCTGCGCAGCCTTGAGCTGTTTGCGCGCTGCATCCGGCTCGTAGATGCCCTCGATAATATCCTTGATGCGCTTGGTCACACTGAGAGGTGTAATTCCATTCTTCTGGTTATGCGCGAGCTGTTTGTTACGGCGCCGCTCGGTTTCGTCTATGGCATAACGCATGGAGTCAGTGATGCGATCCGCATACAGTATCGCTGTGCCGTGCAGGTGGCGCGCGGCGCGGCCTATGGTCTGGATCAGCGAACGGCGCGAGCGCAGGAAACCTTCCTTGTCCGCATCCAGTATCGCCACCAACGATACCTCGGGAATATCCAGGCCCTCGCGTAACAGGTTGATGCCGATCAGCACGTCAAACATGCCGAGGCGCAGGTCGCGGATAATTTCCACACGCTCTACCGTTTCGATATCGGAATGCAGATAGCGCACCTTGATGCCATGCTCGGACAAATAGGAGGTCAGGTCTTCCGACATGCGTTTGGTCAGGGTGGTCACCAGCACACGCTCGCCCTCTTTGATGCGCAGGGTAATTTCCGACATCAGATTATCAACCTGGTTAGTCGCCGGGCGCACCTCGATGATCGGGTCAACCAGGCCGGTTGGCCGCACCACCTGCTCAACCACCTGGCCGGCGTGCTTTTCTTCATAGTCGGCCGGGGTGGCAGAAACAAACACGCTCTGGCGCATGCAGCGCTCGAATTCATCAAAGCGCAGCGGGCGGTTGTCCAGCGCAGAAGGCAGCCGGAAGCCGTAGTTCACCAGGTTTTCCTTGCGTGCGCGGTCGCCCTTGTACATGCCGCCCACCTGCGGAATGGTGACGTGGCTTTCATCCAGGAACATCAGCGCATCCGGCGGCAGGTAATCGAGCAGCGTCGGTGGCGGATCTCCGGCATTGCGCCCGGACAGGTGGCGCGAGTAGTTTTCGATACCTTTGCAAAAGCCGATCTCGTTGAGCATCTCGAGGTCATGGCGCGTGCGTTGCTCGATGCGCTGCGCTTCCACCAGTTTGTTTTCGTGCTGGAAGAAGGCAATGCGCTCGGCCAGTTCCAGCTTGATCTGTTCGATCGCACGCAGGGTGGTGCTGCGCGGCGTGACATAGTGGCTGGAGGGATAGACGGTGTAGCGCGGCACTTTCTGCAGGATCTGCCCGGTAAGCGGGTCGAACAGCGACAGGCTCTCGACTTCATCGTCGAACAGGGTCAGGCGCAGCGCGTGTTCGCTGCTCTCCGCCGGGAAGATGTCGATGACATCGCCGCGCACACGAAAATGACCGCGGGTGAAATCGATGTCGTTACGCTCGTACTGCATGTCGGTCAGGCGCTTGATCACCTCGCGCTGCGGCACCGTCTCGTTCTGGCGCAGATGCAAGATCATGCCGTGGTAATCCACCGGGTCGCCGATACCGTAGATGGCCGAAACCGTGGCGACGATGATGGAATCCTGCCGCTCCAGCAGCGATTTGGTGGCGGACAGGCGCAATTGTTCGATCTGCTCGTTGATACTGGAATCTTTCTCGATAAACATGTCACGCGACGGAACATACGCTTCCGGCTGATAGTAGTCGTAGTAGGAAACGAAGTATTCCACCGCGTTTTCCGGGAAAAACTCGCGCATTTCCGAATACAGCTGTGCTGCCAGGGTCTTGTTGGGTGCCATGACAATAGCCGGGCGCCCCATTTGCGCGATGACATTGGCCATGGTGAAGGTCTTGCCCGAGCCGGTCACCCCCAGCAGAGTCTGAAACGACAATCCGTCGCGTATTCCCTCCACCAGCTGCGCGATCGCCACGGGCTGGTCTCCGGCCGGTTCAAACGGCTGGTGCAAGCGATAGGGGCTATTGGGAAAGGTTTTAATCACGGGTATAATTTCGTTCAAATCAAACAGCTCAGTTTAACATGCGGCAGTGCCGCGCCAGACAGATAAGGAAAGCCATCTTGCAACTCTCCAAACGTGTTCAAGCCATCAAACCATCCCCCACGCTGGCTGTCACTGCTCGCGCAGCGAAGCTCAAGGCAGAGGGCAAGGACATCATCGCTTTGGGCGTGGGCGAGCCCGATTTTGATACCCCGCAGCATATTAAAGATGCGGCCATCGCGGCAATTAACAAGGGCTTCACCAAATATACTGCAGTAGGCGGCACCCCCTCGCTCAAGCAGGCAATTATTGCCAAGCTCAAGCGTGACAATGGCCTCGATTACACGGCCAAGCAAATCCTGGTTTCCTGCGGCGGCAAGCAAAGTTTCTTCAACCTGGCGCTGGCCGTGCTCAACCCCGGCGACGAAGTAATTATTCCCGCACCTTACTGGGTTTCCTACCCTGACATCGTGATCATTGCCGAAGGCAAACCGGTCATCGTGCCAGCAGGCATCGAGCAGGGCTTCAAACTGACTCCGGCACAGCTCGCCGAGGCCATTACACCGCGCACCAAGATGGTGGTGATTAACAGCCCCAGCAATCCCTCTGGCGCGGTCTACACACTGGCAGAACTGAAGGCGCTCGGTGAGGTGTTACGCAAGCATCCGCATGTGCTGATTTCCACCGATGACATGTATGAGCATATTGCCCTGACCGATGAAAAATTCGCCAATATTCTCAACGCCTGCCCGGACCTCTACCCGCGCACCATGGTGCTGAACGGTGTTTCCAAAGCCTACGCCATGACGGGCTGGCGCATCGGCTATGCCGCCGGCCCGGAAAACATTATCACTGCGATGGAAAATGTGCAGTCGCAAAGCACGTCCAACCCCACCTCGATTTCACAAGTGGCAGCAGAAGCCGCACTGAATGGCGATCAGGCCTGCATTACCCCGATGCTGAAGGCATTCCGCGAGCGCCACGTGTATCTCGTCAACAGCCTCAACAAGATTCCCGGCTTGCGCTGTATCATGGCCGGCGGAGCGTTTTATGCCTTCCCCGATGCACGCGGCGCAATTGCCAGCCTGCACGCCAAAGGCAAGCTGAAGGAAGCGACGGATGCTGCGTTCACCGAATATCTGCTGGAACAGGCGGGGGTGGCGGTAGTGCCCGGCTCGGCATTTGGCAGCGAAGGCTATATCCGCCTGTCTTTTGCGACCTCCATGGACAATCTGGAACAGGCGATTGCGCGGATTAGCAAAGCGCTATCCTGAGTCATTCAGGGAACATTTGCATGGCCATGCCTGAGCATGGCCATTTTCATTTCAGCTGCACGATTTCCATATACTCCGGCACACGTGCCGGCCAATGCAGCTCATCCACTACATGCTTGGCCATGGCTGCGGCGGCCTGCTGTTCACCGTGGGTGACAAACACCTGGCGCGGAACCTGCTTCATCTGTTTAAGCCAGGCAACAATCTGCACGTAATCGGCATGCGCTGAAAGGCTGTCGAGTGCCACAATTTCAGCCCGAACTGGCACATTCTCCCCGTGTATCCTGATGCTCTCTGCACCATTAACCATGGCTGCTCCGCGCGTACCTTCTGCCTGAAAGCCGGCAAATAATATGGTGTTGTGCTGGTCTGGCGCAAAAGCTTTGAGGTGATGCACGACGCGGCCGCCGGTGGCCATGCCGCTACCCGCAATAATGATCATCGGGCCTTTCCTTCTGTTGAGTGCCTTGGACTCTTCCGCGGTACGAATGATTTTGGCCACGCCACAGGCCGCCTCGCACTGCTTCAGGGTCAGCCTGTGTTCCTGGTGGTGGCGATAGAAGATCTCGGTCACGTCCACGGCCATCGGACTGTTGAGGTAAACCGGTATATCCGGGATAGCGCCAGCATCTTTCAGCAGCCGGATGTAGTGCAGCATCATCTGCGAGCGCCCCACGGCAAAGGCGGGAATCACCAGCACACCACCGCGCTGCACAGTGCGATTGATAATTTCGCCAAGCAACTCCTGCACATCCCGTGTGTCATGCTGGCGATTGCCGTAGGTTGACTCCAGCACCAAGTAATCCGCGCCTTCCAGTGGCATTGGCGGTTGCATGATGGGGTCATCGGGACGCCCGATATCGCCGGAAAACACCAGACGGGTATGCTCATCGCGCAACTCAACGCTGGCTGCGCCGGGGATATGACCGGCCGGAAACAGGCGCACAGTGACATTGCCGCCGATGAGCAGATCCTGTTCAAACTCGACAGCTACCAGATGTTGCAAGCAGCGCTCTGCGTCTTCCTGGGTATACAGCGGCAATGCGGGTTTGTGTTTGGAGAATTCATGGCGATTGGCATACTCGGCCTGCTCTTCCTGCAAACGCCCGCTGTCGGGCAGCAGAATGGCGCACAACTCCAGTGTCGCCGAGCTGCAGTACACCTTGCCCTTGTAGCCATGCTTTACCAACAGCGGCAGGTAGCCACTGTGATCAATATGCGCATGGGTAAGAATTACGGCAGACAGATTGGATAGTTCAACGGGCAGGCGATCCCAGTTACGCAGGCGCAATTGCTTCAGCCCCTGGAACAGGCCGCAATCAACCAGAATACTGGTTGAATCGCTGCTCACCAGATATTTGGAGCCTGTTACTGTTCCAGTCGCCCCGAGAAAGCAGATTTCCATAGTGCAACCTCGCGCCAAGATGCTTCGCTCGAAGCATTGTCCGCACCGCAATCATGCCTACAGATGTTCAGCCAACGCCAATAGCATTGGCCAAATAGTATTTAACGTGTTTTCACCACTGGCTCAGTGAGCGTTCCCGAGAGCATCAATGGTACGTTACCACCACGGCCTTTTAACTCCACCGACAGCTTGCCGGAAATTTGCTGGGTAGGTGCAACATCCACCATACCACTGCCGTTGATAATGCCAGATGACAACTCAAGCTGACGCAAGCGCAGCCCCTCGCCGTCCGATTGCAAAGTCCCCTTGATTTCATCAAAGCTGGTATGACCACGAGCAAGGTCAGAACGGTTGCCAAAACGGGCCACTGTTTCCATGTCTGTTTTATTGATAACAACTTTCTTCGCTTCGAAAGTACCCTCCATGCGCGGAGCATCTCCAAGCTGAGACAATTTCGCACCAGACAAGGTCAGGTTAGCTTCACCATACAACTCCCCGCTAATGCCGAATTTAGGGAATAAGTTCTGCAGCTCCAGACTTTTGGCAATCAGACGCCCCTGCAACAGCCAGCCGTTTTGCCAGTTCAGACGGGCTGTTCCACCCAGCATGCCGCCAAACAGATGAGAATAAATTTCCGAGAATATAATTTCACCATTGACCACCTCACCTGTCGCGCTCAGGTCGGTAAACGGCACCCCTGGCAACAGAGGCAAGCTGCTGCCGCGGAAATTAACCACCAGCTGCAAATGTTTCTGCAGTGACTCAAGTTCAAAACCGAACTTGTCATCTCCCGTTTTCAGTTCAGCCTTGTGGAAATGTCCCTGCGCATCGAAATCGGCATGCCCGCTGACAAGAGGTAGCTTGATTTCGCTGGTTTCCACACTCACGTTCTGCAACTCCATGCGTGCCACGGGATATTTTTCAGCTGTTCCTGCCGACTGCAACCATGACATCGTGGCGGGGAGGGATGCGCCACTCACTGACACCTCATTCAACTGCAACTTGTTGATTGACTTTGTCGGTGAGAACAATGCCGAGAAGTCAAAGTTCACCACCACATTTTTTGCTTTCAGCTCGCGCCCACTCCCCACCGTAACAGCAGTCAACTCCAGCTTGGGCATGGGCAACAGGGCTGCGCTCATATTTCCGATATGAACTGGCTGATGCAGTTGTGCTGACAACTCCTGCTCCAGTGGCTGCACATAGCTATCCAGCGGCCAAACGTAGGGCAAAACTGCCACAGCCAGCAATGAAAGTACGAACAGCCCACCCGCGATCTTGCCCAGGGGCAGCGGCTTGCGACGTGCCTTGGGTATTTTGGGCTGGGATTTTATTTGCGCCTCCGCAAGCTGCTTCTCGCTGCGTTCTTTCTCAGCCAGAGCTTTTGCTTTTGCACGCTGTTCAGCTTCTTCCCAGGTTTTGCTCTGCTCGTCTGCCTGCTTGCGCGCCTCCTGCTCAGCTTTGGCGCGGGCTGCGTCCTGCTCTACTTTTGCCCGATACGCTTCATGTTCGGCCTTGAGCCTTGCCGATTCCTCCTCTGCCGCTATCCGTGCGGCCTCTTGCTCAGCCTTCAGTCTTGCAGCTGCCTCTCGCTCGATTGCAAGGCGCTCGGCAGCCTCTTTTTCCGCTCTGGCGCGCTGTGCCTCAGCCTCTTTTTTTGCTCTCTGTTCGATTGCTGCCTTTACCTTGGAGCCGCCAGCACCTGGTACTTCCTGCGCCGGCACTTCAGCCACAGCATCAAAATTATTCAGTGTGATTGGCCCGGCGCCGCCTTGTCCA
>JBGPPE010000105.1:0-9259 GCA_041488395.1 Gallionellaceae bacterium
CCAAAGAAAAGGCGACCCTGCCGTATCGCCCTGCGGGTTCCTTCGGTCGAGCAATCAAATTGGGCGGCTGCGCAACTCGCCCTAGCGTGGCACACACCCCGTGCCACACCGCGGAGCTCAAACAGTGCTCGCCTTCTCCCCAATTTGATCGCCCGCCCTCAGCGATACAGAAGGGGTGCAAAGTCAAAAACCAAAATGCAAATTCAAAATCAAACCCAAAAAATGCATGTGGGCGCTTTGCGCCCACACATGCTTCTGGTTTCGCTCTTGGCGTGCGCACAGCGCACGCTGCATTTGACTTGGCTTTTATTTCCCCTGTGCGCCGCATCGATCAGTGACAAGGAAGCGGAGGGGTAGGCGAGCACTGTTTGAGCTCCGCAGTGGGGCACGTTTTGTGTGCCCCGCCAGGGCGAGTTGCGCAGCCCCGCTTGCTTGTCACTGATCGATGGAACCCGAAGGGCGGCAAACCAGGGGCGACTTCTTTGGGTTACCTTTCTTGGCAAGACAAGAAAGGTAACTAGCTGTCGGGCTACCCCCGACGGTTTTGGTGTAGCTGCCTGGAAAGCTGAGTGGTAGAAACGCAGCTTCACTGCTCTCCCGCCGGCCAGTCGCTAAACGGAAACGGAATCTCCTCCGCGGCAAAGGTCAGGAACAGCGCAATCTGCTGCAGATAGGCCGCCAGACTGTGCCCAAATGCAACGAGCCTGTCGTTGGGCGCATCGTTAAGCAGCACCAGCACAAACTGGATGAGCGTAACGATAAACAGTACCGTGCCTGTCACATGGTAGGCCAGCGCCATCAGCAGCATGAAAAATCCGCGTAGCCATATGTTGCGCTTGCTGGTTGGATTTGTAGTTTCAGTCATGGCGAGCACTCCTCTGTTTAGTTTCTATCTGCAATACTACCCATGCACAGCATTGCGCAGTCTGCCGCAATAATCAATCGCACTTGTTTTTCCAACTTTTCCGGTTTCTCCAGCCGCTTTCGCAGAAACACAAGGGCCAGGCCTCGCCCAGATTTTAATTCACCCGCAGCAAATTTCACCTGCTTGTACTATGATGCATATGCGGACAGACAAATCTTGGGTGCCAACGTATCCAGCTGTTATCGGAAATCGGTGCGCTTCTTTATTGTGATAATACTGACCAGTGGAGCAGTCGTGTAACTGTCAGGAGTCATCAAGATGACCATGCCAGCCAAAAAGAAAGTCAAAACGTCGCAGCCAACGAAGCGATGCGGGGATCAGTCGAATCTCGCTGCCGCAAAATCGGATTTGCTGCTGTACCAACCATTGCAGGCCGCGCTTTGCCCGAGCACAGCTCGAGCGACGAACTTATCGACGGCGACAGCTCACAGGGATTGTATGCGAGAACTGGTCGCGCCCCTTCGTATGAGTGCCGGCACTCGTTTGCAATTCCAACCGCTGCCTTACCCGATCCCATGAACCTGCCCGCACAACTGTTCAATCCTGACTGGTTGTGGCTGACAAATGTTGTCTTTGCAATCTTCCTGTATCGCGCCGTGCGCAGCGCCCCCTGGCGCATTCTGCTGGCTAACGGCGTCATGATGAATGCGCTGGTTGGCTTGATATTCGGCGGATTCTTTTTGTGGCAGATTACTGCGGGCATCCGCCCCGGCTTCAATTTTCACATATTGGGTTCGACATTATTCATGCTGATGTTCGGCGGGCAGATCGCCACCGTCTCCATCACGCTGGTAATGATCGCCACCTGGCTGCATGCGGATGCGGGTTTCGTGACGCTCGGCCTCAATGGCCTGCTGATGATCGTCATCCCGGTAATGTTCAGCGATTGGCTGTTGCGATTCAGCAAGCGGCACTTGCCCAAGAATCTTTTTATGTTTGTGCTGTTGAACGGCTTTCTGTGCGGCGCATTCGCCATTGCCCTGAATGTAACGGCGACCACCCTGATTCTGTTGAGTCTGAGCCACTACACCTGGGCGGAAATACTGCGCAATTACCTCTTTTTTTCGCCCGCCATCATGCTCGGTGAAGCCTTTGTTACGGGCATGATGATCACCTCCTTCACGGTATTCAAACCGCAGGCAGTGATGAACTTCAGTGATGAGGAATACCTGGCAGGGAAGTAACTTAAGTTTCACCTGTTTGTAGCCGCACGCGCTTCGTCGAGCAGCACTGCAAGGCGACGCGTGACCCCAGGCCGCGTGCGGGGCAGCTTGCTGTGGCGGAGGTGGTTGTTACAGACTGCTTCTGAAGGCGTGAGGTGGCTTGTAGTGCTGTGGCATAACGCGGTGTTGTGCCGCAGCCAGTGCGTTACTTTACAAACGTTGCCTTGACCCTTTTTGATACCAGCATGTAGGGTACCCAGATCAGCACTGCAACCAGTGTGCGGCCCAGTTCCTTGAGGGTGTCGGGATCGAACAGCGGTTCATCAGGCAGGACAGCTTTAATTGCCAGCGTATCCACCAGAATAAAAATCAGGGTAAAGATCAGTATGCCGATGTACCACTTCGGGAAGACACTTTTCTTGGTGAAAAACAGGTAGCCGATATATCCCCACACCAGGATCAGCGCTGCGTTGATGCCCAATTCAGCGATTAAAATGGGCGCCCACAGCGGGTTGTAGGCCTCCGAGCCGGGCGTCGTTAGCACCGACCACGAGCCATCGGAAAATATGCCCATATATTGGGGGCCAAGTTGCATCACGATGCGTATTGGTGAGGCGAAAATTCCCAAGCCCACCAGTATCAGCCAGCCACCCAGACCTGCCAGGTTCTTTTCTTCCGCAATGTTCGCTACGGCTACTTTTTCTTCTGACATTTTGCTCCCCTTGTTGAGTTTAAATACAGCGGCATCTGATTTGCCATCATACGCATCTGCTTTGCGGTGGTGCGTATTTTTTGTTGTGAAATTGGCTGTCGAGATGGGCTGTTTTTACATTCGCCATCAGCAATTTTCATCTGCCTGTACTATGATGTTTGTGCGGGCAGGCAACATTGGAGGCTGGCAGTGAATCGGCCAGTTATTGAACATCTGCACGCTAAAACACTGATTAAGTCGTCATACCCGCGAAGGCGGGTATCCAGCTTATTGATTTGACTGGGTTCCCGCCTTCGCGGGAACGACGATTCTGGGCTTGTTCAGCGCATTCTTAATAATCATACTGACCGGCAGGTCAGCCTGTTAACTGTCGAGCAACCACATGAACGATCTCATCTCATCTGCGCGAAAAATCCTCGGCGAATTCAAACTCGGCAAAGAGTCGAAGGCGGGGTCTGTGGCTGCGGCGCTCAGGACTGAGGCAGGCAATGTCTACACCGGCATATCCCTCGACATGGCATGCGGCATAGGCTTCTGTGCGGAACACAGCGCGATTGCCGAAATGCTCAAACAGCGTGAACAACTGATCTCCGAGATCGTTGCTGTCAACGAGCAGGGAATACTGCCGCCCTGCGGTCGTTGTCGCGAGCTGATGCTCCAGGTTTCTTCCGCAAACGCCAACACCATGGTTGCCATCGCCGCAGGCAAGTCTGTACCGCTGCGTGAGCTGCTGCCTCATCATTGGCTGGATATCGAGCGGGACGCCTGACCCTGGGTTCCAGCGGAAACCGAATGTCAGCCAGCTTAAGCGCCAATTCCATGAAGCAAAAATCAAAACATGCCGGAGGCAGAGTGCTGCGCAAAGGCTCGGCAATCAACTCTTTCTGTGCCTGGGAAGGTGAAACCCTGGTGCTCAACATTCTCGGCCAACCTGCCGCGAAACAGGATGCTATCGGCAAGGTTAAAGGTGAGCAGCTCAAGGTTAGTGTTACCGCCGCGCCAGTGGCGGGCAGGGCAACCGACCACATGGTTCGATTCCTGGCAAAAGAATTCGGGGTGAACACCAGTGATATTGAGGTGGTGTTTGGCAGGTTCAATGTCAATAAACAACTGCGCATTAAATCGCCTAAAAATCTGCCAGCTGTAATTGGCAAGCATTTATCCGGCAACAATTAAAGCGGGCAGTTCGCATCGCTTTTAGATGACACGCCGGCCGTTCAGGCCACCCGGCTGAGAACACGTTCAGTCAGCAAATAGCAGTTCGGATATATTGGCGCAGTGCTAATATGTCCGGCAAAGAATCGAATACCAATCGATCCAAAGCGCGCTCAAATAAATTGTTAACCATGTAGTCGAGGCTTACCGTGTCCAATATTCTCAGCCAGGTCTCTTATCAGGTTTTTCTTTATTGCGTATTCTCATTCTTCATGCTGGTCAGCATTTTTTCTTTCATCGTGGGTGTAGGTTTGGCAATGCGCAGCCCAATGATGTTGCGTTTCATACAATTCATGAACAGGGGATTTTCAGTGCGCAGACTGTTCAAACCCCTGACCACACCACACTTTGTCGAACCTGAGTTGCTCAAGCATCACAGGCTGCTCGGGATCAGTTTTATTGTGGGCGCGGCAATGTCCATCTTTCTGCTCTGGGATGTAAACGCCGATGTGTTCCAGCCGGTGTTCCTCGGCTACTTTGAAAAGGAAGAGGCGGAAATACTGGCGGGCTACACCAAATCGTTCTTGCTGGTCGGGAATGGCGTTTGCCTGGTGGTGGGGCTGTTGGCGATGTTCTTGCCCCACCTGCTGTCAAGAATAGAAGCCTATACCGACAAATGGTACACGCTGCGCAAGCAGACGCGTCCCTTGACCGAGGTGCATCTTGACGTCGATCAGTGGGTCCTGGCGCATCCGACTGTTTCCGGAGTGACCCTGAGCCTCTTGTCATTCGTCCTGAGTGTCTCCATGTACATGCGCTTCTGACCTGTACGGATACGCCAGAAAACAAGGCTATTTCGTAGCGGTCAGTTTGGCTTTCTCCTGCACGTACCACGCATCGGTCAGCGCAATCGCCTGGCCGATAAACATATCAAAGTAGGGCAGCAGTTCGCCCACGTCTGGCGTTTCACTGCCGAAGCTGAATTCGAAAATGGCGATGTCCTGCTCGCTCTTGCCCATGAACACCACCGAGACGGTGATGGGGATGCCAATCTTGTGCGGATGGTCGTACACGTCGGCGTGCGGAAAAACTTTTTCATCGAGCAAGTCGAGCAGCGTGTTGAATACCTTGCCGTCGGTCTGGCCCATCACCGCAATGGTGTCGGGCGGCAGCACGCCGTTGCCCTGGCGGCCGAGGGTGCCGTCGCGGCTGATCAGCATGGAGAGGGCGCTGATTTCGTCGCTGACGATGTCGATGCGGAATTTCTGGATGTCGGATTTGTTCATGATGAGGTGCGCATTACAGGGTATTGGATGAAAGGCGGTAGAGCCGTGCTATTTCGTCGTCCCCGCGTAGGCGGGGATCCAGCGGAAATATAGCATAAACGCCCGCGAAAGCCGCGCCTGAGCGCACGCGCTTTGCGCTGCATGGAGTGAAATTTCAGGCTGGCTGGCCTTGTGCTTAATTGTTGCAGCATCTTTCAGCAAACTGCCCTTATCTTCGAGCGAATTGCCCGGGCGTCGGTGGTAAAATTCCACTCGAAATAATTTCCACATCACCATGTCCGAACCCACTTTTGTTCATTTGCGCTTGCACAGCGAATACTCCATTGCCGACGGCATTGTGCGTATCAGCGAAGCGGTAGAGGCTGCCCGCCGCGATGGCATGCCGGCGCTGGCGCTGACCGATCTGAACAATACCTTTGGTCTGGTCAAATTCTATCTGGCGGCGCGCTCCAAGGGGCTCAAGCCCGTCGTGGGCTGCGATGTGTTCATCAGCAACGAGGCTGACCGCGAGCAGCCGTTCCGCCTGCTGTTGCTGTGCCAGTCGCACGCCGGTTACCTGCGCCTGTGCGAGCTGCTTACCCGCGCCTATCTGGAAAACCAGTATCGCGGCCGTCCGGAGATCCGCAAGGAATGGCTGCAGGGCGGCACCGACGGGCTGATCGCCTTGTCTGGCGCGCATCTCGGCGAGGTGGGCACGGCGCTGCTGAATGGCAACCATGACACGGCGCGCCAGCTGGCGCTGGAATATGCCGGGCTGTTCCCCACCCGTTTCTATCTGGAGGTGCAGCGCAGCGGCTTTGCGCGCGAAGAGCTGCATCTGCGCGAAACGGTGAAGCTGGCGGCGGAACGCGGCCTGCCGGTGGTGGCCACGCACATGGTGCAGTTCCTCGGCATCGAGGATTACAAGGCGCACGAGGCGCGCGTGTGCATTGCCGAAGGCTATGTGCTGAACGACAAGCGGCGCGCGCGCTCTTTCAACGAGCAGATGTATTTCAAGACCCAGGCGGAAATGGCCGAGCTGTTTGCCGACCTGCCCGAGGCGCTGCTCAACAGCGTGGAAATCGCCAAGCGCTGCAACCTGACACTCAAGCTGGGAAAGCCGCACCTGCCCGATTTCCCCACGCCCAACGGCGTCAGCCTGGACGACTTCCTGCGCTCGGAATCGCAGCAGGGTTTGCAGCAGCGCATGCTCAAGCTGTATCCGGACGAGCAGCAGCGCGCGGCCAAGATGCCGGTGTACGCCGAGCGTCTGGAGTTCGAGGTCAACACCATCATCAACATGAAGTTCCCCGGCTACTTCCTGATCGTGGCCGACTTCATCCGCTGGGCCAAGGCCAACGGCGTGCCGGTGGGGCCGGGCCGCGGCTCCGGTGCCGGCTCGCTGGTGGCGTATAGCCTCTCCATTACCGACCTCGACCCCTTGCGCTACGAGCTGCTGTTCGAGCGCTTCCTCAACCCCGAGCGCGTCTCCATGCCCGACTTCGACGTGGACTTCTGCCAGGACGGGCGCGAGCGCGTGATCGAATATGTGCGGCAGAAATACGGTGCGCAAAGCGTGTCGCAGATCGCCACCTTTGGCACCATGGCGTCCAAGGCGGTGATCCGCGACGTCGGCCGCGTGATGGATTTTCCCTATGGCCTGTGCGACCGCCTGTCCAAGCTGGTGCCGCTGGAAGGGGTGAAGCCGGTGTCGCTGAAAAAGGCGCGCGAGCTGGAGCCGGAATTCAACGCCATCGTCAATGCCGAAGAGGGCGTGGAAGAGCTGCTCGAACTGTGCGAACGGCTGGAGGACCTGACCCGTAACGTCGGCATGCACGCCGGCGGCGTGCTGATCGCGCCGGGCAAGCTGACCGATTTCTGCCCGCTGTATTGCGCCGAGGGCAGCGCCAGCACGGTGAGCCAGTTCGACAAGGACGACGTGGAAAAAGTCGGCCTGGTGAAGTTCGACTTTCTCGGCCTGCGCACGCTCACCACCATCGACTGGGCGGTGCGCTACGTGCGGCGCATGCAGGCCGCGGGCGAGCAGCCGTTCGACATCGAAGCCATCCCGCTCGACGACAAGCCCACTTACAACCTGCTCAAGCGCGCCAACACCACCGCGGTGTTCCAGCTCGAATCGCCGGGCATGAAGAAGCTGATCGTCAAGCTCGAGCCGGACACCTTTGAAGACATCGTCGCGCTGGTCGCGCTGTATCGCCCGGGCCCGCTGGAATCGGGCATGGTGGAAGACTTTATCGCGCGCAAGCACGGCCGCGCCAAGGCGGATTATTTCCATCCCGACCTGGAGGCATCGCTCAAGCCGACCTACGGCGTGATCGTGTATCAGGAGCAGGTGATGCAGATCTCGCAGATCATCGGCGGCTACACGCTGGGTGGCGCGGACATGCTGCGCCGCGCGATGGGCAAGAAAGACCCGGCCGAGATGGCGCGCCAGCGCGACATCTTTGTGGAAGGCGCAATCAAGCGCGGCATCGACGACAAGCTGGCGACGCGGCTGTTCGACCTGATGGAGATGTTCGCCGGCTACGGCTTCAACAAGTCGCACTCGGCCGCCTATGCGCTGGTGTCCTACCAGACCGCCTTCCTCAAGGCGCATTACCCGGCGGCCTTTATGGCGGCCACGCTGTCGTCCGACATGGACAATACCGACAAGGTGCACAGCAACTACATCGATACCGTCGAGCAGAAACTGGTGGTGCTGCCGCCGGACATCAACTCTTCCGACTACCGCTTTGCGCCGGTGGATGCGCAGACCGTGGCTTACGGCCTCGGTGCGATCAAGGGCAGCGGCGAGGCGGCCATCGTCAACATCGTCGAGGCGCGCAATTCGGGCGGGCCGTTCCGTGACCTGTTCGATTTCTGCCGCCGCGTCGATAAGCGCCTGGTCAACCGCCGCTCGATCGAGGCGCTGATCCGCGGCGGCGCCTTCGACAGCATTTCCGATCACCGTCACCAGTTCATGGCCTCGCTCGACGATGCGCTGGGCAGCGCCGAGCAGCTGGCCAGGTCGGCCAACCAGAACAGCCTGTTCGGCGACGACGAGAGTGTGGCAATGCCGGTGATCCTCGCCGATGTGCCGTACTGGAGTTTGCGCGAAAAATTGCAGCAGGAAAAAACTGCGCTCGGTTTTTATCTCAGCGGCCACCCCTACCAGGAATTTGCCGAGGAACTGGCACCATTCATCAAGCAGAGCTTGTCCAGCATCACGCCGCAGGCGCTGCCGCAAAACGGCGCGCAGAAACGCAGCGGCCTGCAGGTGTTGCTCGCCGGCATGGTCGCCGATGTGCGCATCCAGCAGACGCGGCGCGGGCGCATGGCGATCGTCAAGATCGAGGACGGCAGCGCGCAGCTGGAAGTGACCGTGTTCAACGAACTGTATGAAGCCAGCCGCACCTGGATACGCGACGGCGAGCTGCTGCTGGTGCGCGGCAAGGCCACACTCGACGACTACTCCGGCAACATGCGCGTGACTGCAGAAGAAGTGATGGACCTGGCCTCGGCGCGCGCCGCCTTCGCCACCCGCCTCGACCTCGGCTGCTTCGAGCAGGATGCTTCCATCATCGCCAGACTGAAAGTGTTGTTCACGCCTTATCGTGGCGGCAAATGCCCGGTGATCATCCATTACCGCAACCAGACGGGTAGTGCGCAGCTGCGGCTGGGTGAGGCGTGGAATGTGACTTTGCCGGATAATTTGCTGGGGGAGTTGCGCGGGTTGCTGGGGGAGAAGAATGTCAGGGTGGTTTATGCTTAAGCTCAAAGTTTCACGCTGTTAGCTCACCGGCTAGAGGCACAACCAACTTCGTCGGGGGTAGCCCGACAGCTGCTTTAGTCTCTTGTTCTGAAAAAAGCAAAACCGCCGGGGGCAGCCCGGCAGCTGGTTACCTTTCTTGTCTTGCTGTTTAGACCGGAGACATAGGTAACACACGTTCGGAGACATGGGTAACACTTATGGCGTTAGTCGTGAACGCCCAATAGGAGGAAACCATGCCTTGGAACGAAGTGAGCGCAATTGATTTAC
>JBGPPE010000106.1:0-9134 GCA_041488395.1 Gallionellaceae bacterium
ATCCAGTGCGCACCGGTGACCTGGCCGGTGGGCATGGGCAAGACCTTCCGCGGCGTGTATCACCTGCTGCGCGACGAGATTCTGCTGTTTACGCCGGGCGAAGAACGCGCCGATGGCGAGGTCGAGGTGATCAAGGGTATCGATAATCCGGAATTGGCTCGCCGCTTCCCGCTGGAGATCGAGCAGCTCAAGATGGAAGTGGAACTGGTGCACGGCGCTTCGCACCCGTTCGATCAGCAACGTTTCCTCGACGGCAAGCAGACACCCGTGTTCTTCGGCTCCGCCATCAACAACTTCGGCGTGCGCGAGATTCTCAATGCGCTACTGGAGTGGGCCCCCGCGCCGATTGAGCGCGATGCCTCGGTGCGCAGGGTGAACCCCAGCGAGCAGGCGTTCTCCGGCTTCGTGTTCAAGATCCAGGCCAACATGGATGCCAATCACCGCGACCGCATCGCCTTCCTGCGTGTGTGCTCCGGTCATTTCGAGCGCGGCATGAAGATCAAACACCTGCGCATCAACCGCGAGATCAAGGTGTCCAGCGTGGTGACCTTCATGGCCTCCAGCCGCGAGCTGGTGGAAGAGGCCTATGCCGGCGACATTATCGGCCTGCCCAACCACGGCAACATGCAGATCGGCGACAGCTTCTCCGAAGGCGAGATGCTGCAGTTCACCGGCATTCCCTATTTTGCGCCGGACCACTTCCAGTCGGTGCGCATCCGCAATCCGATGAAAGTGAAACAGCTGCAGAAGGGCTTGCAGCAGCTGGGCGAGGAGGGTGCGGTGCAGGTATTCAAGCCGCTGGACGGCGGCGACCTGATCCTCGGTGCGGTGGGTATGCTGCAGTTCGACGTGGTGGCCAGCCGCCTGCAGGGCGAGTATGGCGTGGATGCGATGTTCGAGGGCAGCAGCGTGAAAACTGCGCGCTGGGTGACCTGCGATGACGCCAAGGTGTTTGGCGATTTCCAGAAGTCGCTGTCGCACAACCTGGCCATCGACGCCGCCGGCAACCTGGCCTATCTGGCGCCGAACAGCGTCAACCTGAAACTCACCCAGGAGCGCTGGCCGAAAGTGGTGTTCCATACCACGCGCGAACACGCGGTCAAGTTATGAGAACCTCTAATAACCTGCTGCGCAGTTTGATCGCTGCGTTGCGTGGTACTCGCTTCCTCGCCTACCCAATTGGTATGTCTCGTCACTCCGTTCCATGCGCCTTGCGCTCAAGCTGCTCGCGACGGTTCTTAGAGGTACTCATGTAATGCAGGAAATCGAATTCGAACTCATCGGCGAATATGTCGAGCTCAACCAGCTGCTCAAGCTGGTGGGTGTGTGCGACAGCGGCGGTGCCGGCAAGGCGCTGGTGGCCGAGGGTGCAGTATCGGTGGACGGCCAGGTTGAGCTGCGCAAGACGTGCAAGGTGCGCGCCGGTTCGGTGGTGACGCTGGGTGATGTGCGTATTCTGGTAAAAACATAAGCAGGGTTTATTTGCTGGCGAAAATCTTTGCCATGCAAATTCTGGCGGAAATCAATAGCGGGAAAAGCAGGACATAAATCTGGTAATTCCAGCATTGAGTGAGCCCGGATCTCGTTAAGGTATGCGTAACGGGTAAAGTCAGGCGCTTGGCGCTAGCTAATAATAAAAATTGTATCTGGGGGGTGTATGAGCTTTTGGAGAAAGAACTGTGACCAGTACGAGGCGGACACGACTCGTTTGCGTGAAGAATTAATGAGGCAGTCGGAAGCGCTGGCGCAGGCCAACCAGCGCGCCTTGCTGGCCGAGCAGCGTGCGCAGGCCTGCGAGTCCAGGGAGCAGGAATTGTCTGCGCTGATTGCCAACCTGTCGGTGTTTTCGCAATCGATGGGCGAGACGCAGGTTTCCCTGGCGACGCTGGCCAACGCGATGCGTGCAGAGAAAGATCGTGCCGTTGATGCACAAGGGGTTTCCCTGAGCAGCCGCCAGGCCATCGACCGGATTGCAAACAGTCTGTCCGACCTGGCCGGCAGTTCCAGCCAGGCGGCCGAGCAGGTGGGGCAGCTGGATACGCGAGCCCAGGAGATCAACGGTATTGTGCAGTTGATCAAGGAAATTGCCGACCAGACCAATCTGCTGGCGCTGAATGCGGCGATTGAAGCCGCGCGTGCGGGCGAGCAGGGGCGCGGCTTTGCGGTGGTGGCCGACGAGGTGCGCAAGCTGGCCGAGCGCACCGCCAAGGCCACCACCGAAATCGCCGGGCTGGTGACGCAGATCCGTGCCGATAGCGGCAGCAGCCGCAACCAGATGGTTACTCTGGCGCAGCAGGCGGCGACCTTCAGCAAGGACGGGCAATCTGCCGCCGGCACCATGCGGCAGTTGCTGGAGCTGTCATCCGGCATGGAGAAAACCATCGCAGCTTCTTCCTTGCGCGGTTTCTGCGAACTGGCCAAAGTGGATCACCTGATTTTCAAATTCCGTGTTTACAAAGTTCTGTTCGGACTTTCCCGCGAGGAAGAAAGCCAGTTTTCAGGCCATACCGCCTGTCGTCTGGGGCAGTGGTATTACGAGGGGGAAGGCAAGGCCTGCTTCTCGCAGCTGCCGGGTTATCGCGAGGTGGAGCAGCCGCATATCAAGGTGCACAGCGCTGCGCTGGAAGCGTTGCGCGCCCACGCCAATGCCGATACCAGGAAGGCGGTAGCGTCCGTAAACGAAATGGAAGCGGCCAGTCTGCTGGTCCTGTCGGGGCTGGAGAAAATGGCCAGCACGGGCGAGTCGAATAGCCAGATGCTTTGTCGTCATTAAGCATTGCGGCGGCGGGATGCGGGTACAATGCTCAGCCTGCCTCCATGAGGATTCCGCACTGAACGCCCATGTTGTACATCGCCCATAACATCATTATTGCCGACGGCGAGATCGAGCTCTCGGCAGTGCGTGCACAGGGCGCGGGCGGGCAGAACGTCAACAAGGTTTCCAGTGCGGTGCACCTGCGTTTCGACATTCGCTCCTCTGCGCTGCCGGAGGAGATCAAGGCGCGCCTGTTTGAGTTGCGTGACCAGCGCATCACCAAGGATGGTGTGGTCATCATCAAGGCGCAGGAATTTCGCAACCAGGAACAGAATCGCAATGAAGCGCTCAGGCGTTTAAAGTCCATGCTGCAGAGCGTGGCAGTGCTGCCCAAGAAACGCGTTGCCACCAAACCTTCGCGCAGCTCGCAGAGAGCGCGCATGGACAGCAAGGCCAAGCGCGGTGCGATCAAGAGCATGCGCGGCAAGGTTGTCGATTAGTCTATTTCCGGAAATAACCCCATGGCCATCAAAGCAACCGTCTTCAAAGCCAATCTGCAAATTGCAGATATGGAACGCCACTACTACCAGGATCATGCACTGACCCTGGCGCGCCATCCCTCGGAAACCGACGAGCGCATGATGGTGCGCCTCCTGGCTTTTGCCCTGCATGCGCACGAGTACCTTGAATTCGGCCAGGGCATGACGGCCGATGATGAGGCGGACCTGTGGCAGAAGGATCTGACCGGCTCGATCGAGCTGTGGATAGACGTGGGCCTGCCGGACGAGAAACTGGTGCGCAAGGCGTGCGGACGCGCCGGCCAGGTGGTGGTTTACTGCTACGGCGGGCGCACCGCCGAGATGTGGTTTGCGCAGAACAGCAGCCAGTTTGCCCGCCAGAAAAACCTCACCGTGATTAACCTGCTGCCGGAAGGCACGCGTGCCATGGCCAAGCTGGCACAGCGCAACATGCAGCTGCAATGCACCATCCAGGATGGCCAGGTGTGGCTGAGCGATGGCAACGACAGCGTAATGGTGGAGCGCGTAACGCTGAAAGAGGCTGCTGCGGCCGCCTCCTGATGGGTGCAGGATAGCGTCAGCATCCCGCCGCCACACTTTCTTTTCCTCTGAATAAGGGGAAATTCCCCTTCTGTTCCCGCTATGCTGCCGGAATGATCTTGCTATAGTCCGTCACTGAAATAGTCCGCCTCTCCTGTTAATGGAGAGGTGCAGCCACAGCCTTGGGTGGCTATTGGGTGCGGTGGTGTATCGTAAAACCCAGTTATTTCCTAAACTTACGGAGATGCTTGTCGATAAGAAATGCAGAAGCTCAAAGTGATGGGGTCAAATTTATGAAATCCAGTCTGCTACGCAATTTATTCTTTTCCTTCCTCGCCTTTGGGCTGGGCGTTGCGCTGATTTTTCCGTTCTATGCGGATTTCTTTGTGGAATGGAAGCCGGGCATGTTGCCCTGGTTCGTTGTCGGCTGTGTAATTGCCGGCCTGGTGATCGGTGTGGCGAATTATTATTTGCTGAGCGTCATTCTGCTGAAAAAATTGCGGCGCATCTCCGAGGTGGCGATTGCAATCTCCAATAAGGACATCAGCCATACCTGCAACTTGCAGAGTGCGGACACCATCGGCGAGATCGTGGACAGCTTCAATAAAATGGCCGAGAACCTGCGCCAGCTGATCGGCCAGACCATTAATCTGAGCGACAAGGTGCACGAGGGCAGTGACCATATTGTCGAATTCATGCATGACACCACGGCCAATCTGGGCCAGCAAAACAGCAAGTCAGATGAAATCGGCCATGCGGTAAACAATCTGGCCAGCACGATTTCCGAGATTGCCGATCACTCCAGAGAAGCTGCGGTCAGTGCGCGCGAGGCGGCACAAGTGGCGCGTGACGGCGGTGCCGTGGTGGAGCAGAGCGTGCGCGGCATGCGCCAGATTGAGCGCGCCGTGAATCAGGCGGCGCAATCGATACAGGAACTGAATACACACTCGGAGAGCATTGGCCATACGGTTACCCTGATCAAGGAAATTTCCGACCAGACCAATCTGCTGGCGCTTAATGCGGCTATTGAGGCTGCGCGTGCGGGCGACCAGGGGCGCGGTTTCTCGGTGGTGGCCGACGAGGTGCGCAAGCTGGCTGAGCGCGCGGTAACTGCGACCAATGAAATCAGCAAAATGGTGGTGGCGATCCGCCAGCAAACCGGCGAGGTGATCAATATCATGAAGAGCGGCATCGCCGAAGTGCAGAACGGTGTGGATAATGCCAACCTTGCCGGTGAGTCGCTCAAGAAAATTGTGGATAGCGTTGCGCAGGTGACCCACATGGTGGAGAACGTGGCCACCACCACAGCACGGCAGAAAGAAGACGTCATGCGCGTGGAGCGCAATATTGCCGAAATCACCACGCTGATCGGCAATAGCGCCACGATCATCGACCAGGGCGAAGCCGCTTCGACTGAGCTGAGCAAACTGTCGGCAGACCTGAACAACACAGTCAAAGTATTCAAGCTGCAGTAAACCGCATTCGCGCGCATCTTTTCTGGTGTGCGCTTCCCCCTTCCTTGACATTTTTTTGACGTAGCTGCTGCTACAGTGCCCGATTAGTTCAACCGGAATTATCACGGTTGCGCTACGACTGGTTGATCTGCGCGACTGCAGGATAATTGTCTCCACTGGATAGGGCAGAATTACAGCAATGAACCTGAACGACCTTCATCAATACAGCCGTGATGAATCTTGTCACGCGCTCATCGGCATGGACTCGGGCATCAGAATCGTTGCCGCAACGGAACAGGATGTTGCGGCGGCGTGTGAAAAATTCCAGGAAAAACTTGCTTTGCTCGGCCTCGAACAGCATGTGCAGACGCAGCGTGCAGAGGAAAATGGCTGTTATGCCGTTTCCTTCGGACTGAACGCAGACTGCGCCGATACATGGGTGGCAGACTGCGACACCATGAACTTGTGCCAGCGCTTCAATCTCGATACATCCGCTAATCCGGACGATCTGGAACGGGAAATTCTGCTGGCCATGTTGCTCAGCCCGGTTCCGTTCAACTATCCCAGTTACCAGGAGCTGGCTGCAGCCCTGCGCATCCGTAAAAACATCGTCAGCAATGCGCGCAAAACTGCGCTTTCATTCAGCACCGAAGCGGCGGAGCGCCCGGCCGAATACTGGAGCTATGACGAAGACAGCGGCTTTACCATCCTGCCCGGAAAATCGCTGATCACGGCACTGCAGAAGGCTACCCAGCCGGATGAATCCGGCAAGCTCTATTCGTTCTCCTGTTATCGTGCAACGGAATACGTCATCCTGCTCAGCATCGCGCAGGAGCTCAGCCACTGCAATCCGGAGCTGTACCAGAAACTGCATCGCCAATGGGAAAAGAAGGCGATCATGTCGGGCAAGTTTCACGATGTTTTCCTGCACGAATATGGCTCGATGGAAGAGCCGCTGCCGCCGAAATTTTATGTGCCCGGCGACCGCCTGTGGTTCCGCAACCCGGATGAATACTCTTCAGACGCAACCGGCTATGAAGGCTCCTGGGTGTTTTATCTGGGCAATGGCCAGTTCACCAATTTCTGGAAGCGCGAAGAACCCTACACCCTCACCGCGAAATGTGTGGAAATTTACCATTGGCGCCATGCCACCCGGCAAGACGCTGCCGGCGAGATGCAGATAGACGAGGCCAGGGTGGAAGAGCTGGTGCGGGCCAGCATGGGTGATACGCAGGAAATGGGGCGCATCCTGGAGCGCATGCTGCGCCTGCGCGAGCCGAAAGGCGTGTATCGCAGCGGGGGCTGCATCGATACCTCGCGTGAATATCCGCGCCTGGCCTGCCCGGGCAGCAGCGACATGGTATTGCCTGGCGAATAAAGCTGTTTGCTGTGCGGCAATAAGTGATCAATCATGCGGGCATGTGCTTATCGCGTGCCTGAATGCATTACGGCAGTCTGTTCCATTGCCTGACATCCTGTAAAATAGTGCGCGTCTGCAATCTCCTGGCACTTGTCCTGCGCCAGGAGATTTGTGTTCGATTACGCACGCCTCGTGGCATTCTCCCTTGAATTTTCGAGTGCACTGCCCTAAGCCATGCTTGGGCACGCGGCTTTTTCATTTCAACAGTGACAGGTGATCTATGTATTTTGGTTTCAGAATATTGGTTGCATTACTCGCAGCATTACCCCTGATGGCCAGTGCCATCGAGCTGAATGGCGTCGGCCGCAGGATTCCTGCGCCCATTTTTGCCGAATGGGCAGCGCATTACGCCGCGCAGAACCCGGGCACGACCGTCAAATACCAGGCCGTCAATGCGACCGAAGGTGTGAAGCAGGTCGGGCTGGGCAATGCAGATTTTGGCGAGACCGATATGCCGCTCAGCAAAGAGGAGCTGGACAAGCAAGGACTGGCGCAATTCCCCTACATGCTGTCGGCGATTACCCCGGTGATCAATTTGCCCGGCGTGTTTGACGGCCAGCTCAACCTGAACGGCAAAACGCTGGGTGATATTTTCCTGGGCAAGATTACCAAATGGAATGACCCGGCCATCGCTGCGAGCAACCCCAATATCAAATTACCCAACCAGGAGATACTGGTGGGACACCGCGCTGCTGATGGCGGTGGTACCTACACCCTGAGCAGCTACCTGGCAAAAGTGAATCCCGAGTGGAAAGCCAGGATGGGCGTGGGGGTCACGCTGAACTGGCCGGCAGGTGCCGCTCTGGAAAGCCTGTATGCCATGGGCGATTTCGTCAAGAAAACCCCGTATGCCATCGGCTATTCCGAAATTGCCTATGCAAGGAAAAGCCAGCTGGTGTACGTGCGCCTGCAGAACAGTGCGGGTGCATTTGTCAGCCCGCACACCGGCAGTGTTGAAGAGGCCTCGCAGAACGTGCGCTGGAAGGCGGACAACGGCTTTTGTGAGGTGCTGACCGACCAGCCGGGCAGTGGCAGCTGGCCGATGACCGCGGCTTCTTACATCGTCATCAAAAAGACTTCGGATAACCTGGAACGCAGACAGGCGCTGCTGAACTTTCTCGGCTGGGGATTGCGCGTGGGCGACATGGATGTGGCCAAACTGGACTTCATGCCGATCAAGCGCACAGTTCTGCCGCAGATACGCAACAGCTGGAATGACACGCCGCTGAGTCTGGAAGGCGCCGAAGTGGTGGGCGCGACGCAGGTCAGGGATTTACAGGCGGGCGGTGTGCCGGTGATCGATGCGCGTATTGCGGCCGAATACGAAGCGGCACACATTGCCAAGGCACACAGCGTGCCTTACGCGGAAAAGAGCGCAAAGGCGATGAATTTCAATCCGCTGCAGGATCATTTCGATTTGTCAAAACTGCCTGCAGACAAAAATGCAGGGATTATTTTTTACTGCAATGCGGGTCCCTGCTGGAAGGGCTACAAAGCTGCAGCCACCGCGATCAAGTCTGGCTACAAGAAAGTGTACTGGTTGCGCGGCGGTCTGCCTGAGTGGAAAGACAAGGGCTATCCAACCGAAGCGGGGAAATAACTCGCCGCGTGTGGGGAGTGATGTTGATGACTCCCCGCAGCAGCCAACAGGCCGGCGATGCGGACGCTAGCGTCGCTTGCCGCCGCCCAGGATGGATCCCAGCACGCCGCGGATGATCTGCCTGCCGACTTCCGAGCCGATGGTGCGCGCAGCGCTTTTGGCCAGGGTTTCTACCACGCCCTGAGTGCGTCGTCCGCTGCCCGCTGAACCGCCGAGTATGCCCCCCAGCAGGTCGCCCAGTCCGCCGCCAGCGCTGGAAGAGCCGGCATGGATCTGGGTTTCTGCCGCAGCCTGTTTTTGCTCGGTGCGAGCTTTGAGTTTTTCGTAAGCCGACTCGCGCTCCTCCACCTTTTCGTAATGCCCGGCCAGCAGCGAAGTTTTGGTGACCGCACTGCGCTCGTCTGCGCTGAGCGGCCCGATCTGCGCTTCGGGCGGCACGATGTAGGCGCGTTCCACCACAGTGGGGCGGCCTTTTTCGTCCAGCATGGAGACCAGCACCTCGCCCACACCCAGCTCGGTGATGGTGGCGGCTTCGTCCAGCTCCGGGTTGTCGCGCATGGTTTCGGCGGCGGCACGCACGGCCTTCTGGTCGCGCGGCGAGAAGGCGCGCAGGGCATGCTGCACGCGGTTGCCAAGCTGGCTCAACACCTTGTCCGGCACGTCAGCCGGGTTCTGCGTAACGAAGTACACACCCACGCCCTTGGAACGGATCAGCCGCACCACCTGCTCGATCTTGTCGAGCAGGGCTTTTGGCGCATCGGTGAACAACAGGTGCGCCTCGTCGAAGAAGAAGACGAGTTTTGGTTTCGGCAGATCGCCGACCTCGGGCAAGGTCTCAAATAGCTCC
>JBGPPE010000107.1:0-9121 GCA_041488395.1 Gallionellaceae bacterium
GCGATGGCGGAAATAACCGATGGTTTTTCCCCCATGTCCACTGCTGCGGCGGTCAACACTCTCACCGCATCCATCATGTAGGCATTGCCGGCAATGCGCGCGAGCGCTTCTTCCACCCCTTCAAATTTGCCTACCGGAACATTGAATTGCTTGCGCACACGGCCATAGGCACCACTGGTGCGCGCGGCCAGCTTGCATCCCCCCGTTGCACTGGCCGGCAGGGAAATGGAGCGCCCGGCAGCCAGGCATTCCATCAGCATGCGCCAGCCCTGGCCAACATAGGGCATGCCGCCGATGATGTAGTCCATGGGAATAAATACATCCTGGCCGGAAGTCGGGCCATTCTGGAACGCCGAGTTGAGCGGGAAGTGGCGTTGGCCAAGTTGCACGCCGGCAGTATTGGTGGGGATGAGCGCCAGGGTGATGCCACGGGATGTTTCCACACCAATCAAATGCTCTGGATCGTACAGTTTGAAAGCCAGGCCGAGCAGTGTGGCAACCGGGGCCAGCGTGATGTAGCGCTTTTCCCAAGTTACGCGTATGCCCAGCACATTCTGCTGGCCGTTGAACTCACCGTAGCACACGATGCCCGCATCAGGGATAGCTCCAGCATCGGAGCCGGCAAAAGGACCGGTCAGGGCAAAACATGGCACCTCCTGCCCCTTTGCCAGGCGGCGCAAATACTTGTCTTTCTGCTCTTGCGTACCATAGTGCAGCAGCAACTCGGCCGGCCCCAGCGAGTTGGGGACCATCACCGTCACCGCCGCTGTCGCGCTGCGCGAGGCAATTTTGGTGATGACAGCAGAATGCGCCAGGGCAGAAAACTGCAGGCCGCCATACTCCTTCGGAATGATCATGCCGAAGAAGCCCTTGTCCTTGATGAACTGCCACACCTGGGGCGGCAGATCCTGGCGCACGTGGGTAATGTCCCAGTCGTCTATCATCGCGCACAGCTGTTCGGTTTCATTGTCCAGGAAAGACTGCTCTTCGGCGCTGAGCGCCGGCCTGGAATAGGCCAGCAGTTTGGACCAGTTGGGATGGCCGCTGAACAGCTCGCCGTCCCACCACACGGTACCGGCATCCAGTGCCTCCTGCTCTGTCTGGGAGACTTGCGGCAGAATTTTACGGAAGATTTTCAGGACCAGGCTGCTGACCAGGAGACGGCGCAGAAATGGAACGCCCAGCACGAGAACAATGACGCCCAGCACTGTGAAAATCGTGGTAAGCGCCTCAGCGGAAATACTGCTTTGCATGGCCAGCGCCGGCACAATCACAATAATCGCGATCAACCAGTCCCAAATCGGGGCACGGAAAAAAGCCAGCAACAGAATTACGGTGATCACCACTAACGCCATTAGAACGGCCATCTTTTCTACCCTTTATTCTTGTGTATTGGTTGAAACGAACTTTAACGCCACCTCGCCATGCTGACAACGCTTAATTGATGAATTTGTGTCGACCATACCCGCTATGCATTGCTGGCACTTTTGCCAAACAGTGCAAGTCGTTAACCGTGTGAATGGAATGGGTAAATTATGCCGCTCCAGCCGGGCCATATGCACGTTGAGCCAAGATTTCTGCTCCCACTTCAAATCCTGCCCCTGAAATATTTTCAGCTTATGCATGCATATCCCGCGATTGAGATAAAATCAGCCGGGATTTTCAGTTGGTGTCTGGCGTTAAGTTGGTGTCTGGTGTAAACAAGTGACCGGCGACAGCGGTTGCTCATGCGTGGCTAAGGGATCATCCATGAAATCAATAAAACATGCACTGCTTGGCCTGTTTGGCATTACCGGGGTTGCCTTCTCGATGTTTGGGCTATTCAAGGTCCCCTTTGCAGAGTCCGCGGCAAAGGAACATTGGCGGCACGCACTGGCTGCAATTCTTCTTATCCTGATACTGATTGCAGGCGTTATCGGCCTGTTCATTTACACATTTGATGCCAATTATTTCAAGGCGCAGATCGTCCAGTATGTCAAAGTTCACAAGCAACGCGACCTGGTGCTGGAAGGCGATATCAAGGTCACCTTCTTTCCCAAGCTGGGGCTTAATTCCGGCAAGATGTCGCTGAGCGAACGCAACAGCAGCAAAGGGTTTGCCTCGATTGATAATGCGCGTCTCTATATCGCCTGGTTTCCGCTGATACGCAAGCAGCTGGAAGTCGACCGCATCACCCTGGATGGTGTGCATGCCAACGTGATCCGTTATAAGGACGGCAGCACCAATTTCGACGATCTGCTGCTGCACGATAGCAGTCTGGATTCGACCAGGTTCGACATAGACGGTGTCAGCCTCACCCACTCATCCATCAATTTGATGGATGAATCGGAAGGAATACATTTCTCACTGCGCGATGTCCATCTGGATACTGGCAGGCTCACGGATGCCATACCGAGCAATGTGAGCGCCGATTTTCGCCTGGAGGCGGATAAACCACATATTGATGCCAACGTAAAATTCAATAGCCATTTGTTCTTTGAACGCAAGACTGGCCATTATGAATTTGCAAATTTCGAGGGTGAAATGGGAGGGCAGGCTGAAGGCATCAACAATCTCTCCCTGAATTTCGCAGGAACGCTGAACGGCTTTCCTGCAACAGGACTGCTGACCCTGGACAAACTTGTCGTTGCCGCCAAAGGAAACTTGAACACTCAGGCCATCGAGGCCAGCCTTGATCTGCCCAAGCTGCAACTGAACAGAAATAAATTAAGCGGTAACAAATTAAGCTTTAACGCAAATCTGGCGCAAGCAGAAGAAAGTATCAGGCTTGCCCTGAAAATGCCGACATTCGAATTTGATAGCAGCGTATTCCAAAGCAGTGATGTCGCTGTCGATCTCGATCTGAAGCAGCAAGATCGTGCGTTGCAGGCCACACTCAACTCACCGCTGAGCATGAATTTTGACACTCGCCAGTTGCAGCTGTCTGCGATCGCGGCCAGATTTGCGCTTAACCACCCCGCTCTGTCTGCACAGCTCGACGCCAAAGCCACGGGCAGTGTTGCCATTGATTTTGCCGAACAGGAAGTCAGTGCTAATTACGTCGCAAAATTTGATGACAGCGAAATTGCTGGCAGCCTGATTGCAAAAAATTTCCAGCACCCCGCTTACACTTTCGATGTCGGAATCAACACGCTGGATATGGATCGCTATCTGAAAGCAGACTGGAGCAAGCGCTTCCAGGATGAGGCAACACCCTTTAATTTCGCCAGTCTGAAAGAGCTGAAGCTGCGTGGCACGCTGCACGCAGGCGAGATCAAGTTTGCAAAAATCAGGGCCAGCAAGTTGAGTGCAGAAATTGTTGCCGAGCAGTCCTCATTGCGAATTGAGCCCATCAACGCCAATTTATACGGCGGCACACTAAGCGGAAGCTTGGGGCTGTCTGCGCAGGAGCTTCCACAACTCTCACTCAAGCAAAAGCTTTCCGGCTTCCAGATGAACCAGTTGCTGCATGATGTGAGCGGTGACGCGAAACTGAGCGGAAAAGGGAATCTTGCGCTTGAGCTAAGCGCACAGGGCGACAGCGTCGGTGCCTGGCGAAAAACGCTGGCTGGAGACGTCAAGCTTGTGCTTGCTCGTGGTTCATTGGCCGGGATTAATCTGGCCTCTGTTTTGGTGGAGGGAAAAGGCCTGCTGGGCATGCCGGATAGCGAACGAATCCATGAATCAAAGCTCACTGAGCTGACAGATTTCACTGAACTGAAAAGCACTTTCGAGATCAAGGATGGGCTTGCCCATAGCAACGACTTCCATTTGAAATCCCCTCTCTTCATATGCAACGGCAGCGGCGAGATCGCACTCGACTCTGGCAAGCTGGATTACCGCCTGGACACCGCCATTGCCACTGCCCTCAAGCGTCAGAGCAGTGGCGGGCTGGCGGATTTGAGAGGCATCAGTGTACCCATGCGAGTGAGCGGTCCCTATGCCAGCCCTTCATTCAACCTGAATTTTGGCAGTGCCAGTGGTGGCAACTCCGCCAGGTTGATTAAAGCAAACCTGGCCAAAGCTGCGAGCGCGAATGCCAATACGACAGAAAAGCCTGTCAGCCGCTAGGTTAGCCACCCCACTGCAGCTCTCCGAACAAGTCAAAATGCGTCAGATAGAGGCGCAAGTCGAATTCAATCTGATGATAATCGGGCTCCATGTTCACACATAGTTTGTAGAAGGACTTGCTGTGCTCCTTTTCCTTCAAGTGTGCCAATTCGTGCACGACAATCATCTTCAGGAATTCTGCGGGAACCTGTTTAAACAGTGAGGCGATTCTGATTTCGTTTTTTGACTTCAGGTTTTGCCCTTGCACTCGTGAGATCGAGGTATGCAGCCCCAATGCACGTTTAATCACGCGAATATCATTATCAAAAATAACCTTGCTTGGTGACTGCGCATTGCGGATATGGGTGTTTTTCAGGTCGAGTACATAGGTATACAAAGCCTTGTCGGTTCTGATTGCATGTACGCCTGCGTATTTTTTCAGCAGTACAGTGGCCAGCTGCTTTTCATTGATCAGGTGTCGCACTTGTTGTTGGAGCGCTTCGGGATACCCCGCCAGATATTTCATTTCATGCATTGTTGCGCTTTCATATTGGGCAGGATAAGGAACGAGGCCTTGTAAAACGATCAAATCGCCTCCACTTCCCCGTTTATACAAGATCAGGCTTTGCTCAAACTACTGCAATAAATTAACTAACTCAACGTTAATTTCAGTACGACTGAGAAATTTTGTCAGTGCATTGCTGAATTGGGGTTATTTCCCTTTTTCACAATTGCTATAATCCGACTTATTCGTTCAACTATTGGAGAAACCATGCGTCCGGCACAGCTTTTAACCGTCCTTGATCGCGAATTTATCAGCGCTCGCGAAGGACATCACACCCCTGCCATGCTGTGGGGTCCGCCGGGAGTTGGCAAGTCGCAAATTATTGCTCAGGTTGCAGCCCGCCATGCAGCCCCCATGATAGACATTCGTTTATCCCAAATGGAACCGTCTGATCTGCGCGGCATCCCCTTCAGGGTTGAAAATCGCGTCGAATGGGCGGTGCCATCCATGCTCCCCGATATCGAGCGCCATGGCCCTAACGGCATCCTGTTTCTGGATGAGATCACATCGGCCCCTCCCAGCGTGTCTGCGGCAGCCTATCAACTGATTCTTGACCGTCGCCTGGGGGCCTATGAGGTACCCGAGGGATGGGCAATTTTTGCGGCGGGTAATCGTCAGGGCGACCGTGGCGTGACCTACACCATGCCGGCCCCGCTGGCCAACCGCTTCTCCCATTTCGAGGTTGAAGCCAATCTGGATGACTGGGTAGGCTGGGCCTATGCCAATGGTATAGATGAGCGCCTGATCGCTTTCCTGCGCTTCCGCCCTGAGCTGCTGTTTGATTTTGATCCGGCCCATAACCCGGTGGCTTTTCCTAGCCCACGCTCATGGGAGTTTGCGCATCGCACCCTGCAGAAATTTGGCGACCATCCGAGCTTGCTGCTTCCGACGCTGCAAGCCTGTGTCGGCCCTGCAGCCGGGCTGGAGCTGAACGCATTTATCGAGAATCTGGATCGCATGCCCGATCTGGACGCCATTATGCGCGGTGAAAAGGTGCCCGTTCCACGCGAGGTGGATTTGCAATACGCCGTGGCTGCAGCTCTGGTTGGCCGCGCCATTCGCGCCAAGAATACGCCTGAAGCCAAAGAGCAGCATGGCCACATTCTTGATTATGCAAACACCTTCCCGCTACGCGAAATGGGCATCATGCTGGTTTCAGACATGCACCGCGCCATCGGCCAAAGCCTGTTCTCGGTACCGCAGTTCTCCAACTGGGCCAATGCAGTTGCGGACCTGATGCTGTACGAAGCGTAAGGGGCTCGAAGTGGTCAGTGCTGAAATCGAAACCAAGCTGGCGGCTGCGCGCACTCGCCTGATCCTGGACAAACCCTTTCTGGGTGCGCTGGCTTTGCGCCTGCCCATGATTGCCGCCGATCCCAAGTGGTGCCAGACCACAGCCACGGACGCACGCAGCCTGTATTACAACCCTGACTACATCGATGCGCTCAGCCTGGAGCAAACACAATTTGTGCTGGCGCATGAGGCGCTGCATTGTGCGTTGTCGCACTTCGCACGCCGTCAGCACCGAATCAAGCTGCGCTGGGATATCGCCTGCGATCACGCCATTAACCCGCTCCTGGTGAAGGACGGGCTGCGGCCCCCGCCTGGTGCACTATTGCTGGACTGCTACGAGGGCATGACGGCGGAAGAAATCTATCCATATATTGATGAAAATAATTCCGATGAGCCGATGGACATGCATGCCTACGACAGTCCGGACAGCGACCCACAGAAAAGTGGCAAACAAAAGGGGCCTGAAAATCGTGATGGTGGTGAGGGGAATGAACCCAGGCAAGACCAGGCTCAGTCCGGTGATAACGAAGGTCAACAACAGCAACAGCCGCAAGAGGGCGAGCAAGGTGCTGCACAACCCCAACCTCTGACTGCAAGCGAACAGGATGCGCTGGCCAAACAATGGCAGCAGCGTCTTGCTGGTGCTGCGCAACAGGCTCAGCAGGCAGGAAAACTGAGCGGCCTGATGGCGCGCATGGTCAATGAATTGCTGCAGCCAAAGTTACCCTGGCGCATGCTGCTGGCGCGTTATATGACTCAAGTAGCGCGTGACGATTACAGCTATATGAGGCCTTCCCGGCGTGAAGGCGAAATGATCATGCCCTCTCTGCGCAGCAGCCAGGCAGATATTGTCGTGGCACTCGACACCAGCGGCTCCGTCAATACTCAGGAGCTGGGCGAGTTCCTCGCTGAAATCAACACGCTCAAGGCACAATTGCGTGCCAGCATTACCTTGCACGCCTGTGATACGGCATTGGCTGAGGGGGGACCGTGGGTGTTCGAACCCTGGGAGGAATTCAAACTTCCCAGGGAATTCCACGGTGGTGGCGGCACAGATTTCAGGCCGGTGTTTGATTGGGTGGAACGGCAAGGAAGATCACCTGACTTGCTGCTTTACTTTACCGATGCCAAAGGCGACTTCCCCCGCGCGGAACCATCCTACCCGGTGATCTGGCTGGTCAAGGGCAAGATGCCAGTGCCATGGGGCCAACGTATACAACTCAACTAAACATGCTAGAACTTACCCCCGAAGACTCCCTGCGCCTGAATGTAATGCTGGCTGGAGAAATCCAGGCTATCCGTGTTGACGCAACGAATATGGTCATTTACGGCCTCTCCCCGAAAGGCACAGCTAGTGTCAAGCTGCACCCAGTCGGGCGCGCTGAACAATATCTGCGCATTGTTCGCGAGCTGCTTGCCGGGCATGCCATAGGCTCTCCCGGCGGTTATCCGGTCTATCTTCAGCGCTGGACGCGAATGGGGCAGGCCCGCGACAAAGGGCTGGATCGTCTTCTGCTACTGGGTGAGCCTGAGGCAGTGACATCTGTGGCGTACTCCAACGGCCTGACTGACGAACTGGCCCGGCGCACCTGGTGGGCCATGCCAGTCGCCGACCATGCTCGCCGCATGCTGGAACGCGAGTGTGTAGTACAAGGCACAATGGGCAAGGTGCTAGCCGATTATCTGGTGGAGCATCTGCCTTTTGAGAATGATCCTCACATCATTATCGACACCATCAATATCCTTCTGCAGCCCGGCCTGATTAGTGATGAGACGCGTCAACAACTATGGAAGAAAGGTAGTGTAGATAACGCTTATCTCGTTGGTTTCCTTGCTCGCACACCCGATACACTCCCTGAACAACAACCTCCCCGCGCTGATTTTGAGGCTGTGCAATCAGGTTTGGAAGCATTGATCACACGGGGAAATATTTACGCAAAATTGTTGCACCGAATTTTGTCTGCCGAAGGGCAAACCTTTTGGCACGCATATGAAGAGGTCATGCGCTACCCAGCCAATCAGGATGTGGTGCTCGCATTACTTGAATCACTATGGGGATATTTTGCAGAACTCCATTCAGAGTTCAGCCGCGGAAACGAAGATAGCGTCGAAACAATTGTTTCTAATGTAGTAGCGCAGCTGAGCAGTCAGGAGTATGGCAGCCCGATAAGTGATCTGCTACGAACGGTTCCAGCACTAACTGCTGAAATTCAGGCAATGTTGGTGCTGTCGCAAATTGATGCAAATATTGCTACACCGATACTTTCTCAAACCACAGCTCACGGCACCTTGATGCGCAAAAAACTGGAGCCGGTTTCACTTCCTATCCTGCAACAGATTGCCATACTCAGTGGCAAACCTTTTTCCAGCAGCACTTCGCGTCGCCGTCAACACTAGCCTGCGTAGCACAACAACTCATGCACGCATAAATTACTCCTCACCAAGGAAATCGGGAGGGGTTTTGCTTTAAGGGGGCGTGCTGAAACAAAGCGCACAAACAACCAAGCCCTCGCGAGGAGGGCCTGGTTCAGAGCATCAAAGTAAAAACCCCTCACCGGGGATACCGGGAGGGGTTTTTACTTTATAAGGAGTCTGACGATAACCTACTTTCACATACGTATGCACACTATCATCGGCGCAGAGTCGTTTCACTGTCCTGTTCGAGATGGGAAGGAGTGGGGCCAACTTGCTATGGTCGTCAGACATAACTGTCGCTGACTGGCTACCCTTAACGGGTAATCAATCGGCATTAAACTGGAAGAAGTAAAGTCGGTTTTGATTGTTCGCGCGAAACGCTTAACGACTTGTAATCCTTAATGTTATAGGATCAAGCCTCACGGGCAATTAGTATCAGTTAGCTTAATCCATTACTGGACTTCCACACCTGACCTATCAACGTGGTAGTCTTCCACGACCCTTCAGGGGGGTTAAACCCCCAGGGAAATCTCATCTCGAGGCGAGTTTCCCGCTTAGATGCTTTCAGCGGTTATCTCTTCCAGATATAGCTACCCGGCGATACGACTGGCGTCATAACCGGTACACCAGAGATCTGTCCACTCCGGTCCTCTCGTACTAGGAGCAGGTCCCCTCAAATTTCCAGCGCCCAAGGCAGATAGGGACCAAACTGTCTCACGACGTTTTAAACCCAGCTCACGTACCACTTTAAATGGCGAACAGCCATACCCTTGGGACCGGCTACAGCCCCAGGATGTGATGAGCCGACATCGAGGTGCC
>JBGPPE010000108.1:0-8833 GCA_041488395.1 Gallionellaceae bacterium
GCCGGGCAAATCGGCAATCAAACGTCCCTTGTACTTTCCATATGGCATGGTGCGGGTAAGCAATAGTTGCAAGTCTTCAGGGTTCATTGCTACCGGCTCCTGAACGACGATTCGGCATGTCAAAAGTTATCGACTTGCTCATTGATTGTGTGGCATAGGTGCTATTTATTCCAGAGGTCATCAGTTTTTGCCTCAGCTGGATCCATCACTCCGGCAAGGCTGGCAAGCATTATATATTTTACATGGCGTTTCTTTGTCTGCTTTGAAGGTGTGGCAGGGATGGGGCTCTGCATTTGGAAATCAGGGGGCGCGCGTTTCTAAAGCCGGCGCAATTTCAGAATATTTACAGCAGTGATTACCGCCCAGGGTTTTAGCCTGGTACATGGCAAGATCAGCATAGTGCAGCAATGCATGGATGTTACTGCTGTCATTGGGGTAAAGGCTGGCGCCAATACTTCCTGAAATTTGTATGTTGTGACCGTTCAGTAAAAATTCATTATTTAGTGCTGACAATATCTTTTGAGTGACAGTCACACAGTTATTGACATCGTTTGCTTCAATAATCATGGTGAATTCATCTCCCCCCAGGCGGGCAAGGGTATCTCCTTCTCGCAAGCAATTCATAAGTCGTGTAGCTACGCTCTGCAAGAGCAAATCTCCCGTAGCATGGCCTAACAAGTCATTAACCTGCTTAAATCGATCAAGGTCGATGAACAGTACGGCAGCCAACTCGTTGTTACGGTGCGCCCTGGCTATGGTTTGGGCAAGGCGATCCATGAATAGAAGGCGATTGGGAAGCTCTGTTAACGGGTCGTGATAGGCAAGATGGATTAACCGTTCCTCCTTTATTTTTTGCTCGGTCAAATCATATAAGCAGGTAATGAATAACTTGCGCCCGGATGCGTGTATTTCGTTAAGATCGATGTCGAGCGCGAAACGCTCGCCATTTTTACGTTTCCCGATTTGCAAAAAGAATGGCTCTTCAATAAGGCTGATAATGTTAATCCCCGTCAATGTGCCAGTACTGTATCCAAACAGGTGTTCGGCAGAGTGATTGCATAACTCAATTTCTCCTTCAGCATCGATAACGATAATAGCGGTTCCCACATTGGCCATGATACGCATGGAAAGTAATTTACTCTCCGCAAGAAGGGTGAGCTGGCGCAGGAAATAAAATAGAACGAAGCCAAAATTTACCAGGATGAGCACGATTGCCAAAGCTTCAGTGATTCTTAACTGGCTTGATTTCGTGTACACAGTATTTTCAATTTCACTGGTCAGGCTATCCATGAGTAGCAGGAGACGCGGGTTGTCCCGCATGATGATCAGCGAAGCTTGCTCCAGATTGGCGTTGGACAGGTGAGCGGGCGTTGCGGTGATGGACTGCAATGACCTCTGCATTGGAGCCCATATGGCGCTTGCCTGTTTAATGAGTGCAGCTGCAGTCTTTGTCCGGGTTGCTGCAACGGAAAAGGGCTTTCCCTCTTTATCAAGCAAATTTCCCTTGCCCAATATTGCCAGTGTCTGATCGAACAATACGCAGGTTTGTGACAGGTCTTGCAGGATTAGTGACGTGTCTGAGTGCTTTTGTTCTGCATAGCCTAATTTAAGCAGATCCTTTTCTAGCCGCTGGGACAGCATCCGTTGCCTGCCTGCGAGATTAATCGCAATGGCGTCATGGCCACTTTCCGCCGAATTCCAGAAGTCGATGGATATGGCAGTTACTGCTTGCAGTAAAAGCATGCTGAAAGAAATCGCAAGCGCTCGCGATTTGATGTCAGCCTGTATTGCATCCTTATGATTTCCTGGTGTCTTCATTCCAGTCCAAATCACAGCAGAGTACTTGAGCAGATTGGCCGATGTTAATCATGACTGACAGAGTGACGCACATATTCGCTCCAGCCAGGGAAAGGTATGGGCGACTAATCTGTACTTTTCCCGGATTGCTGATGGCTCTGCGAAAATAGGGTCGGCGTGACCAGATCGCATCTCTGGCATCTTCCAGGGGGATGAAGCGGGGATCGTTCCAGGTCTTGCGGTGCGTTGCTGTCAAATTGCAGCCGAGTTGTTTCCCTTCCTGGTTAATCAGATAGCAACGTTCGACTTTAGGTTGATTCAGAAATTCCAGGCATGCCTGCTCGGCTGTCACGCCGCCATTCTGGAGTAACAAGGCAGACTGCTGGAATCTGCTTACGTATCCTTGCAATTCCTGATGATATTTTTCCGTGTTTTGTTTGGTGAAATTCTTGAATCTTTCACATAGTTTAGGCAGTAATTCAGTATCTTTTTCTGTGCCAAGGAGCGAGTTTTTTGGCTTGCCGAAGTAGTATCCCTGGACAAAGTCTATGCCTGAATCCATCGCGATCAAGGCTTCCTGCTCGGTTTCAATGCCTTCCATCAGGGACAAGCTGCCAGACTCGTGGAGCAGGCTTACCAGGTTGGGTAACACTCGTTTGACGCTAGGGTTGCTTACTGCCTGAACGATCATGGACCGGTCCAGTTTCACGATTTGTGGTGAAAGCCGCCAGATCCGGTCAAAGTTTGAGTGTCCCGCACCAAAATCATCGATGGCAACCAGGCAGCCCAGATTTTTATAGTAATTTACGGCTTCGGCCAACAAAGACTCATCGTGTATGTTTGATTCCAGTATCTCAACAACAATACGATGAGGGGGTATTTGATAGCGCTTCAGCAACTCGCCAAAATATTGGCCATAGCGCTTGCCCACTACGGTTACCAGCGGATTAACATTGAGAAAAATCCAGCTGGAGTTATCGGCCATGGGCAAAAAATTCCGCAAATGCAGATTCCTGCACAGGCGGTCAAGGAATACGGAGTCTTCCTCGTCTCGCACCTCGTTGAATATATCAAGTGGCGCAATGTTTTCGCCATTCGGGTCCCGGGCACGCAACAGGGCCTCGTAACCGATAGGCCTTTTGTGAACGAGACTGAAAATCGGTTGGAAATGGCTAAATAAGCGCAGGCCTTTATAGCTGCCAATAACTTCTGCGCCCACTGTTTGGGTGGCGGCTTCGATCTTGTCAAGAGCAGGAAGGACTTGATTATTCATGGCTCACAGTCTCGAACTAACTTGAAACTGCCCTGTGAGTTTGTGCAACTTGCTGGCTGTAATTCGCACCTGGTCTCCGCTTCTGCTGAGCGTTTCAACAGAGTGTTTCATTTTGGAGGTGACACTGGATAGCATCTTTGCACTGTTGCTTTGCTCATAACTACTTTCAGAGACGGCATGAATTGTTTGAAATAGTTTAGCCACGATATCGTGCATATCCTTGTTATCAGATGCGGTCTCTTGAGCCAGGCGCAGTCCCTCTTCTACGCCTTGCATTCCGTCTTCCATAATTGAAACGGCGCCCTTGGCCTCGGTTTGCACACTTTCAATCATCAGGCGAATGTCTTTGGTTGCTTTAGAGGTGCGCTCGGCAAGTTTTCTAACCTCGTCTGCCACCACCGCAAAGCCACGCCCTTCCTCACCGGCGCGGGCTGCTTCGATGGCGGCATTCAGGGCGAGCAGATTGGTCTGGCTGGCGATGTCATTTATGACATTGACTACTTTGCCTATCTCTGCTGCCCGATTGTTCAGGTTCTGAATGGTGTGTGACGACGACTCAATGGTTTTCCGGATTTCGTCGGTCTTGCTTTGCACAAGCTGGAACTGCAAGCGCGTGTTTTCTACCACCTGCTGCATGGCGGTGCGCATGCTGTCAGCGGTATTCTCTGCAGAATTAATCTCCTGAATTTGCATTTCCATTGATTTCAGCATGCCTTGAATGGCATCGAGTACTTCTTTGGAAATATTCATGGCATCCCGATTCTTTCCAAGCATGGAATCATTGGTATGTCTGACATCATCGGTAGCCACGATGACATGCCCGACGATTCCATCCAGGTTATCGATAAAACTGTTGATCCATTTCGCCAAATTACCCGTTTCATCTATGTTTAACCGTTCCAGTTCAAGACGCTGCTTGAGATTTCCTTCACCCTCTGCAATTGTTCTGATTACCTCTGACATTTCATCAATGCGAGTTGCAATACGATTGGACCCCAGTTTATAGAATGCAACGGCGGTTAATGCGGTGAGGCAGGCGGTAATGATTTGAGTCTGGATAAACGAGATACCCGATATGGCGCCTAGTGAAAGATTTACAGTCCACAGGCCAAGAATGATGCCGATGAAAAGGCGCATCAATTGAAAATTCAGCGAGCGTTTCCGGTAAACCTCCTCAAGATCAGCTTCGCACATCATGCCCCACAGATCAGGCGATCCGGGAAGCTGGAACGTTACGCCTTTGCCAATTACGGGAATATGCCGATAGTCGGAGTAGCCGGGGTAAGTCACAAACAGATTTTTACCCTTGGCAATCGTTTCGCGCACGCCGGGATGCAGTTGCCCAGTCGCTGGGTCGCTAAAGCGTAATTCGAGTTCAGTATGGCGCTCAACTTGAACCGTGCCCCACTTTGTCGGAATGCCCTGTTTAAGATTGTCGCCCAGGGTGAAGGATTGATCTTCAAAACGTGAGCGGGACAGGGCTGTGCCGGGTTGTATCGATGGGTCAAATTGTGGCTTGACCATGAACAGGTAATTGTCGCCCGACTCCTGAAAAATATGGCCAGCTTCACGCTGAATCAAATCACCGATAACGTCATTGGGCACGCGAGCACAAACACAGCCTATGCTTTTGCCTTCCTTATGGATGGGCTGGTAAAACATGAGGGTGACTTCGTCGTGAAATTTTGAACTGGATGCCTTGATGGCGAGTGTGGCTGCATCCTTGTATGGCCCATGCAGAAAAGGCTGCTGGAGGCCTGCGTTAACAGCGGCAGGCAACAAATCACGCTTGCCAATACTGTTGGCGAAGGTGGAAGCCATTACTTGGCCAGTATGATCAATGATGAATATCTCGGATATATCCGGCATATGCGCTTTTTTATCCAGTAATGCAGCTGAATTCGGATTGGCGAAATCTCGGGACAAGAAGTCAGCAAGGTTTGCCAAATGCTCCCATTGAGTGTTTGTCCAGTGCATTAAAATTCTGGTACGGGTGGTGGCTATGCCATCAAAGGTTTTTTCTACTGCAGAATAATGGCTTCTGTTCAGGTAGCAGGACCACCACATGGCAAACTTTCCGGTTTTTCCAAACCAGGGCAACCAATTCAGTTCTGTTTGGCTTAAGTTCATGAGTTTGCTTTTCAGGTGCATTGTTGTAGTCCAGGTTTGAGTTGAAAATCTTGACGATGCGCTGGTTGAATTGCCAGGTATGCGTCATGGGTTAAATGAGCAATATGTATGCCAACTGTTATCAGGTTGATTTTGAGTGTTTATTTTTAGTTTTATTTTGCTTGCGGCTAATATGGCGCTGTAATGGTGCGGCTGCGGGGTATGCATGCACTACACTGGCTGGATTTGCATCAGGTGCGTGGGGGTGTGAACAAGCTGGCTATCGCCGTTATGCCCTGTAGTCAGGAAAACTCACAGTTAACAATAGTTCGAGGAAATTAATGGAATCTTTACTTGTTTCAACCGGCGTGGTTGCCTTGGCCGAGATGGGCGACAAAACGCAGCTGCTGGCATTCATACTCGCAGCCCGTTTCAAAAAACCGCTGCCGATTATTCTCGGCATTTTGGGCGCCACCTTGCTCAATCACGGGCTGGCCGGCGCGCTTGGTAGCTGGATCACCTCAGTCACCGGGCCGGAAGTCCTGCGCTGGGTGCTGGGCCTATCCTTTATCGGCATGGCCATCTGGACATTGATACCGGACAAGATTGAAGAAGAGGAAACGCAGATTGCCAAACAGTTCGGCGTTTTTGGCGCCACCTTTATTACATTCTTCCTGGCTGAAATGGGCGACAAGACCCAGATCGCGACGATCGCCCTGGCGGCACACTATGCAGCGCCCGTCATGGTGGTGGCGGGAACGACACTGGGCATGCTGATTGCCGATGTGCCGGCGGTATTTGTGGGCAACAAATTTGCGGAGAGGATTCCGATGAAGCTGGTTCACACCATCGCGGCGGCTATCTTTGCCGTGATGGGCGTGCTCACCCTGGTCGGTTTTGACAAACTGTTTGCCTGAACGTGACAGGCGTAGCGGCCAGGCTTATTTGTCCTTTTGAATGACGCGTGCCGTGGTGACAAATGAATACGGGCGGCTCGCCTGATTGTCGATATGTACTGCTTCAACGATAGGCGCATTGGTGGCTGATTCTGCTTCCCACTGGATCAGGAAATTGGCGCCGGAGCCGCCTTCTGATTCGCTCTTTTCAATAAACAGCTCCAGCGTGCCCATGGCGTTGATGGTCTTGGGCGCGCTGACAAACTCCTTGAGCAGTTTGCCATCGGTGTTGAAATAGCGGGCGGAGATTATTCTGATGGGCGTTTTCAGGCTGGTGTTGCGGATGCTGACCAGCGCAGACATATTCGATTTCATCGGCTCACCCTTGAGGGAATGGGTGTCACCATGCCAGATGGTGGAATAGATCGGCAGGTACAGCAGCTGCCCCCTGGATACCGGCATTTCCTCGGTATGAGCGATGACGGCCTGGCTGGACAGGGTGAGCAGCATGAAGAGTTGAATGAGTTGTTTGCGCATGGCTATCCTTGCTTGAATCATCATTGAGTTTTTCAATTCTATTTCATCCGCAAAGCCTGGTGTGAGGTTTGCCAGCACTAGTGTTCCAGTGCGACGTTGCGCGTCTCCGGCAGGAACAGCACACCGATCACCAGGGCAAAGCCAAGCAGGCCGACCGGATACCACAGGCCGGCCATGGCATTGCCGGCATACACGCTCAAATAAGTCACCATAAAGGGCGACAGGCCGCCGATCCAGCCGGCACTGAGGTTATGCGGCAGGGCGGCGGCGGTGTAACGCGTGCGTGCCGGGAACAGCTCGGCCAGCACGGCTGTCTGCGGCCCGGTGATCAGCGCTACGGCAACCACCGGAATCAGCAGCAGCAGGAACAGCATAAAGCGGTCAACCTGCTGCGGGTCGGCCTGCTCGCTCCAGCCATGGGCTTTTAGCGCCGCACTCAATGCAACCGGTTGAAAACCGCTGATGCGGGTGTCGCCAGCTATGCTGACAGCGGCCCCGGCTGTGTCTGGCACGGCTTGCAGCGTGTAGGAAACGCCAAGCCTGGTGAGAAATTGCTGATTGCGCTCGCAGTCATTGCCGGGGTCGCTAAATGGGCTGTAGGAGCAGGGCGTGCCTTGCAGCACCACAGCCACTTCGCGGTTGAATTTCTGCAGTGACGGGTTGCCGAAATGCAGCAGGCCGTTGAACACCGGAATGATAGCCAGGGCCCCCAGCAGCAAACCGGCCATCAGCACCGGCTTGCGCCCGATGCGGTCGGACAGCCAGCCGCAGAATATCGTCAGGGGAAACAGCACCAGCGTGCTCAGCATCACAATGGTGCCGGCCAGCTGCGGCTCCAGCCTGACCACGCTTTTCAGGAACACGGTGGTGTAGACCTGCGATGAAAAGAACAGCAAGGAGCCGCCGGCAGAGATGCAGAAAAACAGCAGGGCCATGCGCCCCAGCGTGCGCCGGTCAGTCAGGCATTCGCGCAGCGGTGCCTTCGACACATTGTCGTTTTCACTGAGCTGGACGAATACCGGCGACTCTTCCAGGTTCATGCGGCTCTTGATCGAGATTGCCAGCAGCACAGCAGAAAACAGGAACGGCACACGCCAGCCCCAGCTGTGGAACTCCGCATCGCTGAGGAAAGCCTGCAGCAACACCACTTGCAGCATGGAAACCATGATGCCCAGCGGCCCCATCAGCTGCAGCACGCTGGTGTAAACGCCGCGCCGATTGGCCGGCGCATGTTCGGTGAGGTAAACCGCGACACCGCCGATTTCGCCGCCCACCGCAAAGCCCTGCAACAGGCGCAGCAACAGCAGCAGCGCCGGGGCGAGCAGGCCAACTTGGGCGTAGGTGGGCAGTAGCCCAACGGCAAAGGTGGTCACACCCATCAGCGCGATGGTGGTGATGAAAATCGGGCGACGCCCGTATTTGTCTGCCAATGAGCCAAACAGCGCGGCACCCAGCGGTCGCACTACCATGCCCACACCGAAAGTGGCCAGGCTGGCCAGCAGCGCGGCAGTCGGGTTATCCGGGGGGAAGAACAGCACGCTGAAATAAATGGCCAGCGAGGCAAAGGTGAGGAAGTCGTACCATTCCAGAAAAGTGCCGAAACAGGCGGCGATAATGACTTTACGCTGGGTGACAGCGGCTGTATTGGGCTGGTTGCTGGGGGACATGGGTGAACGAATTTTCCTGTTGGTGGCGGTATGTCTGTTTGAATTGTCGAGAGTATAACAGCGCGGCAAAGCAGCCTTGAGAACAGCTTCCTGATTGGACAAAACAGCCGATTTCCCGTATCGTGCCGGGCAATTTTATTGATCGTAAAGCAGTGTTGGCAGGCAAGCTGGCGGCACGTTAACCAGCTGCTTTCCAACTAAATTGGTCCTCCACGGAATCTTACCCGGCCTGGCCCTTAACACGCAGTCAGGTCTCAATTAAGCGCATGATTAAGCTCATAGTAAAAATCCTCATCTCGGTAGCCCTGCTGTTTGTGATTGTGCGCTCCATCGACGTGGCAGCGGTAGTCGAGGTGGTACGCGGCATGAAACCGGAATATCTGCTGCTGGCACTGGTCATGCAGCTGCTCAGCGCGGTGCTGGCCTCCTGGCGCTGGTATCAGATCATGCGCCGCCTGAAATTCAGCCTGGGGCCGCTGTTCTACCTGAAGAGCTACCTTAAGGGCACTTTCTTCAACCAGGCCTTGCCCGGCGGTATCGGCGGCGATGCCTAC
>JBGPPE010000109.1:0-8733 GCA_041488395.1 Gallionellaceae bacterium
ATTTTGCGCGACAAGGGTGTCTTGTGTACGCGCAAGGATGCCAACCGCGTGTATTACCGTGTTAATGACCCGCGCACCCTGAAGCTGGTCGAAATCATGAGGGATGTATTTTGCACCAGTAAGTAGACTGTGTTGCAGCCCGAATAGTATTAGTATATTCTAATATTCTCATTGAACACGGAGGTTCGGCTATGGGATTTCGAGCAATATATCTATCGCTATTGGGTTGTGCACTGGGCTCGGCTGCTTTTGGCTTGCAGGCGGCCGAGCAGCTTGCGGTCGCCACGGTGCAATACCGTGAAGTGGCGCAAACTTACAGCGTGGAGGGCGTGGTAGAGGCAACGCGGCAATCGACCGTCTCGGCGCAAATCTCCGGCCGTGTGAAGGAAGTCAACTTTGATGTCGGCGATACCGTCCGCAAAGGGCAGGTTATCCTGCGCATCGATGAGCGCGAAACTGAACAGGCGCTGGCCGGCAGCCAGGCGCAGGTGATGCAGACGCGGGCAGCGCTGAATAACGCAAAGGCCAACTACGAACGCTCCAAGCAGTTGTTTGTACAGAAATTCATCAGCCAGTCCGCTCTGGACAAGGCTCAGGCCGATTATGAAATGGCGCTGGCACAAGCAGCGGCAAGTGAGGCAGGCGAAAGCCAGTCTGCGCTGGCACGCGGCTATGCGGCAGTCATCGCCCCCTTTGGCGGGGTGGTGGCATCGCGTCTGGTGGAACTGGGCGAAATGGTCACCGTCGGCAAACCGCTGATGGTCGGCTTTGACCCCACGCAGATGCGCGTGGTGGTAAATGTCCCGCAATACAAGCTGACCGAGATTGGCACGCATCCGAGTGTCAAGGTCGAGGTTCCCTCGCTCAGCCGCTGGCTGAAGGCGGCCTCAGTAACGGTGCAGCCGGCTGCTGATGCACGTACGCATAGCACCCAGGTGCGCGTTACCCTGCCTCCGAATGAGAAGGGCGTCTATCCCGGCATGTTTGTGCGCGCCCACTTTGTCGTGGGCAAGGCCAGCAAGCTGCTGGTCCCGGCCGGTGCGGTGGTACGTCGCAGCGAGGTCGTCGCCGTGTATGTGGTGGATGAAAAAGGTGCAGCCAGGCTGCGTCAGGTGCGCCTCGGTGAACCGGCCGGAGAAGACGAGATCGAGGTTCTGGTCGGGCTGAATCCGGGGGAACGCGTGGCGCTGGAGCCGGTAAAAGCAGGCATGTCGCTGTCCCAACCCAGGTAGCGTGCGGGCAGGCAGACGCTGCAATAGCACCTGCCTGCGTCACTGTTAATTACTCCTTACGAAAAACAAAATCATGGGAATTTCCGGGCGTATCGCCAAGTATTTCTTGCATTCACAAATGACGCCATTGCTGGCGCTGATTGCGGTGCTGTTGGGTATTTTCTCCGTGCTGGTGACGCCGCGCGAGGAAGAACCGCAGATCAACGTCACCATGGCGAACGTGCTGATCGCCTATCCGGGTGCGTCCAGCCAGGATGTGGCGCGCACCGTGGCGGTTCCGGCAGAGCAGGTGCTGTCGCAGATCTCGGGTGTGGATCACGTGTATTCGGTGTCGCAGCCGGGCATGGCTATTCTGACCGTGCAGTTCAAGGTCGGCGAGCTGCATGTGCCTTCGATGGTCAAGCTGTATGACGTGATCAATTCGCACGCCGACTGGTTGCCGCCCACACTGGGGGTGGCGCAGCCGCTGATCAAGGCCAAGGGCATCGACGACGTGCCGGTGGTGGCCTTTACCTTGTGGCGTGAACAGGGGGTCGGCGGCGGTGTGGCGCTGACCCAGGTGGCGCATGCCATTGAGGCCGACCTGAAACGTGTGCAGGGAACACGCGAAGTGACAACTCTGGGCGGCACTCAGCGCGTGGTGCGCGTGCTGCTTAACCCGGAGTCTCTCAACGCCTATCAGCTCTCGGTGCAGGATGTGCGCGCTGCACTGCAGGCGGCCAACGTGTCACAGAATGCCGGCAATCTGACCCAGGCCAACCATGAGGTGCTGGTGCAGACGGGTAATTTCCTCAGCGACGCGAAAGAGGTTGGCCAGCTGGTGGTCGGAGTGTCCGCTGGCAAACCGGTTTATCTGCACGACGTGGCGGAAATAAAAGATGGCGCAGACCAGCCTGCCAATTATGTCTGGCTGGGCACCGGTGCGGCGGCAGGAGACAAGGGGATAGCCGCCAAGGGCGAATTTACTGCCGTGACCGTTGCCGTCAGCAAGAAACCGGGTGAAAACGCCGTGGATGTCGCCGACAAGCTGCTCAAGCGCGTCGATGAGCTGAAAGGCAACGTGATTCCCGCGGATGTGCACGTCACCACCACGCGCAACTATGGCGAAACAGCCAACGACAAGGCAATGAAGCTGATCCAGAAGCTGATCTTCGCCACGACGGCGGTGATTGCACTGGTATGGCTGGCACTCGGCCGGCGCGAAGCGTTCATTGTCGGGGTGGCAGTGATCCTGACGCTGCTGGTCACGCTGTTTGCCTCATGGGCGTGGGGCTTCACGCTTAACCGCGTGTCACTGTTTGCGCTGATCTTCTCTATCGGCATACTGGTGGATGATGCCATTGTGGTGGTGGAAAACATCCATCGCCGGCGCGAGCTGATGAACCATCAACCCTTGTCTGAAATCATTCCCGAGGCGGTGGATGAAGTCGGCGGGCCGACCATACTAGCCACCTTCGCCGTGATTGCCGCCCTGCTGCCGATGGCCTTCGTCACCGGCCTGATGGGCCCGTACATGAGCCCGATCCCGATCAATGCCAGCATGGGCATGGTCATTTCGCTGGCTGTGGCTTTTGTCATTACGCCTTGGCTGGCGCTGCGTTTTTCCTCGCCGCATCACGCCTCGGTCAAGGATGAACGCGATACCAAACTGGCCCGCTTCTTCCGTGATCGCCTGTCGCCTTTTCTCAATCGCGAGCATGGCAAGGCAGCAAGGAAGAAGCTCTGGCTGGGTATCCTGGCTGGTCTGTTCATTTCTGTGGCACTGGTTGGGGTCAAGCTGGTGGTGCTGAAAATGCTGCCATTCGACAACAAGTCGGAGTTCCAGGTGGTGGTGGATATGCCCACCGGTACAGCCCTGGAGCAGACTTCTGCAGTGCTGCATGAGATCGGCGCCTATCTCGCCACGGTGCCCGAAGTGACGGATTATCAGGGCTATGCCGGGACCGCCTCACCGATCAATTTCAATGGCCTGGTGCGCCAGTATTATTTGCGCTCATCCACGGAACAGGGCGACTTGCAGGTGAATCTGAAAAACAAGCACGAGCGCAAGCGTACCAGCCATGAGATTGCCGGCAGCGTGCGTGAGCCGCTGGAGAAGATTGCCAAAGCCTGGGGGGCAAAAGTAAAAATCGTTGAAGTGCCGCCCGGCCCGCCAGTGATGTCTCCCATTGTGGCTGAACTGTACGGCCCGGATTATGAAGCGGTGCGCAAGGTGGCGGGCATGGTGCGCGAGCAGTTCAGCAAGACTGCCGATATTGTCAGCATCGACGATACTGTTACCGAAGCCGCACCCAAGCTGGTGTTGCACGTGCTGCAAAGCAAGGCTGCGTTGCTGGGCATTGCGCCACAGGACATCGTGGATACCATCCATATGGCACTGGCCGGTCAGGATGTTACGTCGTTGCATGATGCAACAGCAAAATATCCCTTGCCGGTGCGCGTGGGCCTGCCGACCGAAAGTCGCAGCCAGATTGACAACGTGCTCAAGCTCAAGGTGCGCGCGCGCGACGGTGTGCTGGTGCCGCTGTCCGAAGTGGTGCAGATGGTGAATATGGAACGCGACTATCCGATTTACCACAAGGATCTGCTGCCCGTGGTCTATGTATTTGGTGACATGGCCGGCAAGCTGGACAGCCCGCTGTACGGCATGTTCAGCATCAATAGCAAGCTCAGCGGCAAGGAGCTGCCAGAGGGCGGGGCGCTGCAGAACTGGTTTTTCAAAACCCCGTCCAATCCCTACTCGGCGTATGCGTTGAAGTGGGATGGCGAGTGGCAGGTAACCTATGAGACCTTCCGCGATATGGGCATCGCCTATGCGGTCGGCTTGCTGTTGATCTACCTGCTGGTGGTGGCGCAGTTCAAGAGCTATTTTGTGCCGCTGGTGATCATGGCACCGATCCCGCTCACCATCATCGGCGTCATGCCCGGACATGCCTTGCTGGGTGCGCAGTTTACCGCCACTTCGATGATAGGCATGATCGCGCTGGCCGGTATCATCGTGCGCAACTCCATCCTGCTGGTGGACTTCGTCAATATGCAATTGCGCGACGGCGTGGATCTGCAGCATGCGGTTATCGCCGCCGCCAGTGCGCGTGCCAAGCCCATCATCCTGACCGGGCTGGCCGCCATGCTGGGGGCCTTGTTTATTCTGGATGACCCCATATTTAATGGCTTGGCCATTGCGCTGATTTTTGGAATTACGGTGTCCACCGTGCTGACCCTGGTGGTGATTCCGGTGCTGTATTACGCCACGCTGTACAAAAAATTCGATTAAAATTACGTTTTTATAATTAATACCATGGAGAATAGTTTATGAACGCCGAGCGTATTGTTCGTATCGTTGCAGGTTTTTTTGTCATGTTGTCGCTGGCGCTGGGTGTAGAGTCCAGCCCAATATTTGTGAGCCACAATTTCCTCTTTTTTACAGCCTTTGTTGGCTTGAACCTGTTTCAGAGCGGTTTCACCAAATTCTGCCCGCTGAATAACATCCTCGCCGCATTCGGTATTAAAGGTAGTTGCTGAACAAACCGGCTACAAGCTGGATAAGCATGGCCCACATCAGCCTGACATTAGTCGGGCTGATGTGGGTTTTGCCGTTTCTGTACTATCACCACGCCTACCCGATCACCACTTTTTATCAGGAATGGGGTGCCGCTGTTCTTGGCCTGTGCGCCATGCCCTTGCTGTTAACACGGCGTTACTGGCAACAACCTGAAGTTCCGCGCATCGTGATGTTGCCGCTAGGTATCATCTTGCTGGTCTTGCTGCAGTTCATTCTTGGCAAGCTGGCCTATTTTGACCAGGCATTGCTGCTGACGCAGTACCTGATATGGGCCGCGTTGCTGATGATGCTGGGTCAGCGCCTGCGTGAAGAACTCGGCCTGCCCAGGCTGCTGACGGCGCTGTCGGTGTTTCTTGTACTGGGTGCCGAACTCAACGCCGCAGCGGGCGTACTGCAGCATTACCGCTGGCATACCTGGCTGGATACCGTGATCACTGCCAAAAATGGCATTGCCGTCTATGGCAACATGGCGCAACCTAATCATTTTGCTGATTACATCAGCCTCGGACTGATTTCGCTGGGGCTCTTGTTCATGCGTGACAAGCTGCGCACTTGGCAAGTGCTTGTGCTGGTCACGCCGTTACTGTTTGTTCTGGTACTGAGCGGCTCGCGCAGCGCCTGGTTCTACCTGCTGGCCATGAATATCCTGGCGTTCATGTGGCAGCGCCGCGATTCATCAGGCAAGCCCTTGTTGCGCTATACCGTGCTGGTGCTGCTCGGCTTTGCCCTGATGCAATGGATAGTGCAGATCACATGGCTGACGCCTGCATCTGGCAGTGTTACGACGACCCAGCGCATGTTCGGAGAGGTGCATAGCGGAGATATCAGGCTGTATCTGTGGCGCGAATCTTGGCACATATTTTTGCAGCACCCATTAATCGGTGCCGGATTTGGTCAATTCGCCTGGCAGCACTTTATGTGGGTGCCGCAACTGCATGCGAGTGATATTACCGGTCTGTACAACAATGCGCACAACCTGATCCTGCACATTGCTGCGGAAATGGGGCTGGCAGGTGTCGTTATTCTGCTGGCAACTGTCGCTCTCTGGTTGCGCCAGGCATGGCACAGCGAACACTCGCTGTGCCGTTGGTGGGGACACTCGGTTCTGGCCATTCTGGTGCTCCACAGCCTGCTCGAATATCCGCTGTGGTACGCCTATTTCCTGGGGGTGGCCGCCATTACGCTGGGGGCGATGGACAGCACGGTTTATCGCCTGGAGCTGCGCAAACTGGGCAGGCTGGTGGTCGCCTTCATCCTCCTGCTGGGGGCGGCATCGATGATACAGATGCTGGCTGGCTACCGTACATTGCAAGGCTTGATGGTGATGCACCCGACCTCGGCAACGGACATGAATTACTATGAACGCGTAAGCCAGGATTTGAAGGCGGTGAACGGCAAGCCGATGCTCTATCCCTATGCTGAATATTTCACCAGCAACATGATGGAGCTGAACAAAGATCGGCTGGATGAAAAGCTCGCCCTCAACGGGCGGGTGATGCATTTTGTCCCTGTCGGGGCGGTGGTTTACCGCCAGGCCTGGCTGCTGGCGCTATCCGGGCGGGAAGAGGAGGCAAAATTGCAGATCGAGCGCGCCATCTGGTCATATCCCGCTGATTTTGCCGGGGCGCAGCGCGAATTAGGCATTCTGGCGCGGAAAGATCCCGCGCGCTTTGCCGCTCTGCTAGAATTTGCGGTTCAAAAAAACAAGGAGCATCAAAGTGCAGTTTATACAAAGTAATATCTGGATGATTCTGGTGGCGATCAGCAGCGGCCTGATGCTGTTCTGGTCTTTCTTCGGCAACCGCCTGCGCGGTATCAATGAAGTGGATTGTGCCGGCGCGCTGCAACTGATCAACCACAAGAACGCGCTGGTTCTGGATGTGCGCGAAGAGAGCGAATTCAGCAACGGCCACCTGCTGAATGCCAAGCTGATTCCGCTGGGCAAGCTGCGTGACCGCATTGGTGAGCTGGAACGCTACCGTGAGCAGCCGATTGTGGTGGTGTGTCGCAGCGGGCAGCGCTCTGCTTCGGCTTGCGCGGCCTTGGGCAAGCAAGGTTTTGCGCAGGCATACAATCTGGCCGGCGGCGTGGTTGCCTGGCAAAAATCAAATTTACCCCTGGAGAAATAATCGTGGCGAAAGTATTGATGTACTGCACGGAAGTGTGCCCCTATTGTGTACGCGCCGAAAATTTGCTGAAGAAGCGCGGCGTCACCGAGATTGAAAAAATCCGTATTGACCTGCAACCCGAGCAGCGTGACATCATGATCGCCAAAACCGGCCGCCGCACAGTGCCGCAAATCTATATCGGCGAGCGCCATGTGGGCGGTTTTGACGATATGGCCGAGCTGGACAGCCAGGGCGAGCTGGTGCCGCTGCTGAACAGCTGATCAACGATTTTAACCTGAGGAAGCAACATGAGCGAAGCAGCGACACAAGAGCAGCAGGCAGCCGTATTCAACATCGAGAAACTGTACGTCAAGGACATGTCGCTGGAAATCCCGCATGCGCCGGGCATTTTCCTGGAGCGCGAAAATCCGCAGATCGACCTGCAGTTGCACTCCGAATTTGCGGCCATCGACGAGGGCGTTTATGAAGTCGTGCTCACCGTGACGATGACGGCGAAGCAGACCAGCAAAGACAAGGTGATGTTCCTGATCGAGGCAAAACAGGCAGGTATTTTCCAGATTCGCAACATCCCGCAGGAAGACATCGAGCCCGTACTGTCTGTGGTTTGTCCCAACATTCTCTACCCCTATCTGCGAGAAGTGGTTACCGACGTTTCCGTGCGCGCCGGGTTTGCGCCGGTGATGCTGAACCCGGTGAACTTCGAGTCGCTGTACCAGCAACAAAAGGCACAGGGCGCACAGCCCAAGCACTGACATGAAACACCTGACCATCGCTCTCGGTTTGCTTGCCGTGCTGCTTGGGGCGGCACAAGCAGCACATGCGCTCGATTATGTATCGGTCGACAGCAGCAGCGCCATACTGTACGAAACGGATTCACTGAAGTCGCGCAAGCTCTATGTGGTGAGCCGTTATATGCCGCTGGAGCGGGTGATTGATAGCGCAAACTGGGTCAAGGTGCGCGACCGTGCGGGCAGCATGGCCTGGGTGGAAAAACGCGTGCTAAGCAGCAAGCGCTACGTGGTCGTTACCACAGAGCGTGCATCGGTGCGACAGGCGCCAGATGCGGGTGCGGCAGTGGTTTTTCAGGTAGTGCAAAACGTTGCGCTGGAATGGCTGGGTGCCGCTGGCGGAGGGTGGTCCAAGGTGCGCCATCAGGATGGCGCCACGGGATATATCCGTTCAACCGAGGTTTGGGGCGACGAATGACGCACGCTACCGGACTTTTGCAGATATTTCCGCAAAGGGTGTAGGCATGAAAATCACCGTGCTGGGCGCAGGTGCATGGGGTACGGCACTGGCAATCAGCTTTGCCCAGAAACATCAGGTCACCCTGTGGGCGCGCAATGCCGAACAGATTGCCGCAATGCGTGCCAGCGGCAGCAATCAGCGTTACCTGCCCGACATTCCGCTGCCGCAGGAGCTGCGCCTGGAACACGATCTGAATGCCGCACTGTCCGGTGCGGAAATGCTCGTGCTGGCGGTGCCCATTTCTGCGCTGCGCGACACGCTCACCCGCATTGCCAGGCTTCCGGCAGCGGTGCCGGTGGTGTGGCTGTGCAAGGGTTTTGAAACCGACACCGCCCTGCTGCCGCACCAGATTGCCGCCGAAGTGCTGCCACCTGCATTCCCGCGCGCTGTATTGTCCGGCCCCAGCTTTGCGCAGGAAGTGGCGCACGGCTTGCCCACCGCACTTACCCTTGCTTCCGCCGATGCCGGATTCGCCCGCATGGCGGCACAGCAACTGCATAACCCGCGCTTGCGTATTTATGCCAGCACCGACGTGGTGGGAGTGGAAGTGGGCGGCGCGGTG
>JBGPPE010000110.1:0-8658 GCA_041488395.1 Gallionellaceae bacterium
AAAATCGGCGATCACCCCTTTGAGGTCGGCGAAACTCACACGCTCGCCTATCCACAGCCCCTCCACCTGATGAAACATCGGCGAGTGAGTCGCATCTGAATCCACTCGATACACACGTCCAGGCGCGATAATGCGGATGTCCGGCATGGTCTCCAGATGTTTGTATTTCGCCAGATGGGCTTGCATGTAGCGAATCTGAATAGGCGAGGTATGTGTGCGCAGCACATGCTTTTCGTCTATGTAGAACGTGTCATGCATGGCACGCGCCGGGTGGTCATCGGGGATGTTCAGCGCGGTAAAGTTGTAGAAATCGCTCTCTATTTCCGGGCCCTCTGCCACGGCGTAGCCTATCGAATGGAACAGTGACTCGATACGTTCCAGCGTAAGCGTAACCGGGTGCAGCCCTCCCACGCCCAGGCCGCGACCGGGTAGCGTCACATCCAGCGCTTCCGCCGCCAGCTTGGCCTGCAATGACTGCTGCTGTATGGCCTCGCGCCGCGCATTCAGCGCGACCTCGATCTGCTGCTTGACTTCATTGATACGTGCGCCAGCGGCAGGACGTTCCTCTGCGGACAGCTTGCCCAATCCCTTCAGCAAGGCTGTCAGGCTGCCTTCCTTACCGAGGTAACGCGCCTTGACCTGCTCCAGCTCGGCCGCTTGTTCAACTGCGGCAAACTGTTGCACGGCTTGATTCAGGATTTGCTCGAGTTCTTGCATTTTCTCACTCACAAAACAGCTCAATAAACATGACTACAAACATTCATCGCTACTGGAAACAGGTTTATTGAGTCGCTTCAAACAAAAAAAGGAGGCGTATTACGCCTCCTTTTTTTCAGTCAGTCCGCTTACAGACCGAGGCTGGCCTTGGCTTGAGCAACAATCTGCACGAATGCAGGCTTGTCGAACACAGCGATATCGGACAACACTTTACGGTCCAGATTGATTTCAGCTTTCTTCAGACCATTCATGAACACGCTATAGCACAGCCCTTGCTCACGAGCAGCTGCATTGATACGCGCGATCCACAAAGTGCGGAACTGGCGCTTACGCTGACGACGGTCGCGGTAAGCGTATTGCCCTGCCTTCATCACTGCTTCTTTAGCAATGCGATAGACGTTCTTGCGACGGCCGCGGTAACCCTTAGCCTGATCTAAAACCTTTTTGTGACGCGCGCGCGCCGTTACACCACGTTTTACTCTTGGCATGGTCTACTCCTTATGCGTAAGGCATCATGGCGCGCACTGACGCCGTGTTGCTTGCGTGAACTTCGGTGGTACCACGCAACTGACGTTTAGTCTTGGTGGTCTTTTTGGTCAAAATATGACGCTTGAACGCTTGCGAACGCTTGATGCTTCCGCCAGCACGAACAATAAAGCGTTTTTTTGCACCGCTTTTAGTTTTCATTTTAGGCATAACAACTCCTTTATTTGATGACGCCGGGAGGTTCCTGACAGGAACGCTTGGAAACCCGAAACCACTTATCTGGGACTGAGTACTACTAAACTGTGCTGACCAGTCCCTTAATCTGCACAGCTTTCAATTTATTATGAAAGACCTATTTTTTCTTGGGTGACAACACCATCACCATCTGACGGCCTTCCATTTTGGGAAATTGCTCGACAACACCATGTTCTGCCAAATCTGTCCTTACGCGCTCCATCAGCTGCATTCCGAGTTGCTGGTGCGCAATTTCGCGACCACGGAAACGCAATGTAATTTTGGTCTTGTCGCCATCAGCCAAGAACTTGATCAAGTTACGCAACTTGATGTTGTAATCGCCTTCATCTGTACCAGGCCGGAATTTCACTTCCTTAATCTGCACCTGTTTTTGCTTAAGCTTGGCCTCGTGCTGTTTCTTGCTTTCAGCATACTTGAACTTGCCGATGTCCATAATGCGACAGACAGGCGGCTCGGCCAAAGGCGCGATTTCAACCAGATCCAGATCTGCCTCGTCCGCCAAACGTAGCGCTTCCGCTACAGACACGATGCCTATCGGCTCTCCCTCTGCACCAATGAGCCGCACCTGAGGTGCCGTTATCTGCTCGTTCATGCGCTGTGATTTATCTTGAGCTATTGCAAATTCTCCATTTACACAAAATTAAACCGTGCTACCCGTTACAGCTCGGCCCGCAGACGCTCAATAAACGCTGCTACCGACATCTGGCCGAGGTCTTCACCTTGGCGGGTTCGCACGGCAACTAGGCCTGCAGCCATCTCCTTATCGCCCACAATCAGCTGATAAGGTAACTTTTGCAAGCTATGTTCGCGTATTTTATAGGTAATCTTCTCATTACGCAAATCCAGATGCACACGGAAGCCGGCAGACTGCAAAGCCTGTGCTACTTTTGCCGTATATTCTTCCTGCGCCTGTGAAATATTCATCACCACCATCTGCACTGGCGACAGCCACAACGGCAGCGCCCCGGCGTGGTTCTCGACCAGGATGCCGATAAAGCGCTCCAGCGAGCCCAGTATCGCACGGTGCAACATCACCGGCACCTTGCGGGTATTGTCCTCATCCACGAACTCAGCCCCGAGACGGCCCGGCATGGAAAAGTCCACCTGTATCGTACCGCACTGCCAGGAACGGCCAATCGCGTCCTTGATATGGAATTCGATCTTGGGACCATAGAACGCCCCTTCGCCTGGCAACTCTTCCCAGGTCATACCGGAAGCACGCAGTGCTGCGCGCAAGGCATCCTCGGACTTGTCCCAGATATCGTCGGAACCGACCCGGCTTTCCGGACGCAGCGCTAATTTCACCACTACGTCGTTAAAGCTAAAGTCCTTGTAAACCTTCAGCACCAGAGCATTGAAGGCTGTTACTTCAGACTCGATCTGGCCTTCGGTGCAGAAAATGTGACCGTCATCCTGAACAAAGCCGCGCACCCGCATCAGGCCATGCAAGCCGCCGGACGGCTCGTTGCGGTGACATGAGCCAAACTCGCCATAGCGTAGCGGCAGCTCGCGATAAGAGCGCAGATCAGAATTGAATACTTGCACATGTCCTGGGCAGTTCATCGGCTTAATTGCGTAATCGTGCTTTTCCGACTCCGTGGTAAACATATTGGCCTTGTAGTGCTCCCAGTGGCCGGATTTCTCCCACAACACACGATCGATGATTTGCGGGCAGCGGATTTCCTGATAGCCGTTGTCACGATAAACGCGGCGCATGTATTGCTCGATCTCCTGCCACATCGCCCAGCCTTTGGGATGCCAGAACACCATCCCAGGTGCTTCATCCTGCATGTGGAACAGATCCAGCAGCTTGCCCAGCTTGCGGTGGTCGCGCTTCTCAGCTTCTTCCAAGCGATGCAGATAGGCATCCAGATCTTCCTTCTTCGCCCAGGCAGTACCATATATTCGCTGCAGCATTTCATTTTTGGCATCGCCACGCCAATAGGCGCCCGCCAGCTTCATCAGTTTGAATACCTTGAGCTTGCCGGTAGACGGTACGTGCGGGCCACGACAAAGATCAGTGAAATCTCCTTCTGCATACAGGGACACTTCCTGATCTGCCGGAATGGAAGCAATGATTTCAGCCTTGTAGTGCTCACCTATACTCTTAAAATAGGCTACAGCCTCATCACGCGGCATGACTCTACGCACCACGGGAATATCTCTCTTGGCCAGCTCGGTCATGCGCTTTTCAATCGCCACCAAATCTTCCGGGGTAAATGGACGAGCATAAGAAAAATCATAATAAAAACCGTTTTCAATTACCGGGCCAATCGTGACCTGCGCTTCCGGAAACAGCTCCTTGACCGCATACGCCAGCAAATGTGAAGTGGAGTGGCGAATAATATCCAGCCCATCCGCATCTTTATCGGTAATGATGGCCAGCTGTACATCTTTGGAGATCAGGTACGAGGTGTCGACCAGCTCGCCATCAACCTTACCCGCCAGTGCTGCACGCGCCAAGCCCGCACCAATACTGGCAGCAACTTCGGCTACTGTAACCGCTTGCGCAAAACTACGCTGTGAACCATCAGGCAAAGTAATAACTGGCATATTCGCTCTTTAAAAAATAAAAAATGCGGCTTAGCCGCAAACTTCCAAATTATTGAAGATAACAGGAGGAATACTTCCTTCCTCATGCATTCCTCAAAACGCACAAATTTACATCAATACCAAGCTTCAAAAAAAAGACAACGGCACGTTACATTACGTGCCGTGAAGTCATTCAATTAATGTGCTGCAGGCATCGGAGCATCTACAACTTTTTGCTTGGCAATCTCTTCAGCCAGCTCATCCTGAGCTTTCTTTGCCTGGAATTTTTGCCATAGAGCACGGTCGTTGTCCATGCTGGTTTTAATTGCAACCTTGGTCAGCTCTTCAACTGCCTTGTCATCCAGCCCCACCAGAACAAAGAGCCGCCCATTCGGCGCAGTAACGCTGCGAATTGCCCTGGTGCCTGACAACACTTGATCAGTAATCTGCTTGCTTACAGAGGTATTCACCTGATCAAGAGACTCGGCGTCACCGCCCCCGGTTGTCTCGGCAAACTGTTTGATCATGTTGGTCACGTGCACTTTCATTTGCTGCGCCAGTTGCACGCGCCCGTCAGTCATGGCCATTTGGCGCTGGAAGGAAAGGCCGGCATTTGTCAGCTCAGCTGATCCGGGAGCAGTAACTGTCCAGCCGGGAACCGGCTCATCACATACCCAGCCCGGCGCTTCTGTTTGCGTGCCAGGGAAGCGGCACTGGTCTATAGACAGTGGCGAAGGCTTGGGCGCACCTGCGCAACCGGACAAAATTGCCACAAGCGCCATGACCATTGAGATTGACAGTTTATTTTTCATGCTTATGCTCCCCTATGCGTAAGTGAAATAACGGTGACTAAAGACCTGTTCATTGTAGCATGTAAGCCCCCCTTGGCAAATTTCCGGGAAGCCGCGTTGCGGCGAGAAACTTGCCCGGAACTCTATCACTTCTATTTCGGCGCTGAAGGTTCTAAAACAGTATCACTGATAAATTGCTCTAGGCCTTGCATGGTTTTGATCGAATCCTCATCCAGCCCAGAAATGACTGCCTTATCTCCCACAATGCTCAAACTCTGGTTCGCCTTAAGCTGCAGGGACTTCTTGAAAGCCACAAACTCTTCCTTGATCTGGGTGCGGTATTGCTCATACTCCTTCTTCATCTCCTTGACCTTCTCGCGTTCGCGCTGCTTAAAAGCTTCGAACTCATCCATTTCCTTGCGCTGATATACATTGAACCCCTCATGGGTTGAGCTGACTTCCAGTACTCCTTCTCTCAATCCCACATCTGCCCTACCCTGTTCTGTATTAACCAAAAAAGTTGTGCCGCGAATACCGATCACCGCGGTATACACATGCACAGTTCTTTCCTCACGCAAGCCAGGGGTAAACAGATACATGATTTTGCCTACCAGCTGCTCCAGCGCATTCTTCTCGCTACGCACGCGCGCCGCAGCTAGTGCATCCAGAATGAAAGTATCTCCAACCTTGGAACGAATGGCGGCCTTACTGTTTTCTGCTGTGCGGATGGTTTCGCCAGCTTTGAGCAGGGTTCCTGCCTTTGCTCGCTCGCGTACATTTCCTTGAGCATCAATAACCTCAACCTGCCCCTGTATCTTGATCACCCTGATTTCACCATCAGATGCCCACGCCATCGCTGGCAATAACGCCGCAAGAACGGCCCCAATCAAGCTGCGCATGAATGAATGGCACATTGTCTCCCCCTGAGTTAGCTGATTCGCATCCAAGACAAGCTGGCTATTACTATTCCCTGACAATTTGGTAGACCTGCTTCTTGTTGCCGCTAACTACAATCAGGTAATCCTGCCCAGCATATTTCCCATACTCAAGCACCGCATCATCAATTGCATCATCCAGGAGCAGTTCATTCAACACAACACCACGCTCGGTATCCCACAGGAACAACTTGCTGTTGGTAACAGCCGCAAGGTAACGCCAATTTGATACAAACATGCAATCGAGAATCTTGCTGCCGCCCTTTTCTTCACGGCTCCTTTCTGCCACTGGAGCAGTTTCAAAGGCGACCACTTCTTTTTGTGCAACGCTGTCCAGTACATGCATCTTGGAGCCATATACCCGCTTCGGCCTCCCGCCCAACAACGAGGTTTGGCGTATATACCCCCCTACTGCCACCATTCTTTCATCAGGCGACTTGCGCACGCAGGTCACCTCCTCATTTGACCAGGTTTCACCGGCCAGTTTGGCAAGCTTGGTAGATTCATCCGAGCTGGACAAGGCAGGGGGATGAGCCTCTACCACGTAGTTAGGCGGGGTAGCTTGCTCCTTCAGATGCACACTGAACAAGCGTGGATTAGTGAAATCCATTACTTTCCAGCCAATCTGCTGCGCTGTCAGATCAATAGCCCGTTGAATCGCATTGCTGAGCGCCGCACTATCAGTTAATCCGTCAGAAGGCGGCATACCTTTCGCCCCCATGGGAGGAGAAGCTGCAGAGCTGATGGATGCATCCTCCCCAATAAAGCGAATATCCGCCAAGGCTGTGGCCGTAAAAATTCCGGCTAAACCCTTGGTAATTCCTGCATCCAGATAAACTCTGTAAACTCCGTCAATTGAATATTTCCCCGCATTTTTCACAAACTCTTCAGCGGTAATCAACGCGCCCGGATCTTCAAGCTTCTTCCAGCCTTTTTTCAGCGCTTCCGCTTTCTTTTGATCCAGAACTGTCACCCCGTTATCTGTCAATACCTGCTCAAATCGTGCCAGAGCTATGCGTGCGTACTGCGTAGCCAGCTTGGACTGGGAATAGACAACGACGGCCACGTTTTTAGGCGCAGCCGCCATTGCAGATAAGGACAAAAAAATACTCAACAATCCGATAACCAGTCTCAACATCAGTTTTCTCCAGACAACAGAATATTTCGGGACATATAAGTAATCATTGTTCTACTTCATGGTGCAGGAAACGAGAGAATTTATCCTTCCACCTTTTTACAACATTCAGGGCCAGCACATCCATTACCATTTCGGAGGATATGGGATTCCAGCCGGTCGTACCTTGAAACCGGTCAGAATACGTGGCTTGGCCATTTTCCATCAGCACAGTCCAGATTGTGCCCTGAAACTGAAATTCACGGCTTTGCCTGCCAGACTCCCTGGTCGTCTGTGTGTTCATCTTGCCAAATGCGAAATATCCCATCAACAAATTTCCCTCACGCCCCAACTTCGCCGATAACTTGCCATTATTAATTTCCGCCGCTTGCGCAGCAGTTAGAGCCGTATTGCTCACCACAACTTCAGCCCCCATAGAGCGCAGCGTATTGCTTACATCCCCACAAGCCTTCTGCCAGGCACGCTGCGCACCTCGAAGATCGTAGAAACACACCATATCAACAGTGCGCCCCTCAAAGAACTGTCGCCACACAGCTTTTTCCATATCTTCCGGCGAGCATGCCAAGCCGTCTGCACGCTGCTTCGCAATTTTCTGGCGGTCAACCAGTTGCTTTGATTCAATCGCCTGCAAATAGTAATTCTTGGCTCCGCAAGAATTGTTTCGCATCTCCTCAGCCTCGCCCAGCTTCATAAACAAATCACCTGGACCAAACAGGGTGCTCAAACCATTGGGGTATTGATTGAGCAAAGACCTGTAGATCGTCACTGCCGGCATAATGGATCTCGCACGAACTGTTTCCGTGGACTGCGCAGCCGCTTTGTTAATGTAATCGCGTGCGTCATCCAGCGATTTTTTCGCTTTCTCGATTTCGCTGCGCGAAGCGCCCAGTGCTTCCTTGATGCGCGTTAACTGCTGCATATAGTAGGCAGCAGAGCTAGCCTCTGCCACCAGATCCAGATTAATGCGCGGCAGGATATCCAACCCGGCCTCTACGGCGGATTGCCGTAGCTCCATCTCGCCAGAGGTGTCCTGGGCAATAGCAAGCTTCTCGCTAAACACGACAAACAATTGCCGCGCCAACTCTTCACGCTTTTTCTGCTCAACTACCCGTGTCACCAGCCTGACCCTGACCCACACATGGCAACTCTGGTCTTCCCACGTTTCCACCGCCTCAACGTTCTGCAAAGATGCTTTGGTTGAAACCTCAGTCAGGCTGCGCACATTGGAGTCCGTCAACACATGTGCACCAGTCTGTTTCTGGGTTTGCTCGAGAGTCAGCGAGCTGCTGATATTGACCTGTATGGTTTCTGCCAGATTTTTGATGGCATTCTGTTTCGCGGAAGCCAGCCGCTCAGCCAAAGGGCCGTCATTGCTGCTGGAAACGCCGGAAGCCCAGAAGTACTTGGCCGTGATTGCTTCAGGATTGTCTATCCATGCCGGCTTAGCGCCGCCAGCAGTGCACGAGGCAGCCATGGAAAATAAAGGAAATGCCAAAGAAACAGCGAAACAAAACAGTGTTAACACCTTTGGAATTCGAATCATACGAAGTTACGCCTTCCGATTTATCAACCTGCTGGTTACATTAACGTGATCATGGTCATTTGCCAAACAAAAAAACCGCCCTCGCAGGCGGTTTTTTTGTTTATAACAACATTCAAATTAGAAACGCTGTGTAAAGCCAATTGCCAAAGTCGTACTTGTTTGGTCTTGGGTAGCGCCTGATACGGTAACAGAGCCTGCCGAGGCAGAGAAGGTCAGGTCCAGAGAGGCAGTTTCAGAGACAAAATTTGATGCGCCAACAAAACC
>JBGPPE010000111.1:0-8609 GCA_041488395.1 Gallionellaceae bacterium
AGATGCGCGCCGCATTGCGCTCGGAAGCTGCCACCGGGCCGGTCTGGTCGAGCAGCTGGCCGAGTTCATCCACCGCATTGCACACGTCGGCACGCAGCATGTTCTCGCCGAAGAACTGGTGGAACATGCGCCCCACCGGCGACTTCAGGAAGGCCACGCCGCCGGAGTGCCCGGGGCAGTGCCAGGAATAGGAACCATCCTGGGCATAGCCCACCAAGGCGCGGAAGAACGGCGGCGCCAGCGAATCAAGGTAGGTGCGCGCCTCGCGGATGATGTGGCGCGCCACGAACTCCGGCGTGTCCTCGTGCATGTGGATGAAGCCGTGCAGCTCGCGCAGAATATCATTGGGGATGTGGCGCGAAGTGCGCGTTTCGCCATACAGGTACAGCGGAATGTCTGCGTTCTTGTGGCGTATCTCCGCGACAAAGGCACGCAGGCTCTTCAGGGCGACTTCGGTTTCCTCTTCGCTGCCGGAGCCGAATTCCTCATCATCAATCGACAGCAGAAAAGCCGAGGCACGGCTTTGCTGCTGCGCAAACGAAGTCAGGTCGCCGTAACCGGTAACGCCCAGCACTTCCATGCCCTCTTTCTCGATGGCGCCCGCCAGGGAACGTATGCCCAGGCCGCTGGCATTCTCCGAACGAAAGTCTTCGTCGATGATAATGATGGGAAAGTTAAATTTCATAGCAAATCCTGTTCTGGAATATGAACCACATATAACTCTTGAAACCGAGAAAACACTGCCGGGCAGCTCACAGGCGCGGATTGTCGCAGATTTATCGGGGGATGTGCAGATTGTATCTGTTTAATGAACAAGCCCCCAAACCGGGGGCTTGTTCATTAAACAGGAGACATCTCAGATTACATCTTGGGCAGCGTCACGCCATGCTGCCCCTGATATTTGCCGCCCCTGTCCTTGTACGAAGTTTCGCACACCTCGTCGGATTCAAAGAACAGCACCTGGGCCACGCCTTCATTGGCGTAAATCTTGGCGGGCAGCGGCGTGGTGTTGGAAAATTCCAGCGTCACATAGCCTTCCCACTCCGGCTCGAACGGCGTCACGTTGACGATAATGCCGCAGCGCGCGTAGGTGCTCTTGCCCAGGCAGATGGTGAGCACGTTGCGCGGGATGCGGAAGTACTCCACCGTGCGCGCCAGCGCGAAAGAATTGGGCGGGATGATGCAGTAGTCGTTGTTCACTTCCACAAACGAGCTCGGGTCGAAATTTTTCGGGTCGACGATCGTGCTGTTGATATTGGTGAACAGCTTGAATTCGGTTGAACAGCGAATATCGTAGCCGTAACTCGACGTGCCGTAAGACACGATACGATGGCCGTTGGCTTCCTTGACCTGACCGGGCTCGAACGGCTCAATCATGCCATGCTGCTCCGCCATGCGGCGTATCCACTTGTCCGATTTGATGCTCATATCAATCAGCAACGGGTGAGCAGCAACGGGGCAATATCACCCCGCGCTCCTCACCCGTCGCAATCCTCCCTGTATTAAGTGCTCTTGACCACGATCTTGGGGAACACGGCGCTATGATCCTGCGCCATGTCGGCAATCTTCACTGCCACGCGCCGCGCCATCTGCTTGTACTCTTTGGCAATCTTGCCATCCGGATCGGCGATCACGGTTGGCCTGCCGGAATCAGCCTGCTCGCGGATGGTGATATCCAGCGGCAACGCGCCGAGGAATTCCACATTGTAATCCGCACACATTTTCGCGCCGCCGCCGGCGCCGAAGATGTGCTCTTCGTGGCCGCACTTGGAGCAGATGTGCGTGCTCATGTTTTCGATAATGCCGAGGATCTTGATGTCCACCTTCTCGAACATCTTGAGACCCTTGCGCGCGTCCAGCAGCGCGATGTCCTGCGGCGTGGTCACGATCACGGCGCCGGTTACCGGCACTTTCTGTGCCAGCGTCAGCTGAATGTCGCCGGTGCCGGGAGGCATATCCACCACCAGGTAGTCGAGGTTGTCCCAGCGGGTCTGGTTGAGCAACTGCTCCAGCGCCTGGGTCACCATCGGGCCGCGCCAGACCATGGCCTGGTCTTCCCCGGGAATCATGAAGCCGATCGACATCGCCTGAATGCCGTGGCCGATCATCGGGTCCATGAATTTGCCGTCGCTGGAAGTCGGCGAACCTTTCACGCCCAGCATGGTGGGCTGCGAAGGGCCGTAGATGTCCGCGTCCAGAATACCCACGCGTGCGCCTTCGGCCGCCAGGCCCAGCGCCAGGTTGATCGCCGTGGTCGATTTGCCCACACCGCCCTTGCCGCTGGCTACCGCGATGATGTTCTTGACGCCTTCCACCAGCTTCACACCGCGCTGCACGGCATGTGGCACCACCTTGCTGGTGACGTTGGCTTCTACCTTGCCCACACCCGGAATGGATTTGCGCAGATGCTCTTCCACCATCGCCTTGATTTCTGCCCACACACTCTTCGCCGGATAACCCAGAGTGACGTCCAGCGTGATGTCGCTGCCGCTAACCTTGATGTTCTTGATCGACTTGCCCGACACAAAATCTTTTTTGGTGTTGGGGTCGACCAGCTGTTTCATTGCACCTTGCACGTCTGCGTCTGTAAAAGCCATTTGTTTCTCCTAGGTGTTTCTTTGTGAGTGTGGGCGAACTCCGTATTTTCAGAGGCGCCCTGTATAATTTTCAGTAAACCGCAATTCTACCCAAATCCGACTGCCTGCACAGGTTTTGCTACAATCAGCAAATTCCCCTTGTCACTTGGCAACTTTAAGCAACTTATGACCCGAAATAACCCTGGCAAAACAAGAAAAATCCTGGTCACTTCCGCCCTGCCTTATGCCAATGGAAGCATACATTTAGGCCATCTGGTGGAGTATATCCAGACAGACATATGGGTGCGCTTCCAGAAAATGCAAGGGCACAGCTGCCACTATGTGTGCGCGGACGACACCCACGGCACCCCCATCATGCTGCGTGCCGAAAAAGAGGGCATTACGCCGGAACAGCTGATTGCCCGCGTGTGGCAGGAGCATTTCGACGATTTCAAGGCATTTCACGTCAATTTCGACAACTACGGCTCGACCAACTCGGCCGAGACGCGCGAATTCGCCAATGGCATTTATAACAAGCTTAAAAGCAACGGGCTGATCGACAAACGCTCGATCGAGCAGTTTTACGACCCGGTCAAAGAAATGTTTTTGCCCGATCGCTTCATCAAGGGCGAATGCCCCAAGTGCGGCGCCAAGGACCAGTATGGCGACAACTGCGAAGTGTGCGGTGCGGCCTACACCACCGCCGAGGTGAAAAACCCCTACTCTGCCGTATCCGGTGCCAAGCCAGTGATGCGTGCTTCCGACCATTACTTCTTCAAGCTCTCCGCCGACAGCTGCCAGAATTTCCTGCGCACGTGGACCAGGGGCGGTTCGCTGCAGGCCGAAGCCGCCAACAAGATGCAGGAGTGGCTGGGCACGGAAGGCGAGAACAAGCTGACCGACTGGGACATTTCGCGCGACGCGCCCTACTTCGGTTTCGAAATTCCCGATGCGCCGGGCAAATATTTCTACGTGTGGCTGGATGCCCCGGTAGGCTACATGGGCAGCTTCAAGCAACTGTGCAATGCCGCCAAGATCAACTTCGACGACTACTGGAAGCAGGATTCCGACGCCGAGCTGTACCACTTCATCGGCAAGGACATTCTCTATTTCCACGCCCTGTTCTGGCCCGCCATGCTGCAGCACGCCGGCTTCCGCACCCCGACCAAACTGTTCGCGCACGGCTTCCTCACCGTCAACGGCGAGAAAATGTCCAAGTCGCGCGGCACCTTCATCACCGCCAGCAGCTATGTCGAGCACATCAAGAACACCGAATACCTGCGCTACTACTACGCTGCCAAACTCAACGGCACGATGGAAGACCTCGACCTCAACCTTGAGGATTTCGTGGCGAAGGTCAACAGCGATCTGATCGGCAAATACATCAACATCGCCAGTCGTTGCGCAGGGTTTCTCACTAAATTCTTCGACGGCAAGCTCGCCTTCTCCGAAACCACGAACTTACTTGAAGGCGCCATCTCCAACGGCCTGACTGTTGCCGAATCATATGAGAACCGCGATTTTGCCCGTGCCCTGCGCGAGATCATGGCCATCGCAGACCGTATCAACGGCGAGATCGCCATCGCCGCGCCATGGAACCTTGCCAAAGACGAGAGCCAACGTGCAGCACTGCATGACATTTCCTCGCGCGCGCTGCATGGTTTCTATGTGCTCTCGATCCTGCTGAGCCCAGTGTTGCCAGCGCTGACCTCTCGCGTCGCACGCGAACTGTTTGGCATGGACCGCGACTTCTCATGGAATGACCTCGCGGTGTTGCCGGCACGCATCAATGCTTACCAACACTTGGCTACCCGCCTCGATCCCAAACTGATCGAAGCCCTGGTGGCCGCCAACCAGGCCAGCCTGCAGGCCGCGCCGGAATCGCATTCACCTGCGCGCCACGCCGCAGCGCAGCAACATGCACCCTCTCCCCACCCCTCTCCCTTGCAGGGCGAGGGAGCAAACGTTAGCGCTATCGCGCCAATTATTTCGATTGACGACTTCGGCAAGATCGATCTGCGTGTGGCGCGCATCGTCAATGCCGAGCATGTGGAAGGCGCGGAGAAGCTGCTCAAACTGACACTGGACATCGGCGAAGAAAAACCGCGCACGGTTTTCGCCGGCATCAAGTCAGCCTACGATCCGGAACAGCTGAAAGGCCGCATGACGGTGATGGTGGCCAACCTCGCGCCGCGCAAAATGAAGTTCGGCATGTCGGAAGGCATGGTGCTGGCGGCTTCGGGCGAGACGCCGGGGCTGTTCATCCTGTCGCCGGATGAGGGTGCGCAGCCCGGCATGCGAATTAAATAAGCATGCGCAGTAACAGCTGATCACCGCTCCACTGGAAAAACAGGGATTGACGCAATTACCTGTTTTATCTTAGGCTTTTCCCTGGCTGGCGGCTCATGCAGTTGCGGCGCTGTCATGGCAAACCAAATCACAGAGGGGAGAAGTGATGCTTACCAGGGAAACCATTCTGCAAACGCTGAAATGCAATCCGAACCAGTACCCGAAAGTACTTGAGGAAAAATTTCCTCATGTCCTGAAAAGGATCATCTCTCTCTGGCATTCGCCTGATGGTGAAGCCTATCTGGCCGACCTGTTGCAACCCAATGGCCGCGGCGGCGGCAGGATGGATCGGGATGGCTTCCCGGAAAAAGCGTGGGAGGAAATATTCCAGCTGAAACTGCTCTACGCAAAATCTCGCGCCAAAACACGAGTGTGAACGCAGGGGCCGTTCCCTCCCGGTTCTTTACCCGTAAACAATCGATTAATTTAATAAGCAGGTAGCGTAAGCAGACGGGGTTTGCCCTGTCTGCGCTACCTGGCTCTCTTCGCGCTGATCGCGGTGAGGATGCCCTGCAGGATGGCCGTTGGCGCAGGCGGGCAACCGCTCACCGCCACATCCACCGGAATGACGTTGGCGACCTTGCCGCACGTCGCGTAGTTATCGCCCGCGCCATCCGCACCTTGCGGACAGAAGATGCCGCCATCGCAGGCACAGTCGCCGATGGCGACCACCAGCTTGGGTTCCGGCGTGGCATCATAAGTGCGCTGCAGCGCAACTTCCATGTGGCGCGACACCGGGCCGGTGACCAGCAACAGGTCGGCATGGCGCGGACTGGCGACGAATTTGATGCCCAGCCCTTCAATGTTGTAATAGGCGTTGTTGACCGCATGAATTTCCAGTTCGCAGCCGTTGCATGAACCGGCATCCACCATGCGGATCGCCAGCGCGCCGCCAAATACATCCAGTATCTCCTGCTGCAAACGCTGTTCATCCACACGCATGGACTCATCCGCTTGCGGCGGTGTTTCTGTTTTGATGCCGGTCCTGAATATCTGTCTGATGATCTGGTACATGGCACCCCCTACAAGTCCTGCCCTGAGTAGCTCAAGTTAAACGATTTATTGATAAGCGGAAAATCCGGCACGATGTTGTCGATAACGGCATGCTCCAGCAGCGGCCAGTTTTGCCACGAGGGGTCATGCGGGTGCACGCGGCTGAGGCGCCCTTCGCCATCAGTCTCGATCGCCACCATCACTTCGCCGCGCCAGCCTTCCACCATGCCGATGCCGAAGCCGTTGCCGGGCAGTTTTTCGAGCAGTGCCGGCACTGCAGCGTCGTTGCCCAGCCTGGCCATGATCTCGCGCTGCAAACGCAACGACTCGAACAGCTCATCGAAGCGCACGATGACGCGCGCCGCCACATCGCCGTTGCGATAGGTCGCCATCTTCACGTCCAGTTGCTCGTAAGGTGCACAGGGAAACTGCACGCGCGCATCCCAGGCCTGCGCACTGGCACGCCCCGCCAGGCCGCACAGACCGAGCTGGGCGGCCAGTTTCGGTTCGACGCGACCGGTTGCAATGAAACGATCCTGCACCCCGGCATGTTCGTCGTAGATGCCGCGCAGGACGCGCACCTCGCGCTCCAGCATGGCGCATTCCTGCTCGATAACGCGCTTGCCCGCGGCGTCGAGGTTCGCGCTGACACCGCCCGGAGCTATCTTGTCCATCAGGTAGCGATGGCCGAACAGCGCGGCATTGTTGCGCAGCACTTGCTCCTTGAGGATCCAGAACTGGGCGAAGCCGAACGCCAGCGCGACGTCGTTGCCCAGGTAACCGAGGTCGCCCAGATGATTGGCAACCCGTTCGCGCTCCAGCAACAGGGCGCGCAACCACAACGCACGCGGTGACGGCGTCAGCGCGGCAATGCTTTCCGCCGCCATCGCATAAGCCCACGCATACGCCACGGTGCTGTCACCGCTCACGCGTCCGGCCAGCTTCGCGCCTTGTTGCAGGCTCAGGCTCTCGAAGCGCTTTTCGATGCCCTTGTGCGTGTAACCGAGACGTTGTTCAAGGCGCAGCACCCGCTCGCCGATGACGGAAAAGCGGAAGTGTCCCGGCTCGATGATGCCCGCATGCACCGGGCCGACCGGGATCTCATGCACGCCCTGCCCTTCCACCTGCACGAAGGGATAGTCGTCCGCTTCGCTGGTGCGGCTCGCCGCCGCATCGAAATCCTTGCGCAGCGGAAAGCTGCCGCTGTGCCAGGCACCATGGCGCAGCCACTTGCGGTGATCGTGGCCTTCCTGCGCATAGATGCCGAGCATGTCGTAAGCCGCGCGCTGCATGCGGTTGGCGGCGGGAAAGATGTGGCTGATGTCGGGATAGGCCGGATGCTCTGCAGATAACCGCATATTCAGGCAGACCATGCCTGTTTCATTGAGCAGCAGCACATGCAGCATGAAGCCGTGCCCCTGCTGCCTCGCATCGCTGCCCCACAGCGCCACCAGCCTGCCGCCGCCGTCACGCACTTGCTGGCAGATCGCAGTCAGATCGTCCGCCGCAATCTCGCCCGTCCATGCCTGCAGCGCGTCGCTCAGTCTGCTCAACTTCAGATTCGGATGTTTGATCGGCATATTGGTTTACCCCAGTAGCGCCGCCGCCTGGCGATACCAGTCGGCCAGATAGGGCGGCATATACAGACCCAGCATCAGCACCAGCAGCAAGTGCGCGAACACCGGGATCAACGCAGGCGAATGCGGCAATGGTTTCATCGTGGTCTCGCCGAACACGATCGGCTGTATCTTGCCGAAGATGGCGGCAAAGGCGATACCCAGCGCGATCAGCAGAATCGGCGTCGCCCAGGGGTATTCGTGCATGGCGGTGGTGATGATGAGGAACTCGCTGGCGAACACGCCGAACGGCGGCATGCCGAGAATGGCGAAAGTACCCAGCGCCAGTCCCCAGCCGACGCTGGGGCTGACCTGCAGCAGGCCGCGGATATTGTCCATCTGCTGGGTGCCGGCCTTTTGCACGGCATGGCCGACCGCGAAGAAGATTGCCGATTTGGTCAGCGAGTGCACGGTCATGTGCAGCAGGCCGGCGAAGGTCGCCACTGCCCCGCCCATGCCGAAGGCAAAGGTGATCAACCCCATGTGCTCGATGGAGGAGTAGGCGAACATGCGCTTGATGTCTTTTTGCCGGAACAGCGAGAGTGAGGCCACCACCACCGAGAGCAGGCCGAAACCCATCATCAGGTTGCCGGCGAAGTGAGTGCCCAGTGAACCGTCCACCAGCACCTTGCTGCGCACCACGGCACAAAAGGCGACGTTGAGCAGCAGGCCGGACAGCACGGCGGAGACCGGCGTCGGCCCTTCCGCGTGCGCATCCGGCAGCCAGCTGTGCAACGGCACCAGGCCGACCTTGGTGCCGTAGCCCACCAGCAGGAAGATGAAGGCCAGTTTGAGCACGGTCGGCTCCAGGCTGCCCTTGACCTGGTTCAGGTGCGTCCACAGCAGCGCGGTGCCGCCCTCGCCCAGCACGCGCTCGGCGGCGAAGTACAGCAGGATGGTGCCGAACAGCGCCAGCGCGATGCCGACGCCGCACAGGATGAAATATTTCCACGCCGCTTCCAGGCTGGCCGGCGTGCGATACAGGCTGACCAGCAGCACCGTGGTCAGAGTCGCCGCCTCCATGGCCACCCACAGGATGCCCATGTTGTTGGTGGTCAACCCCAACAGCATGGTG
>JBGPPE010000112.1:0-8467 GCA_041488395.1 Gallionellaceae bacterium
CCAGTGCCGTCGTCGCGCCGCACGCCAGTTACGCGCACGACGCGGATCGAATCCTCGCCTGGCTTGAACCAATCGCGCGCGCGCACCTCGATGATGTGGCGGAGTACGGCATGGCGCTTCTCGACTGGTTCGCGTTACGCGCGCTTCCGAATTAGAATCTACGCCCGATGAATGCTCTCGCAACCACAGTTCTGGCTAAGGATCGCGTGCTGCAAAACTGCGCGCGGCGAACTGTTGAACAAACCGTCCGGGGCAGGATTTTCCAGCATGCGATCACTTGGAAAATAGTTTTCCAGCAGCAATCGGCTGGCACCTCTCAAAACGGATGGCAGCAAACTGCTTTGCTCTTGTGCGGGTTCGCTGCTGGCATGCAGCAGTAGGGCGTCGGATGCCTCCAGCGCGCACTTCAGCAAATATTCGTCGCTGCGTTGCCAGGGGTTCTGCAAATGGATGGCGGCGATTTTGTGCCACTGGTTTTGTATCTGCAGGTTGCGCAAGTCTTTTGGCCAATGATGATTCTTCAGCTGCCATTCGGCAGCGCGTGCGGCCAGCATCGACACCGGCCCACCCAGCAGGTATTGGGCCTTGCGTGCCTTGCGTTCGGCAATTTGCGGGTACTGATGCTCTTCGTGCTCGCCAAAAATACGCACTTCGCTGTCTGCGTCCCATGGGAATATTTCCTTCACCTGCATGACACCCACCATATCGCCATGACGATGCAGAGCCACTTCCTCTCCCGCGCTCAGGGATTTTGCCACGGTTTCGCTGACTGCCAGGGTGACTGGCAACCCCCAGGGCATGCCGTTGGGTAGCGCGGCCAGGGCAAGCACGCTCGTGTAGGTTGGCTTGTCCATGTAACCGGTGAGCGGGCTATAGGCGCCACTCGCGATCATTTCCAGGTCCAGCAATTCGCGTGCAGAAATTTCAACCTGTTTCAATTGCGCCAGGCGCGCATGCAGGTTGTGGCGCTCATGCACAGGCACGAAGGCCTGCACCAGCTCGCCACCGTAAGGTGCGATCAGACCGTCTTCAAGCCGCAAGGATCTGGCATACACTGCTTGCATAATCTGTTCAGTCATTGAAGTCACCAATTTATTGTCACTAATACAATAACAAGCCGGCCAATCCAGCGGTCGGTATGACCCACACTACATCAAGCTTGAATTTCAATTGGGCGAGCAATGCAGCGGCAAAAATAAGCAGTGATACCCAGTGGTGTTGCGCAGTCATTCCCACGGTGATTACCGCGGAGATGATCATGCCGATGATCGCGGGACGGATGCCGCGCAGCGCGGCCTTGATCAGCGCAGACTGCTTGATGCGATTCAACGCATGTGTCCCGGCTATCATCAGAATGCCGGGCGGCAAGAAGATGCCTATGGTCGCGACCAGGGCACCGAAGAAGCCGGCCACCTTGTAACCGATGAAAACCGTACTCAGGACAATCGGGCCAGGCATGATCTGGCTCATGGCGATCGCGTCGACAAACTCCTGCTGCGTCAGCCAGCCATTACTCTCTACGACAGTGTGTTGAATGAGCGGAATAAACACATAGCCACCGCCAAACAGGAACACGCTCATGCCGGCAAAAGTCATGAACAGTTTGGCCAGCATCGCCGTATTAACGCTCCAGAAGGAGGCGGTGAGTGCCAATGGTGCAGCAGCGACGCTGAGCAGCCTGCTCTGGCTTTTCGCTGCGCTTGCCGGACCATTACCGCCAGCTGCAGGTTTCTCGCCAAATATCAGCCAGCCAGCCACGCCGGCGACGGCGATGATGGCAAGCGAAACGGTGAAGCTGCTGTGCCATACCATCAATGCAGCGGCGATCACGGTGATCACGGCCTCATATGCTCCTTTTATCGTCTTGCGCCCCATATTCCATGCGGCAACCAGAATAATTGCCGTAACCGCCGGGATAAACCCCATGAACAGCTTGCTCACCACCGGCATTTGCCCCCAGGTGAGGTATGCCACACTCAATGCCAGCATCAACAAAAAAGCCGGCATGACCACGCCGATGGCGCAAACCAGTGCCCCGGGCGTACCGCGCAGGCGATGACCGACGTAGGCGATGGTGTTTACTGCTATTGGCCCGGGCAACACCGTGGCCAGCGACACGCCATCCAGCATCTCCTCGTGCGTGAGCCATTTGCGCCGCTCGACCACATGATTTTCAACCACAGCTATCAAGGCCATGAAGCCGCCAAAGGCTGTGCTGCCTATACGCAGAAAAAGGGTGAACAACGTCCACAGTGAAACTCGCCCAGTATTCAATATCGCCTCCAATTTGAATTAGCAACAAACCGGTCAACCAACAATAGACCGCATGGATTTCACTGCAACCAACACTTACCAGGAGTTGCCGACTTTATTGCCGGCAACAGCAGTTCAAGCAAGGCCTGACATCTGCAGAGCAGCTGCCATCAGTCCTGCAATATTTTTAACAATGAGGTGTTGGTTTTTGCCAGAACCAGAAACTCCGGGTTGTGCAGATCTTCCTTGTTATAGCGCAAGGCATGGCCTGCGGCATCGCAGACCACGCCGCCAGCTTCGTTCACCACGGCATGAGCTGCGGCAGTGTCCCACTCCATGGTGGGGCCCAGGCGCGGGTAGAAATGCGCTGCCGCTTCGGCGACCAGGCACAGCTTGAGCGAGCTGCCCATGCTGATACATTCGTGATTCCCCAGCTTCTTCAGCAGGGCATCCGTGCGTGCGTCGCTATGTGAACGGCTGGCGACGACCTTGATGGCGGTACCTGCCGCATGAGCAACGGCCCTGATGACTTGCGCCGGCTTCTTGTCGCGCTGCACAAAAGCACCGCTGCCGCGCGCAGCGCAGTAGCAAACATCCAGTACAGGCGCGTAAACCACGCCCAGTATGGGTACGCCGTTTTCCACCAGCGCAATATTGACGGTGAATTCGCCATTGCGTTTGAGGAACTCCTTGGTTCCATCCAGCGGATCAACCAGCCAGAAGCGTGCCCACTTGCTGCGCTCGGCATAGGGAATATTGGCGTCTTCCTCGGAAAGGATGGGGTAAAGGGGCTGCAGCTTGCTTAGTCCGGCGACGATGGCATTGTGCGATGCCAGGTCGGCCAGGGTCAGGGGGGAATTGTCGGCTTTGCTGGTCTCGCCGAAATCCTCACTGCGATAAATTTCCATGATCGCAGCGCCTGCGCTGCGTGCCAGCGTCTCCACTTCATGCAAAAGCTGGGCCAAATCGTTATCGGATGGCAATGATTGCTGGGCTGTACTTTTCATTATCAAACTCTCCTCATTTACGGCACAGTGCGCTGCCTGGACAGTGCCTGCGTTTCTTTTGGGTGTTGAAAATCAGTGCCATAGTATTACTGTGGCCGTAGCCATTACTTTATGGTCAAACTAATTGCCTGCCTCCAATCCTGTGTGGGGTACGGGTGCTGCGAATAATGAGATGAGCTGCGCTGGCGGATGCGCTGTAATAAACCGGCGCCGGATCGTGGTGCGGCAGCCCTGATTGAATCTGCCCTGCCGGCTGCGCGTCATGTTGCTGAATGTATTGATTTGTTTCAAACATTGCATTACCCGGTGACGTGACAATTAGGTTAAATATTTTGCGCGCTATACGTTTTCTCGGCGGCAGCGCAATTGAATCCCGCTCGTGTGTCGCATGTTTATCGTGAGCGGATTTAAGCAGCCGCATCATGCGATTGTCAACCTGTTACTTCTGCTAGTAGAAATCAAATGACATTTCCGCCAGTAAAATACCAGGACAGCCGGATATTGCAGGCAAAGGAAGCCTGCCGGAGCGGGGAATCCATGCAATAAAGCGGCATTCATGCAGCATCCTGCAGCATCCTGCAGTCAAATGACCGGATTTGATCGGAGATTTTTATATCTGATAATAAAACAGGGGCAAGTCATGATTTTTCGCCTCAATAATAAAAAATTATTTCAAGGCGATTATGGGGACAGTTCTTGAAAAAATCAATTGCATGGCTTTTCGGCCAGATAGCGGTCAATACGTCACCACCTGATCAATCAGCGCACTCAAGGGCATATCCAGCCGCGTGATGTTCATCTCCTTGAGGAAGCGCTCCTCGTTCTTGCTCAACTCGCCTTCGATCAGCGCCCAATGCTGGAAAGACGAGCGCTTCATGATCTGGCGCGCGAAGATGCGGTCGAGCTGGTAGGTGAAGCGGCAGCCGAGGAACAGGAAGCCCTTGCCCAGCCGGCGCTGCTGCACGATGGGCGGGATCGGCGTCTGGATGTCGATCTCGGTGAGGATCTCGACGTAATCCGAATCCGACACGATGTAATTCTGCGACGGGCTGCATGAGCCGAGCGGACGATACAGCAGCGTCTGCCATTTCTTTGCCGCTTCCGCGTCCGAAAGTTCACCCTGGGCGGTGTAGTAGCGCACCCATTCGCCATGATGCTCGGCCTGGCTCACGCCCTGCACCTGCCCCCAGCCGGGATTCTGTGCCAGCGCCAGCTGCATGGCATCGTCATACCAGGTATCCACCACCAGCGGCAGTTGGTGCAGCGCGGCGATAAACTGGTGCAGTTCGCTCGGCGTTGACTGGCCGGGGAAAGCCTGGTTCATCAGGCCGACCAGGGTTTTGCGGTGCTTGAAGTTTTCGATGTACTGCGCCGCACCGGTGAGGTTCTTGCGCAGCTTGTGCGACACGGTCACCTTCTCGGTGAGCCTGGCGACCAGCTGCAGGTGGTCTACAGGGTGCGCCGGCGGCGTGGCCGCAGCAGCCCAGACGCCGGGGCCCAGATAGGGCACGATGGCGCCGCTTTCCAGTCCCGCCAGTATTTCGTTGATCGCAGTGTTGTGCGGCATGACGGCTCCTTTGCCAGATGGTTAACCCGGGAGAATTATTCAACCCGGGGGGAAATCAAAATCCGGAAGAAAATCCCAGCAGCTCGACACTGATGTTCTCGTTGCCCAGCACCACCTGGCAGGCCAGGCGCGATTTGGAGCCAACGCCGATGATGGTGTCGAGCTTCTCGTTCTCGGTGCGCTGTATCCTGGAAACGCTCTTGCGCCCATCCTGGATGTAGATATGGCAATCGCCGCATTGCGCCTGGCCATCGCATTTGGTCTGGATGATATCGCCGGTGTTCTTCAGCACGTCGAGCAGGCGGCTGCCTTCGGCAGCTTCAATGGTTTTACCGGAAGGTTGTATGGATACGACTGGCATGTGCACTCCTGGGTGGTTGGTTTAAAAGTTCAAAGATAGATGGCCGCACCGGCGCCCACATTCACCGAAGCATCCATGGCGGTCTCCACGATGAAAGCGATCTGGTCTTCTGTGAGGTGCGAGTGGAAGGGCAGCGCGATGGCGCGATCCGCCACCTTTTCGGTGACGAAGCAGCTGCCCTTGCGCCAGCCGTGGTCGATGTAATAGCGCTCCAGATAAAGCGGATGGCTGTACAGCTCCGCCTCCACTTCGGCGGTGCGCATATCCTCCACAATCGCGCGGCAACTGCTGTGCGAAAAGCGTGTGCCCAGATGCACGGTGTAGAGAAACCAGTTCACCTCGTCCACATCCGGCGCGATATAGGGTGGCTTGATGCCCTCGAACGACTTGATCTGCTCCTCGTACCACTGCGTCACCTGTTTGCGCTTGACGAGTATGGCGCCCATGCGTTCGAGCTGCGCGATGCCGAGCGCGGCGGTCACTTCGCTGATGCGCGCGTTCAGCGGCAGCAGGCTGGAAATGCTGATCGAGTAGCGCTGCTCCGGCTGGCGGTCGCGCAGGTAGCGCAGGCTGCGCGCAAAGTCGAGGTCGTCGGTAACGATCATGGCGCCCTCGCCGCAGCACAGCGCGGAAGGCTGCGAGAAATCGAAGATCGCGCAATCGCCGAAATTGCCGACGCGCGTGCCCTTGTAGCGCGAACCGATGGCCTCGGTGCTGTCCTCGATCAGGTGCAGGCCATGCTGTTCGGCCAGCATGCGCAATGCGCCCCAGTCGGCCGGGTGACCATTGGTATTGCCCGCCATAATCACTTTGCTCTTTGGCGTAATTTTCGCCGCGGCTTTTTCCGCTGCCAGCGTGCCCGACCAGTAGTCGATGTCGGCGAACACCGGCGTCGCCCCGGCCAGCGAAATGCCGCGCGCAATCTGGTGCCAGGAATGCCCGGAAGTGACCACTTCATCCTCGCCGCGCACGCCCCATGCTTCCAGGCACAGCCACAAGGCCAGCGTCGAGCCGGACACCGCCACCGCATGTTTGCGCCCCAGCCAGTCGGCAAAGAACTGCTCGAAGGTTTCGACCAGTGCGCCCTGGCTCAGGCGCGGCGAACACAGGGCCGACTTGACCATCTCCAGCTCGCGCTGGGAAATGTCCGGATCGGAAAGATGGATGAATTCTTTGCTCATAATGCAATCACCACGCCATCGGCCAGCTGCGGACTGTCGGTAACGCTGATGCAGACCTCGCTGCGATTGATCAGGTAGAGCTGGTAGCCGTCGCCGCTGAGATAGGGTGTGCCTTCCATGTCCTCCTGCGGGCAACGCACGAAGGTGACCTCGGGAAACTTGCGCCGCAATTCCGCCACCAGTGGCGCGCCGCTCGCCAGCAGAATGGCGACCGAAGATTCGATGGCGCTGAGTTGAGTTGCATTCAATGGCATGATTTCACTCCCGGTTGATATGGCGTGCTTCTATGGTTATCGGCAGGCGCGTATCTGCCGCCATCTCCGGCAGCTCCAGCTGCCAGCCATTGCCCAGCGTGACCACGCCGCCCCACAGGCCCTCTTTTTCCGCAGCCACGATGGGCTCTTCCAGATCCTTCTTGGGCACATAGATGGAGGCTTCGCCTTTGGCGTTCTTTCTGAGCATGACTTTCATGTGGTTTCCTTTTTATAAAACGGTTTGCGCGCTGTCCTGCCATGCCAGCTCCAGTGCCGCGGCGATAACGGCCCGGGTCGCCTGTTCGATCTCCGCCTCGCTGCTGTAGCGCGACAGGGAAAAGCGCAGCGAGGCGCGCGCTGCCTGTGTATCCAGCCCCATCGCCGTCAGCACATGCGAGGCCTGGCTGCCGCCGGCCTGGCATGCTGCCCCGCTGGAGGCGATGATGCCGGCGCGCTCCAGGTGGATGAGCAGGGCTTCTGCGTTCAATGCACCGAACTGGATATTGCTGGTGTTGCTTACGCGCGGCGCACCTGCGCCATTGATGCGTGCGTGCGGCACGCTGCCGACAATCTGCTGTTCCATGCGCTCGCGCAGACTGCCCATGTGCTCCTGTGAGACGCCGTCCAGCAGCGTGGCGGCCACACCCAGCCCGACGATGCCCAGCATGTTCTCGGTGCCGCCGCGGCGGTTGCGCTCCTGGCTGCCGAACAGCAGCGGCGCCAGGCTCAGCCCCTTGCGCAGCAGCAGCGCACCGATGCCTTGCGGCGCGTGCAGCTTGTGGCCGGAAAAAGACAACAGGTCGATCGCGCTGTTCTTCCAGTCGACAGGCAAGCGTCCCACGGCCTGCACCGCATCGGTGTGGAACAGCGCGCCGCGCGCCTTGGCCAGCTGCGCGATCTGTTCCACCGGGAAGATCACCCCGGTCTCGTTGTTCGCCCACATGATGGAAACCAGCGCAGTGTCATCGCCGACGGCCTCATCCAGTGCATCCATGTCCAGCATGCCGTTGCCATCCACCGCCAGCAGCGTGACGGGATGGCCGTGCTCCTGCAGCCAGCCCAGCAGCTTCAGCGTGGCGGGATGCTCCACTGCACTGCTCACAATATGGCGGCGCGCAGCGCTGCAGCGCAAGGCGCCGAGGATCGCCTGATGGTTGGCTTCCGTCGCGCTGCCGGTAAACACCAGCTCGGCAGGTGTCGCGCCGAGCGCGCCGGCCACCCGCTGGCGCGCAGCCATCACGCGTTCGCTGGCGCGCTGTCCCAGCACATTCTTGCTGGAAGGATTGCCGTACTCCTGGCCCAGCAAGGGCAGCAGCGCGGCGCTGACTTCCGGCGCGAGGCGGGTGGTGGCGTTGTTGTCCAGGTAAATCAATTTCCTTCTCCGAGAGCCGTCGCGAGCAAATGGACTGTCATGCAGCAGGCTCTCATGGCCAGAACACCCGCTCGTCATCGGGCAGCAGAATCGCCAGCGCCTCGTTCAGTGTGTCGGTCACGCTGTGCAGCACCCAGCTGCTGTACTGGTGATCCTTGCGATACAGCAGCCAGTGCGGCTTGAAAAACTTGAGCAGGGCAATGTCGATAATGCCGCCGGAAGGCTCCACGTTGCGCGAACAGCACGGGCTCTCGATGCGGTAGCCGCGGTCCTCCTCATCCGGCACCACCTGCGGGGTGACGTAGCGATAGCGCTCGCGCTGCTCCAGCGCCCGCTCGATGCGTTTGCAGTCGAATGGGTTGGGGTGGGGCGGCAGGGCGGGGTCGGCTTGCATGGCAGGCTCAGGCGCGCTCGATTTCGTGTTCCAGGCAGCCGACCACCTTGCCGCCGGCAAACTCGACGATATACACCG
>JBGPPE010000113.1:0-8373 GCA_041488395.1 Gallionellaceae bacterium
AGCAGCACCTGCTGTTGCGACTCGAAGTGGCGCGCCAGTTTTTCTGCCAGGTAGACCGAGCGGTGCTGGCCGCCGGTGCAGCCGATGGCCACGGTGAGGTAGCTGCGATTGTCGGCGATGAAGCACGGCAGCCAGTCGGCGACAAAGCTGCGGATGTCTTCATACATCTTTTGTGCCGTGGGCGTGCTTTCCAGAAAGTCGATGACCGCCGCATCACAGCCGGTCAGCGGGCGCAGCGCCGGGTCGTAATGCGGGTTGGGCAGGCAGCGTACGTCGAACACCAGGTCGGCATCGAGCGGGATGCCGTGCTTGAAACCGAATGACTGGAACAGCAGGGTCAGGCGCGCACGGTCGAGCTGGATGAACTCTTTTACCCAGGCTTGCAGTGCATTGGCGCGCAGGTCGCTGGTGTCGATGCGGTGGCCGATGCTGGCGATGTTGGCGAGCAGCTCGCGCTCGCGCTGCACGCATTCGGGCAGGGTGAGGGCTTGTTTATTGTCTGCCGTAGGCGTGGCATCACTGAGGGGATGGCGGCGGCGTGTTTCGGAAAAGCGTTTCACCAGGGTGTCGCTCTGCGCTTCCAGGAACAGCAGGTGCACGTCGATGCCGCGCTGTTTGAGTTGCTCGATGTGCTGCGGCAGTTGCTGCACACTATTGCCGCTGCGCACGTCTATGCTGACAGCCGTGCGGGTGTAGCCGGCACTGCGCAGGTTTTCCATCAGCGTGGGCAGCAGCTCTGCGGGCAGGTTATCCACGCAGTAGAAGCCGCTGTCTTCCAGCACCTTGAGGGCGATGCTTTTGCCGGAGCCGGACAAGCCGCTGATCAGGAATAGCTGCATGGTTTATTGTTCCAGCATGTGCTGCTCGTGGCGTTCGATGAATTCCTGCATGGTGTCGATGCCGCGCTGCTGCAGCACGAAGTTGCGCGCGGCGGCCTCAACCAGCACGGCCAGGTTGCGCCCGGCCATCACCGGTATGCTGACGGTGCGGATTTTTACGCCGAGGATTTCCTGGTAGCTCGCATTCAGCGGCAAGCGTTCCAGCTGCGACACGTCGCCACCGGGCGGACGGTTCAGGTGCACGATCAGCTTGAGGCTTTTCTTGCGGCGCACGGATGTCTCGCCGAACATGGTGCGGATATTGAGCATGCCGAGTCCGCGCACTTCCAGGAAGTCGCGCAACAGCTCGGGGCAGCGCCCTTCCAGGGTCTCCGGCGAGATGCGGAACAGTTCGGTGACGTCATCTGCCACCAGGCCGTTGCCGCGCGTGATCAGCTCCAGACCCAGTTCGCTTTTGCCGACACCGCTGTCGCCGGTGATGAGTACGCCTACGCCCAGCACATCGAGGAAAACGCCGTGGCGTGTGGTGGAATCAGCCAGCGCCTTGGTGATGTAATGGCGCACCAGCCACATCAGGTGCACGCTGCCCTGCGGCGAACGGAACAGCGGAGTTTGCGTGCGGTTGGCGTAAGCGATCAGCGCCTGCGGAATTTCGTCGGCACCGGCCACGATCAGGCATTGCGAGCCGCCGCGCTCAAGTTGCTGCAGTGCGGCATCCAGTTCGGCTGTGGGCAGGCTGGTGAGATAATCGATTTCAATATTGCTGAAAACCTGCACCCAGTTTGGGTGAATCAGGTTCATGTGGCCGACCAGGCCGCGGTTGGAAGCGTTGACCAGTTCGCTATCCAGTATCTTGTCAGCACCGTCAGTTCCGGCCACCCAGCTCAAGTCCAGGCGTTCCTGTTTGTCTTCGAAGACCTGCCGGATGTTGACCTGAGCCATGATTATTCCGCTTTCCAGTTGCTGAACAGCTGATGAATTTCCGCCGGGTCATTGCTGTTCTGCAATTGCTCGCGGAAGGTCTTGTTGCTGAACATCTGTGCCAGTTCGGCGAGCAGCTGCAGGTGCAGGTCGGTCGCCCGCTCCGGCACCAGCAGGACAAAGATCAGGTTGACCGCTTGTCCGTCAGGTGCGTCGAATGGTATCGGATTCTGTGTTTTGACAAAGGCGGCAACGCCATCCTTCAACCCTTTGACACGGCCGTGCGGGATGGCAACTCCCTGGCCGAGGCCGGTAGAACCCAGCTTTTCGCGTGCAAACAGGCTGTCGAAAACCTGGCTGCGACCAATTTTCTGGGAGTTCTCGAATAATAATCCCACCCGCTCGAACACGCGTTTTTTGCTGGTGGATTCTGCATCCAGCAGGATGTTCTCAGGGTGCAGGAGCTTGCTGATCAGATTCATAATTTCAACCGCAGGAAAGTGACGGGCGGCCACTGGCCGCCCGGGTGGAAACTATTCTGCTGCTACCGCTTTGCCGGATTCGTCGTGGCGACGTGCAGTATGTTTCTCCTTGTGTTTGAGGATCTGGCGATCAAGAGAGTCGATCAGGCTGTCGATGGCGACATACAGATTGCTGTCCTCGGTCTCGGCAAAAATGGTTTTGCCGCTCAGATGCACGCTGGCCTCAGCCATTTGTTTCAGCTTGTCTACGGAGAGGATCACATTGATATCGATAACGTTGTCGAAATGGCGCTTGACCTTGTCGAGTTTGGAGATCACGTGCTCACGTATGGCTGGAGTGATTTCGAGGTGACGTCCGGTGAGGTTGAGGTTCATGGCCTGCTCCTTTAAGTTTAGAGAGATTTACGAAGATTGACCGGGAGGATGTGCAGCAGCTCCCGGTACTTTGCCACGGTACGCCGGGCAACCAATATGCCCTGCTGTGCCAGGATTTCAGACATGCGACTGTCGGTGAGTGGATGCTTGGCATCCTCCTCGTCGACCAGTTGCTTGATTAATGCGCGGATGGCGGTGGAAGAACAGGAGCCGCCGCTTTCGGTGGTCAAGCCGCTGCCAAAGAAATATTTCAGTTCGTAGATGCCGCCCGGGGTGAGCATGAACTTCTGCGTGGTGACGCGCGAAATGGTGGACTCGTGCAGTTCCAGTTGCTCGGCGATTTCGCGCAGCACCAGCGGGCGCATGGCTACGTCGCCGTGCTCGAAAAACTTGTGCTGCCGCTCGACGATAGCCTGCGATACGCGCAGGATGGTGTCGAAGCGCTGCTGCAGATTCTTGATGAACCAGCGCGCCTCCTGCAGCTGCCCGGCCATTTCCTGCACATTGCTGTCGCCGCGGCGCTGCAGGATGTTGGCATACAGCTGGTTGATGCGCAGGCGCGGCATGGCTTCCGGGTTCAGGCGCGCGCGCCAGATGCCGCCGTGGCGCTCCACCAGCACGTCCGGCACCACATATTCGGCGGCGCGATGTTCGAAAGCGGCACCGGGCCTGGGCTGCAGGTGAACGATGAGGTCCTGCGCAATGCGCAACGCCGCATCATCGCAATGCAGCGCTTTTTTCAGCTTGGTGTAGTCATGCGCGCCGAGCAGGCCGAGGTGTTTGCTGACCAGGCGCAAGGCCACCTCGCGCCCGGGCGTGTCATCCGGCATGGCGCGCAGTTGCAGGGCCAGGCACTCGCTCAGGTTGCGCGCGCCCAGTCCGGGTTCGTCCAGATGTTGCAACTGCACCAGAGCGGTTTCCAGATCATCCAGCGAGATGTCAAGCTCGGCCGGGATCAGCTCGGCGATTTCTTCCAGCGGTTGTGCCAGGTAACCGTTGTCATCCAGCGCATCGATCAGCAGGCCGATAATCTTTTTGTCGCGCTCGTCGAGCTGGCTCAGGTTCAGCTGGCTGATCAGATGTTCGCGCATGCTGGGCCGGTCAGCGGCGACCTCGCTATGGCCCTCATCTTCGTCATCGCTGCTTGCGCCGGAGGAGAAGGAAGGTTCCGCCCATTCGGTTTCCTTGTATTCCGTATCAGCCGGGGTGTTGTCCTGCTCGCTACGGTTGTCGGCAGTGGCCGGGGTTGCGCTGCTTGAGTCGCCATGCGTGTAGGGCTGGCTGACCTCATCCTCGCGCTCAAGGAACGGGTTCTCATCCAGCAGGCGTGCGGATTCCTGATTGATTTCCAGTGTGGATAGTTGTAACAGGCGTATAGCCTGCTGCAACTGCGGGGTAAGCGTCAGCTGCTGGGACTGTCTGAGTTGTAGAACGGCTTTCATTCTGGGGTGTCTGGCTTGCGTGCTGCCTTTAAGGCTTTATAGTTTGAAGTGCTCGCCGAGATATACTTTCCTCACGCCTTCATTATAGATGATTTCATCGGGTTTGCCTTCTGCCATAACCGTGCCGGCATTGATGATATAAGCCCTGTCGCAGATGCCCAGCGTTTCGCGCACGTTATGGTCGGTAATCAGCACGCCGATATCGCGCTGCTTGAGGAAGCCGATGATTTTTTGGATGTCCAGCACCGCAATCGGGTCAACGCCGGCAAACGGCTCATCCAGCAGGATAAAGCGCGGGTTGCTGGCCAGGGCGCGGGCGATTTCCACGCGTCGGCGTTCGCCGCCCGACAGGCTGATGGCCGGATTGTTGCGGATGTGGGTGATGTGCAGGTCATTCAGCAGGCTTTCCAGGCGCGCTTCCAGCTCACTCTTTACATATCCCTGCAGCTCCAGCACGGCCTGAATGTTTTCGGTGACGGTGAGGCGGCGAAAGATGGAGGCTTCCTGCGGCAGATAGCTCAACCCCAGGCGCGCGCGGCGGTGAATGGGGTGATGCGTGATGTTTTTGTCGTCGATAAAGATATCGCCGCCATCGGCGGCAACCAGGCCGACGATCATGTAAAAGCTGGTAGTCTTGCCGGCCCCATTGGGGCCCAGCAGTCCAACGACTTCGCCGCTCCTGACCGATAATGAAACATCATGCACCACCGTGCGGGAACGGTAGCGTTTTTTTAGCGAGGTGGTGCGCAGTTCACTCATGGTTAATGTCCGGGTTTCGTAATCGTAGTAGCCGGTTTTATGTGGAGCGGCGCTCCGTCAGAGACCGAGCTTGGGGCGGCAACACCGGAAGCAGATACGCTGGAGGCCGCCGCAGGGGGCGTTTCAGCAGCACTGTCAGCAGCCGTGCTGTGCGGCTGGATAACGATGGTGACCCGGCCTGTGCCCGGCGTACCGCTGTTTGCGACGTCGTGCGTTCCGTTCACCTTGAAGACTTCGGTGCGGGTGCTGTAAACAATATGTTCGCCGCGGACATCATCGCCCTCGCGCTTGATGCGGGCCTGCCCAAAAAATTCGGCAACTTCGCTATGAGTGTCATATTCGATGCGCTCGCCATAGCCTTCGACATATTCATTTTCCCCGTCACGTTTCTGGCGGAAATGTGCCAGCTGCCCGGTTGCGGTGCAATGATAAAACCCGCCCTTGTCCTGGGTGATCACAATCTTGTCTGCCTGGATGGAAAGCGAACCCTGCAGCAGCTGCACATTTCCTTCAAAGGTGCTGATCTGGTTGGTGTCGTCCACGTTGACGCTGTTCGCTTCCAGGTGCATGGGCTGGTTGCGGTCTGCACGCTCGGCAAAACTCGGGCCTGCGTGGCAGAGCAACAGCAGGCAGAGCGGCAACAGGAGGTGACGCCACAGGGGATTATCGTTTAACCGGCTCATAAGTACTCTTTACGCGCGAAAGCAGCTTTACCGTGCGCGCCTTGTTGTTGAGCTCCATGCCAACTGCCTGCATGGAGGTGGTGGCATTGGTGACGGTGACCAGATGGTCAGTGTCGACCAGATCCTGGTCGGGAATTGCATGCAGATAGTTGGTGCTGACTTTCAACTCGCTCTGCGCAGCATAGGCCGGGCGCACGATCAGCACATCGTCATACAGGAATACTTCGTCCCCCTTGCTGGAGACGGTGCCCCTGAGCGCGGAAGTGCGCATGGGCGGGCGTCCTGCCAGCATGCTGAGCAGCTGGGGGGCTTCCATGTGCGTGCTGTCGTCATCCGGGTAGTGCCACATTTTTTGTGCCGACATGGTGAAGCGGGTTTTTCCCTGGGTGTCCAGCGAAGTGGCGGTGAAATTGCTGATGATGTAATCGGGGTCGTGGCGCAGGTTGGCGTTGGCTGCCGGGGCAGCTGGCTGCACCTGTTTGTTCAGCCAGTAAGTTGCCGCCAGCAGCAGCAGCAGGGGAAGCAGGGGGAGCCAGGAAATCAGCCGGTCTTTCATGTCAGGTAAGGAGCCAGTTGCTGGTCCAGCGTGCCCTGTGCCGACATGATCAGTTCGCAGGCTTCGCGCACGGCGCCGTTGCCGCCCGGATACTGACTGACATAGTGTGCATGGTCGCGCACGATCTGCGGCGCATTGGGTACGCTGATGGCAAGGCCGACGCGGCGCATCACCGGCAGGTCGACGACATCGTCGCCCATAAAGGCGGCGGCTTCTGGTGCGAGCTTCAGGTCGGCGAGCAGTTGCTGCATCACCTTGAGTTTGTTTTCCACGCCCTGAAACAGCTGCGTAATGCCCAGGTTTTTGGCGCGCAGTTCCACGCAGCGCGAGGTGCGCCCGGTGATGATGGCGAGCTCGACACCGGAAGCCTTGAGCATCTTCAGGCCGTGGCCGTCGAGCGAGTTGAAACGCTTGAACTCCTCGCCGGAGTCAGCAAGATACAGGCCGCCGTCGGTCAGGATACCGTCCACGTCGAAGGCGATCAGGCGAATATTTTTGATTTGTTGCGCTAGCATGATGTGATTTTCTTGGAATACGTGTTTTTCGATTGGCGTGTTGCCTGGGGCGCCGGGCTTAGATGACTTTCGCGCGCAGCAGGTCGTGCATGTTCAGTGCGCCGGCCAGCCTGTTGTCGGCATCCACCACCAGCATCTGGTTGACCTTGCGCTCCTCCATGATGCGCACCGCTTCGACCGCCAGCGCATCCGGCGTGGTGCAGTGCGGCTTGCGCGACATCACCGAGCTGACCGGCGTGCTGCCGAAATCCAGCTTCTTCTCCAGCGTGCGGCGCAAATCACCGTCGGTATAAATGCCCAGTACATGGTTGGCCTGGTCCACGATGGCGGTCATGCCCAGGCCTTTGCGCGAGATTTCCAGGATGGCATCGGCCAGCGTGGCCGTTTCCGGTACGGATGGGATCTTCTCCCCGGTGTGCATGATGTCGCGCACATGGGTGAGAAGGCGGCGTCCCAGGCTGCCGCCGGGATGCGAGCGGGCAAAATCTTCCTCGCCAAACCCTTTGGCGTCGAGCAGCGCCACCGCCAGCGCATCGCCCAGTGCCAGTGCTGCGGTGGTGCTGGCCGTGGGCGCCAGCCCCATCGGGCAGGCTTCCTTGTCCACCGAGCCGTTCAGATGGGCATCCGCCGCCAGCGCCAGGCTGGAGCGCGGATTGCCGGTGAGGCTGATCAGTTTTGCCCCCTGGCGCTTGATCACCGGCACGATGGTCATCAGCTCATCGCTTTCGCCGGAATAAGACAGCGCGATAAACACGTCCTCGGCGGTGATCATGCCGAGGTCGCCGTGGCTGGCTTCGCCGGGATGCACGAAGTAGGCCGGGGTGCCGGTGCTGGACATGGTGGCGGCTATCTTGCGCGCAATATGGCCGGACTTGCCCATGCCGCTCACGATCACCCGTCCCTCGCAGGACAGGATGATATTCAGCGCGCGCAGGAAATTGTCATCGATACGCTGGGTGAGCGCCTGTACGGCGGCGGCTTCGATGATGATTACCTCGCGTGCCAGGGCGAGCGCGTGGGGGGCTGCAGAGAGAGACTTTTTCATGGGGCTAATTATATCAGTGCGCATACCCGGCCGCGATATTTTGAAAGCGCGGCCAACTTGAGGCATTATCGGGCTGTCCCTGTTTGAAATTTAAAGATGAACAACTCCCTGCATCTCGTATTAATCCTGCTGGCTGTCGCGGTCATGGTGGTGGTGCTGTTTCGTATCCTGCGCCTGCCCGTCATGCTGGGCTACCTGATCGTCGGCATTCTGATCGGCCCGCACGCGCTGGGCTGGATACCGGACACGCCGCAAACCCATCACCTTGCCGAGTTCGGCGTGGTGTTCCTGATGTTCAGCATCGGCCTGGAATTCAGCCTGGCCAAATTGCGCAGCATGCAGCGCATTGTGTTCGGGCTCGGTACGGCACAGGTATTGGCCACGATCGTGCTGGTCATGCTGGCGTCGCTGTTTTTTGGCCTCGACTGGCGTGCCGGGCTGGCGCTGGGGGGCGTGCTGGCGATGTCCTCCACCGCCATCGTCAGCAAAATGCTGGTCGAACGTGCCGAACTGAACATGCCGCACGGCCAGAAGATCATGGGCGTGCTGCTGTTCCAGGATCTGGCCGTGGTGCCGCTGATTATCGTCATTCCCGCACTGGCTAGCACGCCGGGCGGTCTGACCGCCACATTGGGTGTGGCGCTGCTCAAGGCGACAGTGGTGCTGGCGGCGCTGCTTATTTTCGGCCAGCGCCTGCTGCGTCCGTGGTTTCACCTGGTGGCGCGGCAGAAATCCTCCGAGCTGTTTATGCTCAAC
>JBGPPE010000114.1:0-8138 GCA_041488395.1 Gallionellaceae bacterium
CACCGGCTTCAGCCACTTCGCGGATGTTGGCAGGGCCCACGCCACCGTCGATCTCCAGGCGGCAGTTGTACTTGCCGGCATCGATCATCTTGCGTACGGCACGTGCCTTGTCCAGCACGTAAGGAATGAATTTCTGGCCGCCGAAACCGGGGTTCACCGACATCAGCAATACCATGTCCAGCTTGGGCAGGGTGTATTCCAGCACGTCCAGCGGGGTGGCCGGGTTGAATACCAGACCGGCCTTGCAGCCGCTTTCCTTGATCAGGCCGATGGTGCGGTCGATATGTTCGGAAGCTTCCGGATGGAAGGTGATGTAGGTAGCGCCGGCCTTGGCGAAATCGGGGATGATGCGGTCAACCGGCTTCACCATCAGGTGCACGTCGATCGGGGCTGTCACGCCATGCTTGCGCAGCGCTTCGCACACCAGTGGACCTATGGTCAGGTTGGGCACGTAATGGTTGTCCATCACGTCGAAGTGCACGATGTCCGCGCCGGAGGCGAGGACGTTGTCGACTTCCTCGCCGAGCCTGGCGAAGTTTGCGGAAAGAATGCTGGGGGCGATCTGGTACATGGCAAGTCCTTATACAGGTTTGAATTCGAAGCGCGTATTCTACCCGATAATTTTCCGGCAGAAATAACCGTGCCTCTTGTCCGGGTTTGCGCGAGTATTCTTGCCTTGCCGGGCAAAATGCGGTGAAATGCGCAAATGGATAAATCCTCCTCACCCCCCATTCAAATTGAAGCGCTGGTAAAGCACTTGGCGGAGCAGTCCGACGAGGATGATGACCGTTACGTTTTTTCTTACACCATTACGCTGACCAATAACGGCGAAAACACGGTGCAATTGCTCAGTCGCCACTGGATCATCACCGATTCCAACAATCACGTGCAGGAAGTGCGCGGCCAGGGTGTGGTGGGCGAACAGCCGGTGCTGAAGCCGGGGCAGAGTTTTGCCTATACCAGCGGCACGGTGCTGGCCACTCCGGTGGGCACCATGACCGGCAGTTATCAGATGGTGGACGAAGACGGCACGAAATTTGATGCACCCATCCCGCAGTTTGTCCTGAGTGTGCCACGCGTACTGCACTGATACGACGCCCTGCTTGCCGCGGCCGCACTGCTCCGCAGCCTTGTTGTTTTAAAATTATCCCGTTGGCTGAGAGTCATCCATGTCATTGCAAACCAGCTATCGCTTTATCGCCCCGTTCTACGATCTTTTTCTAAGACGGGCGTCCGCTACCCAGCGTCTGCGTAGCCTGGCACGTTTGCCGCAACAGCCGGCTGCGCGCGTGCTGTTGAGCGGTGCGGGCACCGGACTGGATTTTCCCTTCCTGACGGCGGGGCACACTTATACCGCGCTGGATCTGACCGGTGCCATGCTGACGCGCTCGCGCGAGCGCGCGCAGCATCTGGACATGAGCTGGGTGCAGGGCGACAGCATGAGCCTGCCCTTTGCCGATGAAAGTTTTGATTGTGTCGTGCTGCACCTGATCGTGGCCGTGGTGCCACAGCCGCAGCGTTGTCTGGCTGAGGCGGCGCGTGTGCTCAAACCGGGCGGACGCATCCTGCTGTTCGACAAATTTTTGCGCCGCGGGGAACGTGCCTGGCTGCGCCGCACTCTCAGTCCGGTGCTGGCGCAACTGGCAACACGGCTGGATGTGGTGTTTGAGGATATCCTGGCAACGACACCGGATTTGCGCGTGCTCTCGGACGTACCTGCGCTGGCTAACGGCTGGTTTCGCCTGATTGAATTATCGAAAGACCGGGGTGAATTTGTGAAAGAAGGACAATGAAGCTGTTGAACAAAAGAAATTTGTTGTGGCTGGCTACTGGCTTGGTGCTGGCGGCCTGTAAAACGGCACCGATGCAGGCGCCGGTTACGCCGACGATTGCCGTAGTGCCAGCGCCCGTCGTGCAATATACGCCAAGCAAGTGGGCGATGCTGCCGGACTGGACTACGCTCGACCTCACGCCTTCGTGGGTCGCGCTGATGCAGAGCTGCCGTGCGCTCAGGAACAAGCCGCAGTGGCAGGCGGTGTGCGCGGGAGCGGAACTGGTAGATAAAAACGACAGCGTGGCACAGCGTGCCTTTCTGGAAGAGCGGCTCACGCCATATCAGGTGTTCAACCCGGATGGCAGCGAGCAGGGCATGATCACCGGCTATTACGAACCCTTGCTGAAGGGCAGCCGCAGCAAAACCGAGCGTTTCCAGTATCCGCTGTACGGCGCTCCCGATGACATGTTGGAGATTGATCTGAGCGATGCCTATCCGCAGCTGAAAGGCCTGCGTTTGCGCGGGCGCTTGCAGGGCAAGCGCGTGGTGCCCTATTACAAGCGGGCAGAGATCGATTCCGGTTCGGGCGCCTTGAAAGGGCGCGAGCTGTTCTGGGTGGACAACGCGGTCGAACTTTTCTTCCTGCAAATCCAGGGCTCGGGGCGCATCGAGCTGCCGGACGGGCAACTGATCAAGGTGGGTTATGCCGAACAGAATGGTTATCCCTATGTTTCCATCGGGCGCAAGCTGGTGGAAATGGGCGAGCTGAAGCTGGAAGACGCTTCCATGCAGAGCATCAAGGAGTGGGGAGAAAAGCACCCGGAGAAGCTGACGGCGCTACTGGAGCTTAATCCCAGTTATGTATTTTTCCGCGAGTTGCCGGGCAACCTTTCCGCACCGCTGGGAGCGCTGGGTGTGCCGCTGACCAATGAATACAGCATTGCCGTCGATCCGCGCGCGATCCCGCTGGGCTCGCCGGTATTTCTGTCCACCACCCAGCCCAATAGCACGGCGCCGCTGAACCGGCTGATGCTGGCGCAGGATACCGGCGGGGCTATCAGGGGGGCGGTACGGGCTGATTTCTTCTGGGGTTTCGGCGAAACGGCGGGCATCCAGGCAGGACGCATGAAGCAGCAGGGGCGCATGTGGGTGCTGTTTCCCAAGGGCGCCGAGCCGACCCTGTAACGTTTCTAAACCGGGATAAAAAAAGAAGCACGGCATGCCGTGCTTCTTTTTTGTGCGCAGGGTGGCGCTAGAGGGTCAGGCCAGCGCTACCGGGGCAAAACCGCTCTGCACCCAGCCTATCATGCCGCCGCGCAGGTTGAATACATTCTCAAAACCCTGCTGCTGCAGGAACATGCAGGCCTGGGCGGAACGCGCGCCGCTGCGGCAGATAAACACCAGCTTCTCTTCACGGTTCAGTTCATTCACCTTGACCGGCAGCGTGTGCAGCGGCACAGCCTCGGCGCGCGGCACAGTGCCCGCCGCAATTTCATTCATCTGGCGCACGTCGATCACGCGCACATTCTGTGTGGTCTCGCTCACCCATTGGGCCAGCTCGGGCGCGTCAATTTCCTTGATGCTGTTCATGAACATGTGATGGCTCCTTCGAATTCGATTTAATATTAGAATTCTCTAATACTTAAGTGGATGTGTCAACCACGATGCAGTTCTGCGATACAACTCATTAAAAATGCAGGCTTATCGTTCTGGTTGCCATTAAACATGGGAACGCAGATTCCGACAATAAGCCGAATGGCCTAGATATGCCATGCGCACAGCCACAAGCTAGCCCTGCAGGCGATAGCGTACGGTGGTCAGCCAGCGGCTTTTGACCGGCTGGTTATGTTTGATGGGCGGGCTGAAACGTTGTTTGCGCAACATGGCGAGGGCTGCCTCCTCGAAGTAGCCGCCGGGTTGCGCCTGCACGACGCTGGCCTGTTCTACCTCGCCACGCTCATTAATCAGCAGGGCAAGGGTGACAAAACCTTCCACGGCGGCGCTGCGTGCGCGTGCCGGATAGATTTGCTGCACCTCGCCCAGCATGTGTGGCGGTACATCCAGCTCCGCGCCGGAAAAATAGGCGGGTGCATCCGGCTGCGCCAGCGCGGCGGTTTGCGCTGGCGTGGCTTCAGCCTGGGGTGCGGGGGGCTGCGCAGTGACAAGCGCGGGCTCGTGTACGGCCGCTGCGGTGGTCAGGCCGGCAGCTGTGAGCGGGGTGACGCTGGCTTGCGCCTTGCCTGCGGCCGGTTGACCGCCCGCTGTTACGCTGGCTGCAGCCGGCAGCAGCTGCGCCTGCAGAATGCTGACGCGAGTGCCCTGCGCCTGCGGCGAAACAGGAATGGCAAACAGCACCAGACCATGCAGGGCGATAGAACCGCCCAGCGCAACCAGCATGCCGTGGCTCAGGCCAAATTTAGTGGCTGGCAGCGTCACTGAGCGCCTTGTCCAGTTCAGCCGCAGGCATATAACCCGGGTTGATGGTGCCATCAGAGAAAACCAGCGCAGGGGTGCCGTTTACTTTCAGCTGGCGTCCCAGCGCCATGATTTTGTCCTTGGGGAAGTTGCAGTTGCCGGCAGGCGGCGCGATGTCATTCTGCATCAGGTCATCCCATGCCTTGACCTGGTTCTTGCTGCACCACACGGCGCGCACTTTTTCCTCGGAACCGGGGAAGATCGGGTACATGAAAAGATAGAGCGTCACGTTATCGATTTTCAGCAGCTCATGCTCCAGCCGCTTGCAGAAGCCGCAGTTCGGATCGGTGAAAATGGCCAGTTTGCGCGTGCCTTTGCCCTTTACTTTTTTAACTGCAACATTGAGCGGCAGGCTGTTAAAGTCGATGGCATACAGCTGGCGCGAGCGCTCTTCGGTGATGTTGTGCATGTTCTTCAGGTCATAGATTGCGCCATCGACCAGAAATTGTGCCTGCTCATCGGTGTAGAACAGATGATCCTGGGTGACCACTTCATACAATCCCGGAACCGCTGATTTATTGATCTGCTTGATCGTGCCGAGCTGGGGCAGGCGTTTTTGCAGGGCATTCAGTATGTCGGCCTCACTCGCCTGAGCAATGGAAGCGGGGGCGGCGAAAGCGAGCAGTAGCAGCGTAATGGCTTTGAGCATGTTGGTTCCTGTTGGAGTTAATTGAGGGCGTGACGCGCCAGCAGTTTTTTAAGCGGCGTAAAACGATTGGTAAACGCGAGGCCAAGGTTGCGCATGCTGCGCAGCAGCGGGTTGCTGTTGACGAACAGATGTTTCAGCGCATCGGTGGTGAGTTGCATGGAAAGGATGTCCTCCTGGCGCGCACGCTCATAGCGGCGCAACAGATGCGTGTCGCCGCAGTCGCTTTGTGCGCCGCGTTGTAGCAGCACATTGGCCAGCTCACGCGCATCGCGGAAACCCAGGTTGACGCCCTGTCCGGCCAGCGGGTGCACATTGTGCGCGGCATCGCCCACCAGCGCCAGGCGCGGCGCGACAATGTGCGGCAGGTTGAGTACGCGCAGCGGGAAGGCGGCAGGCGGGGTGACCAGCTGCAGTGCACCCAGTGTGTGGTGCGCAGCGGCGGCAACCTGCTCGCATAACTCAGCCTGCGGCAGAGCCAGCAGTGCCGCGGATTGCTGCGGACTCACCGACCACACCATGGAAACCATTTTCTGCGGCAGCGGCAACAGGGCCAGGATGCCATCCGGGCGAAACCACTGGAAGGCGGTGCCGCGATGCGCTTTCTCGGCGATGAAGTTGGCCACCACGCCGTGCTGCTGGTAAGGTGTGGGCGAGGCACTGATGCCGGCCTGCTGGCGCACCCACGATTCGCGCCCGTCCGCGCCGACGATCAGTCTGGCGCGCAGCTCGCGCCCGTCTGCCAGCGTCAAGAGTGCACAGTCGGCATGCCAGACCAGGCTGGCGCAGCGCGCCGGGTTAAACAGGGTGAGGTTGTCCTGCTGTTGCAGCTTTTGCCACAAGGCCTGCTGCAGCAAGCGGTTTTCCAGGATGAAGGTGAGCTCGGGCGCGCCGATCTGGTAGGCACTGAAATCAAGCTCAGCGCCATCGTCGCCGAATACACGCATCTGTTCGACGGCCTGTACGCGTGACAGGTCGAGCGCCTGCCAGGCGCCGCAGTTTTCGAGGAAGGCGGCATTGCCCGGCGTCACCGCGTAGATGCGGCTGTCCCAGTCGGTGGCTGAGCCCTGGTTGTCGGCAAGCATGGGCTGGCCTTCAACCAGTGCGGTATGCAGCCCCGAGTGCTCAAGGGCTGCGGCCAGACTGGCCCCTACCAGGCCACCACCGACGATAACGACATCGAAATCCATAAGGCGTGAGAATAAATAACCGGAGCGAAATGATAGCACAGGGCAGGGCGGCGCCACGCCGCGCGAGCAGGCAGGTTAGTATGTGTTAACTATCGTTATGGGCAGATGCAACAAGGGTTAGGGGATGACAACCGGCCTTTGCTGCAACCGCCGCACATAAATAGTGCATACGGTTTTTTTAAATGATAGTTAGCATGCCTATTCTGCTTCATTTATAATCGCCGCCCCCTTTTGAAATTCACCGCGCGAAGCAAGCAATGCGTATTGGCCCCTACCAGCTCAAAAACAATCTGATCGTCGCCCCCATGGCCGGCGTGACGGATCGTCCTTTCCGCATGCTGTGCAAAAGCATGGGCGCGGGCATGGCGGTGTCCGAAATGGTGGCTTCCAACTCGCTGCTGTATGGTTCGGAGAAGACCAAGCGTCGTGCCAATCATGAGGGGGAAGTGGATCCGATCTCGGTGCAGATCCTCGGCACCGACCCGGCAATGATGGCGCGTGCAGCCAAGCACAATGTGGATGCGGGCGCGCAGATCATCGACATCAACATGGGCTGTCCGGCCAAGAAAATCTGCAACGTGATGGCCGGCTCGGCCCTGATGCAGAATGAAAAGCTGGTGGCTGAAATACTGGAAGCAGTGGTGAAGGCGGTCGATGTGCCGGTCACCCTGAAGACGCGCACCGGCTGGGATAAATCCCATCGCAATGCCATCAGCATTGCGCGCATTGCCGAGTCCAGCGGCATCCAGGCGCTGGCCATCCACGGCCGCACGCGCGCCTGTGCATACACCGGCGATGCCGAATACGACACCATCGCCGCAGTCAAGGCCGAGATCAAAATTCCATTGATCGCCAACGGCGATATCACCACACCGGAAAAAGCCAGATTCGTGCTGGAGCGCACCGGCGCCGATGCGGTGATGATAGGCCGTGCCGCGCAGGGGCGGCCGTGGCTGTTCCGCGAGATTGAGCATTTTCTCAATACTGGCGAGCACCTGCCATCGCCTTCCGTGGCGGAGATACAAGCGGTGCTGGTGCAGCACATGCACGATCTTCACGAGTTTTATGGCGAGCACACCGGCACGCGCGTGGCACGCAAGCATATCTCCTGGTATACGCGTGGCCTGCCCGGGTCGGCACAATTCCGCCATCACATGAACGAGCTGCCCAGCAGCGCCGAGCAGATGATGGCAGTACGAGATTTTTTTGACGAACAGTTGCAGCGCGGGGAGCACCTGCAATACGGTGAGGAGCTGGCAGCATGAATGGGGGGTGTGATTGTATGCGGGAAGAAAATGAAATTGCGCGCTATGTGCGCAAGGCGGTAAACGAATACTTCCAGGATCTGGACGGGGAAGAGCCATCCTGCGCGATGTTCAATATGGTGATGAACTGCGTGGAAAAACCGCTGATAGAGACCGTGCTGCACCATGCGGATGGTAACCAGACCCGCGCGGCGGAATTGCTCGGCATCAACCGCAATACACTGCGCAAGAAGATCCAGGAACACGGCATCAAATAATTTCTAACCAAGGGAAAGCAACCATGGCAGCCATCAAACAAGCCCTCATCAGCGTCTCCGACAAAACCGGCGTACTGGAATTTGCCAAAGGACTGCATGCGCAAGGCGTGAAGATCCTCTCCACCGGCGGCACCGCCAAGCTGCTCGCCGACAACGGCGTGCCGGTGACCGAAGTGGCAGATTACACCGGCTTTCCCGAGATGCTGGACGGGCGTGTGAAGACGCTGCAACCGAAAATTCACGGCGGCATCCTGGCGCGGCGCGACCTGCCCGAGCACATGGCCACCCTGCAGAAGCACAACATTCCCACCATCGACCTGGTGTGCGTGAACCTGTATCCGTTCAGCGCCACCATCGCCAAGCCGAACTGCAGCTTCGAGGATGCGATCGAGAACATCGACATCGGCGGCCCCGCCATGGTGCGCTCCGCCGCCAAGAATCACGCGCACGTCGCCATCGTCACCGCTGCGGCCGATTACAAAACTGTGCTGGATGAAATGAAAGCCAACCGCGGTGCCGTCAGCGACAAAA
>JBGPPE010000115.1:0-8093 GCA_041488395.1 Gallionellaceae bacterium
GCTCAGACCCTTCGACAGGCTCAGGGCGAACGGACGGAGGGGCTACGCTGTATGAAGTCTCCACCAGCCAAACCCGCCTGAGCCAGGTGTTCATGCTCAACCCGAGCGACCGCTTCCTGAGCTTCACCCTGGCTGGGGTGGTGCTTACCAACCCTCTCCCCAACCCTCTCCCCAACCCTCTCCCCAACCCTCTCCCCAACCCTCTCCCGCAAGCGGGCGAGGGGGCAGTCGGCATACTGCGTATGGCTTAAACCCTTGACCGCACTGATTTAGCTGGCGACGTTTGACAGCCTGATTGATAGGCTAGTAGTTCCATCAGCTTCACTCGCAAGGTAAATGACGGTGAGCTGGATTCCAATACGTATCGAAGCGTTGCGCTCAGCTCAGTAATTAAAGGGCGTCGCTAAAGCGTTAATGGCCACTGTGTGATTACAGTGGCCATTTTTTTGCTTGATGGAATTCTCGCCGCGTTAAAGCCGAAAAATCCATGTGTCTCCGTAGGTAATTAATAGGTATTTCTGCGTATATGCAGGGAGCGGAAAGTATGGTTTTATTTATCCGCTAACTGTTAACACTCCCTCACCATGGCGACGGCGATGAATGCCCGGCATTCTGCCGCCGCTGCTTGCCGCAGACACCCAACAAGGAGAAATCCTGTGTCAACTGTCAGGGCCGTAACCATCGCAAAATTCAAGACCCGGAAGCAGGGGCTGTCATGGACAGTGTCGATCTTGCAGTCCTGAAAACCCTGCACGACTGGCAAGCAGGAGAGCTGCCGCTGTGGCTGGTGACGGTAGTGGAGACCTTTGGTTCCAGCCCGCGCCCGCTGGGCGCCATGCTGGCCTTGCGCGGTGATGGCCTGGCGGTGGGCTCGGTGTCGGGCGGCTGCATCGAGGATGATCTCGTCAGCCGCGCGTTGCAAGGACAGCTGCAGCCCGACCGCTGCGAGGTGGTGGCGTATGGTGTGACGAGCGAAGAGGCACGGCGTTTCGGGCTGCCCTGCGGCGGTTCCATGCGCCTGGTCATCGAGCCGGTGCACAAGCAGGAGTGGGTGGCGCAAGTGCTGCAATCTATCCGTTCCCGCCGCATGGTCAGTCGCACACTGCATCTTGGCACCACGCAGGTGGTGCTGGACGACGGCAGCCGCAGCGATGTCACCCGCTTTGACGGAAACACGCTGACCACGGTGCACGGCCCGCGCTGGCGCCTGCTGATTATCGGTGCCGGGCAGACTTCCGCTTATCTCGCGCGCATGGCACAGGCGCTGGATTACCAGATCATCGTATGCGACCCGCGCAAGGAAATGCGCCAGACCTGGGAGGTGGCGGATACGGTGCTGCTGGGCGAAATGCCTGACGACGCGGTGCTGGCGCTGGAAGTCGATGCCTGCACCGCCATCATCGCGCTCACGCATGATCCCAAGCTAGACGACATGGCGCTGCTGGAGGCGCTGAAATCGCCGGCGTTCTATGTGGGTGCACTGGGCTCCAGGGCCCACAACGAAAAGCGACGCGAGCGCCTGGCATTGTTCGATCTCACCCGCGAGGAGATCGCCCGTCTGCATGGGCCGGTGGGCCTGCGCATCGGCAGCCGTACGCCGCCCGAGATTGCCGTGGCCATCCTCGCTCATTTGATTTCTGTGCGTAACCAGGCAGCCGCGACAGCCGCCATCATTCCATCCACCAGGCAGGAGGTGTGCTCATGATTTCATTCAAACTCAATGGCAAAACAACCAAGGTAGATGTCGACCCCAATACGCCCATGCTGTGGGTGATACGCGACCACCTGCACCTTACCGGGACCAAGTACGGTTGCGGTATCTCGCAGTGCGGCGCCTGCACCGTGCACCTGGATGGCAGGGCGATCCGTTCCTGCGTCACGCCGGTTTCCACGGCCAGCGGCAAGGAGATCACCACCATAGAAGGGCTGGCCGCAACCGTACTGGGGAAAACAGTGCAGGCGGCGTGGCAGGAAGTGGACGTGCCGCAGTGCGGCTACTGCCAGTCCGGCCAGATCATGGCGGCCACCGCCCTGCTCAGGGAAAATCCGCATCCCAGCGCAGCACAGATCTCCGCCGTGATGGAGGACATTCTTTGCCGTTGCGGCACCTACAACCGCATCCGCGCGGCGATCCAGCAGGCAGCAGCACAAATGGGAGAGGCCAAATGAACAACATGACCGTGCAAGACGAGTCGCGCCGTCAGTTCCTCAAGGATAGCGCGGTATTGATGGGCGGACTGGTGATCAGCTTCTACCTGCCAGTGAAAGGCGGTCGCGCCTATGCTGCCGAGGCGCAGCCACAGCCGGTCTACCCGCCCAACGCCTTTATCCGCATCGCGTCCGACAACAGCATCACCATCGTGGTCAACAAGTCCGAGATGGGGCAGGGTGTCTACACCTCGCTGCCGATGCTGGTCGCCGAGGAGCTGGAAGCCGACTGGAGCCGCATCCGTATCGAGTCGGCACCCGTCGCAGCCGTGTACAACCACACCGGTTTCGGCATGCAGCTCACCGGGGGAAGCTCCAGCGTGCCTTCGTCGTGGGAGAAATTACGCCGGGTAGGGGCGAGCGGCAGGATCTTGCTAATCCGTGCCGCGGCGCAGCAATGGGGTGTGCCGGAAAGCGAATGCCATGCCGAGAACAGCCAGGTGATCCATGCCGGCAGCAACAGGAGAGCCAGTTACGGTGCACTGGCCGATGCCGCAGCCAAACTGCCGCTGCCGGAGAGCGTCCCGCTCAAGGCGCCCAGGGATTTCAAGCTGATCGGCAAGCCAACCAAACGCCTCGACACACCGGCCAAAATAAACGGCAGCGCCCAGTTCGGTCTCGACGTTTACCTGCCGGGCATGCTGACGGTGCTGATCGCGCGCAGCCCGGTGTTCGGCGGCAAGGTGAAGCGCTTTGACGCCAGCGCGGCGCGCAAGCAGCCGGGCGTGCGTGGCATCTATCAGGTGCCCAGCGGGATTGCGGTTGCCGCCAGCGGTTTCTGGCCGGCCAAGACGGCGCGCGAGTTGCTGGAGATCGAATGGGACGAGGGCCCCGGCGCGGCACTTTCCACCCCGAAAATGCGCGCGGAATACCTGGCGCTGGCAAAAAAAGCGGGAGCGCTGGCGCGCAAGGACGGCGATACGCTGCAGGGCTTCAATGAAGCGCACAAAACTGTCAGCGCCGAATATGAGCTGCCCTATCTGGCACATGCCATGATGGAGCCGCTCAATGTGGTGGTGGACCTCAAGCCACATCATTGCAGCATCTGGACCGGCACCCAGGCGCAGACCATGGATCGTGCCATGGCCGCAAAAACTGCCGGACTCAAGCCGGAGCAGGTGGAGATACACACCATGTATCTCGGCGGCGGTTTCGGCCGGCGCGCCAATCCGCGTTCCGACTTCGTGCAGGAGGCCGTGCAGGTTGCCAAGGTGATCGGCAAGCCGATCAAAGTGGTGTGGACGCGCGAAGACGACATGCGCGGCGGCTACTACCGGCCGATGTGGGCGGACCACATCGAGGCGGGGATAGCCAAAGACGGCAGCCCGCTGGTCTGGAAACATACCATCGTCGGCCAGTCCATCATTGCAGATACGCCATTTGAGGCCATGCTGAGCAAGAACGGCATCGACCTCACTTCGGTGGAGGGCGCAGCAACGCTGCCTTATGTGATCCCCAACCTGCAGGTCGAACTGCACAGCCCGAAAAATCCCGTGCCGGTGCAGTGGTGGCGCTCGGTGGGTCACTCGCATACCGCGTTCGTGGTCGAAACCATGATCGACGAACTGGCGCACCTTGCCAACCAGGACCCGGTAAGCTACCGGCTCGATATCCTGCCCATCGTGTCCCGCTACCGCGGCGCGTTGCGACTGGCCGCAGATAAAGCAGGCTGGGGCAAACAGCAGTTGCCTGCGGGTCATGCTTGCGGTGTCGCGGTGCACCAGTCGTTCGACAGCTACGTGGCCGAGGTCGCAGAAGTGTCGCTGGAAAACGGCAAGATCCGCGTACATCGCGTGATTGCTGCGGTTGATTGCGGCATGGTCGTCAACCCCGACGGCGTGCGGCAACAGGTTGAAGGGGGCATCGTCTATGGTCTCTCGGCCGCCCTGCATGGCGCGATCACGCTGAAGGACGGCAGGGTGATGCAATCGAATTTCCACGACTACGCCCCGCTGCGCTTTTCTGAAATGCCGCAGGTTGAGGTGCATATTGTGGAAAGCAACGAGCACCCTAGCGGCATCGGCGAACCCGGCACACCGCCGATCGCACCCGCGGTTGCCAACGCCGTGTTCGCGCTGAGCGGCAAGCGCCTGCGGCGTATGCCCTTTGACCAGGAAGACCTTGTCTGATCCGGCTGACATCGCAGCCATCGTGCTGGCGGCGGGGAGCTCGCGCCGCTTCGGTGCGGACAAGTTGCTGCACCCGCTTACCTTGCAAGGTGTGACCCTGCCACTCGCCGCGCACAGCCTGCTGCCCTGGCTGGAGAGTTTCGCGCGCACCACCGTAGTCGTCAGGCCGGGAATGGCAGCATTTTGCAGTGCAATCGCAGCTGCGCTGGGCGCAAGCAGGGCCGCAACCCTGCACTGGCTGGTCTGCCAGGATGCAGCGCAGGGCATGGCGGCCAGCCTTGCCTGCGGCGTGCGCGCCAACCGTGATGCCGCCGGCTGGATGATCGGGCTGGCCGATATGCCTGCTGTGCCTGCGGTAGCCATTGCCGGCGTGCGCAATGTGCTCGTCGCCGGGGCAGATTTGGCCGCAACTTCGTGCGATGGCAGGCGCGGGCATCCGGTCGGCTTTGCCCGTTGCTACTGTGAGGAATTGCAAACATTGCGCGGCGATACTGGCGCACGCCGCTTGCTGGAGCGCGACAGGGAAAATCTGGTGCAAATAAAAATTGACGATAAGGGAATTTATACCGACATCGATATCCCGGGCGATTTGCAGTCGCTGTGAAAACGGTTCTCGAAAAATAATTCAAAGTCGCCAGCAGGCAGTGGATTCTGCCATGCAGAACGGGCACAATCGGCGCATGGCAGGTATTTATGGCCAAATGCTGATTGGCAGCGAATATGCCTGGAGAGATTGCATGAGCATCAACAGAAAAACACCTGACCTTGAGCGCCTCGACCGGGTGGTGGCCGAAGCCAGGCGCAATGCGGAGAAGCGCGAGCTCACTTATCGCGAGCGGGCGCTCAAGCTTTATCCCTGGGTGTGCGGGCGCTGTGCACGTGAATTTACACCGGTTAATCTGCAGCAGCTGACGGTGCATCACCGCGATCACAACCACGACAACAACCCGCCGGATGGCAGCAACTGGGAGTTGTTGTGCATCTACTGCCATGAAAATGAACATGCCAAACAGCTGGATGCGGCAGGGCGCGAGGTGGCAGCGGGAGGCAAGGAGCTTAAAGCCAGCGCAACGTTTCAGCCGTTTGCCGATCTCAAGTCCTTGCTGAAAAAGAGCTGAGCCTCAGCAGCTCGGGGTGTGCTGTCGCCCCCTGCTGCATAGTTTGCAGAACGCGCAACGAATATTTCAATCTAACTTTTGGTCAGTCGTCGTTTCATTTGTTTCCGTTGCTCCAACATGGTTATCGACAGGCAAGTCGAACATTCAGGACAAGACATCATGCAAAGCAGAACTGAACATGATTCGTTTGGCGATATTGCAGTCCCGCAGCAGCGCCTGTGGGGGGCGCAGACGCAACGTTCGCTCGAGTATTTCCACATTTCATCCGAGCGCATGCCGGAGGAAGTCATTATTGCGCTGGCCGAAGTAAAACGTGCCTGTGCCAGCGTCAATCGCGATCTCGGCCTGTTGCAGGCCGAAAAAGCCGAGGCCATCATCAATGCCGCGGATGAGGTACTGACGGGGCAGCATGGGGAAGAGTTTCCGCTGTCTGTGTGGCAAACCGGCTCGGGTACGCAGAGCAATATGAACATGAACGAGGTGCTGGCCAACCGCGCGTCCGAGTTGCTGGGGGGCGAACGCGGCCGCAACCGGCTGGTCCACCCGAATGATGAGGTCAATCTCGGCCAGTCGTCGAATGACATTTTTCCCACGGCGATGCATCTGGCAGCGGCCATTGGTATCGCCTGGGAGGTGCTGCCGGCATTGGATATATTGCGCATGACTCTGGCCGAAAAAGCGCAAGATTTTGCGGAGATACTCAAGGTCGGGCGTACCCATTTGCAGGACGCCACGCCGCTGACACTGGGGCAGGAATTCTCCGGCTATGTCGCACAGCTGCAGCATGCCGAATTTGCCATTACCGCCACTCTGGAGGGGCTCCTGGAATTGGCTGTTGGCGGCACCGCGGTAGGCACCGGCCTGAACACCCATCCCGAATTCGGGGCGCGCGTGGCGGCTGAGTTGAGCCAGCGCGTGCAATTGCCGTTCAGGAGTGCCGACAACAAATTCGCCGCACTCGCAGCGCATGATGCGCTGGTCAGTGCGCATGGGGCACTCAAGGTGCTCGCCGTTGCCCTGCTGAAAATCGCCAACGACCTGCGCTGGATGGCTTCCGGGCCGCGTTCAGGCCTGGGTGAGCTGCGCCTGCCGGAGAATGAGCCGGGCAGCTCGATTATGCCGGGCAAGGTGAACCCGACACAATGCGAGGCGCTGGCCATGCTGTGCTGCCAGGTCATCGGCAACGATATGGCGATCACGCTGGGTGGCGCATCGGGCAATTTCGAACTGAATGTCCATAAACCGCTCATCGCCTACAATTTTGCGCAAAGCCTGCGCCTGCTGGCCGAGGGGATGGAGAGCTTTGAGCAATATTGCGTGCGTGGCATTGAGGCTAATCGCCAGCGGCTGACCGAGTTGATGGAACAATCGCTGATGCTGGTGACCGCCCTGGTGCCGCATATCGGTTACGACCGCGCCGCCGAGATCGCCAGGCGTGCGCACCGCGATGGAACCACCCTCCAACAGGCAGCAGTTGCGCTGGGCTATGTCACGGCAGAAGACTACGAACGCTGGGTCGTGGCCAGCGCCATGCTCTGCCCGTCCCGCCCGGTTAATACTTGACTAAATTACTAGGACAAGTATAGTATAAGCATATGGCCTGCTGGCTGCCATACCTCTGTGCGCCCAGTCTCAGCGCGGATCGCGCCGAAATAATCACGACGATTTAGCATGACCGGAGCGGTCTATCTGCCAGCTAACTGCCTATCGAGCAGGAGGGTGTAATGGCTGCATTTTTCGGAATTGAGGAACTCAATGCGCAAGGTTTCATCGACAGCAGCATTGTGTGTCTCCATCACTCGCCGGATGGCAAATTCGATCTGCACGGTGTCGTTTCGCCGATGAGGAACGAAGACATCGTTTTCATCAAACATGGCACAGCGGAATCCGCTCTGCAGATCAAAGCCGTAGGAGTTGTGCGCTCGGATTTTCCGGGCAAGGGCGATGCGGATGTATGCCTTCCGGTCGAATGGGTGTGGCAGGGCGAGAAAGTGCTGGAGAATGTTGATGAGGTGCTGGCGCTGAGCGGCGATGCGCTCTATGAAGAGCACAACATCCTGGTGCAGAGGGAAATCGTCGATTTGTTGCCGCAGCGCTACCAGTTGCCGCAAGAGTGGTAGCGGTAAAGTGACCAGGCCGGAGATGAACTAAAATTGCCCCGACACTAAGGGGTGGCGTAATGCAAATTGGAACAGGGAGAGGGAGTAAACAGGTTTTCGCTTGGAGGTAAATATGCCTGTTGCAACCAAACAACTGGATGAACTGATTGGTCGCGAATACCGGCACGGTTTCTATACGACAGTGGAAACCGATACGGTGCCGCGCGGCCTGAACGAGGACATCATCCGCATGATCTCGGCGCGCAAGAACGAGCCGGAATTCATGCTGGAATGGCGGCTGCAAGCCTACCGCCACTGGCTCACCATGAGCGAGCCGCGCTGGGCCAACGTGCATTATCCGGCGATCGACTACCAAAACATCAGCTACTATTCCGCACCCAAATCGAACAAGCCAGGTGCGCGCAGTTTGGCGGAAATCGATCCGGAGCTGCTGCGCACTTACGAAAAGCTGGGCATCCCGCTCAAGGAGCAGGAAATGCTGGCCGATGTGGCAGTCAATACAACACTCGACAGTATAC
>JBGPPE010000116.1:0-8017 GCA_041488395.1 Gallionellaceae bacterium
GCATCCACTGTTTCAGCCAGCGAGGCAACCAGCGCAATGCGCACAAAATTTTCGCCCGGGTTTACTCCACGCGCTTCGCGAGCGAGGAAACTGCCGGGCAGCACGGTGACATTATAGTCGCGATGCAGCTGTTGCGCGAAGGTCGTATCCGCTATAGGCACACGCAGCCAAAGGTAAAAGCTGGCATCCGGCAAGGTGACCGGCAGCACCGGCTTGAGTATCGCTATGACCTGGCTGAATTTTTCGGCATACAGACGGCGATTCTCGGCAACGTGCGCCTCGTCTTGCCAGGCGGCGGTACTGGCCGCCTGCACCGCGGGATTCATGGCGCAGCCGTGGTAAGTGCGGTACAGGGTAAATTTTTCCAGCACCTTGGCATCGCCCGCGACAAAGCCCGAGCGCAGGCCGGGCACGTTGGATCGCTTGGACAGGCTGGAGAACATCACCAGGTTGCGATAGTCGCTACGGCCAAGTTTCTGGGCCGCTTCCATGGCGCCCAGTGGCGGTGTGTCGAAATAAATTTCCGAATAACATTCGTCTGCGGCGATGACAAAGCCGTAGCGGTCCGACATTTCAAACAGCGTCTTCCATTCCGCCAAAGGCATCACATGGCCGTTGGGGTTACCCGGCGAGCACACATAAATCAGCTGGGTGCGCTGCCAGGTAGCCTCGTCGATTTCGCCAAAATTCAGCGCGTAATTGTCTTCCGGCAGGGTGTTGAGGAAATAGGGGGTTGCTCCGGCCAGCAGCGCTGCACCCTCATAGATCTGGTAGAACGGATTGGGGCAGACCACCGCCGGGTTGGTACGGCTGCTGTCGATGACGGCCTGGGCAAAGGCAAACAGCGCTTCGCGGCTGCCATTCACCGGCAAGACTTGTGTTTTTGGATCCAAAGCGGGCGTCTTGGCATCCAGCGCGGGCAGGCCGTAACGCTGCTGCAGCCAGCCGGCTATGCTGTTGCGCAACGCGTCGCTGCCCACGGTCGTGGGATAATTCGCCAAGCCGTTGAGGTTTGCGCTCAGTGCATCGCAGATAAACTGCGGCGTGGCGTGCTTGGGCTCGCCGATATGCAGGGCCACCGGCTTGTAGGCGGCATTGGGCGTCACACCTTTAAACAGGGCGGCAAGTTTCTGGAATGGATAAGGTTGCAGGTGGTCGAGCAGGGGATTCATGTTTATTATGTTGATGCGGAACAGAGCGCGATTATAAATGAAGCGCAGATAAAGCTGGTCCGCAGATTTCGCAGATTACACATGATTAAAACCTTGTGCAGAGGCAGTCTTTTAGCTACAGGCAGCTGTCTGATTCGTTTTCATGTTTAAATCTGCGTCAATCTGCGGAATCTGCGGATAAACAAGTTTTTCAAAATCCACATGCCATCAAAACAAAGAATAACAGCAGTAACCGGCCTCTTAAGTGGTGCGGCAGTGTGGGGAATGATCTGGTATCCCTTTCGTGTGCTGGAGCAGGCGGGCGTTTCCGGTGCACTGGCCTCGTTCCTGACGTATTCCATTGCGCTGATCTTCGGCTTGCTGGTATCCGGCCCGATCTGGCGCGAGCTGCGGGTGGCCGGCAGATGGGGCTTGCTGCTGACCATCACCGCAGGCTGGACCAACTTTGGCTATGTGCTGGCGATCCTCGAAGGCGAGGTGATGCGCGTGCTGTTGCTGTTCTACCTGGCGCCGCTATGGACAGTGTTTTTTGCGCACTGGCTGCTGGGCGAGAGATTGAACCGCTACGGCTATGCCGTTATTGCGCTGTCACTGACGGGAGCTGTGGTGATGTTATGGCAGCCCAGCCTGGGGCTGCCGCTACCGCAGAACCGTGCCGAATGGATCGGCCTGTCGGCCGGTATGAGCTTTGCGCTGGCCAACGTGCTGGTGCGCCACACGCACCATTTAAGCGTCAATTTCAAATCGGCCACCGTCTGGTTTGGCACTTCTATTTTGACCGGCGTGTTTCTGTTGTTTTACGGCCATCTGGCCACGCAGGTGCAAGCCGTGCAGCCGGACTCATGGTGGCTGCTGGTGCTGATCGGGCTGGTGATTTGCGCCACCAGTTTCGCCGTACAATACGGCCTCACGCACACGCCCGCCAACCAGGCGATTGTGCTGTTTCTTTCCGAACTGGTCTTTGCTGCAATCGCCGCGTATTTACTGGCCGGCGAGAGGATGGGCGTGCGCGAGATGATCGGTGCGGTATTAATTGTTTCGGCCAGCCTGCTCTCCGGGAAAATTTATTCTGAACCGGAAAAAGCCTGAGCTGAAAAAATGAATGCAGAAAATATTTTGTTAATTCCTAGCGAGCCACTTGTATGAAAAACCAGATCACCATCGGTACACCACTTAGCCCCTCTGCCACCAAAGTCATGCTGCTTGGCAGCGGCGAATTGGGCAAGGAGGTCATCATTGCACTGCAACGCCTTGGTGTGGAAACCATCGCGGTGGATCGCTACCCCGATGCTCCCGGCCATCAGGTGGCACACCGCGCTCACGTCATCAACATGGCGGATGGTGCCGCATTGCGCGCGCTGGTGGAAAAAGAAAAACCGGACTTTATCGTGCCGGAAATCGAAGCTATCGCCACCGACATGCTGGTGGAAATGGAGCGTGACGGGCTGGCGCGGGTGATCCCTACCGCACGCGCCACCCAGCTCACCATGAACCGCGAAGGCATCCGCCGCCTGGCCGCAGAAACGCTGGGCCTGCCTACTTCACCGTACAAATTTGCCAGCAGCCTGCAGGAAATGCGCGCAGCGATTGACGGCGGCATTGGTTATCCCTGCATCATCAAGCCGGTGATGTCTTCCTCGGGCAAGGGGCAGTCAAAAGTGGATAGCGCGGCAGAAGTGGATGCCGCCTGGGACTACGCAGCCAGCGGCTCGCGCGTGAATCAGGGACGGGTAATCGTGGAAGGGCTGATCCGCTTTGACTATGAAATCACCCAGCTCACTGTGCGCGCCATGGGTTCGGATGGAAAAATTGAAACCAGTTTCTGCGACCCGATTGGCCACGTACAGGTGCATGGCGATTATGTGGAAAGCTGGCAACCGCAGGCGATGAGCCCGCTGGCACTGCAACGCTCGCGTGACATCGCCAAGAGTGTGACCGACAACCTGGGCGGCCTCGGCCTGTTTGGTGTGGAGTTGTTCGTCAAGGGCGATGAAGTCTGGTTCAGTGAAGTCAGCCCGCGCCCGCATGACACCGGCATGGTCACCATGTGCAGCCAGGTGCAGAACGAATTTGAGCTGCATGCCCGCGCCATTCTCGGTTTGCCGATCAACACCGCACTGCGTGCCCCCGGTGCCAGCGCCGTGATCTACGGCCAGTTGGAAGAAAAGGGCATCGCCTTTAGCGGTGTGGCCGAGGCGCTGAGCGTGCCGCAAAGCGACATCAGGTTGTTTGGCAAACCTGAATCCTTTGCGCGTCGCCGCATGGGGGTTGCTCTGGCCAATGGCAAGGATACCGACGAAGCCAGAACCCGCGCCAAGCAGGCGGCCAGCAAAGTGGTGCCGGTCAAAGGCGCCTGAGATGGCGCTGATCCACGGCCTGCTGCATGCCACCTTTGTGGTGCAGGATCTGCCGCGGGCACGGAAATTTTATGAAGGCGTGCTGGGCTTGCCCCTCAACAGCACACGCCCCGAGATGAGCTTCCCCGGCGTGTGGTACGACATCGGCCCGCAGCAGCAAATTCACCTGATGCAGCTACCCAGCCCCGAGTTCGGCCTGCAACGGCCGGAACACGGCGGGCGTGACCGTCACATTGCGCTGGCGGTGAATGATCTGAATGCGCTGGTGCGGCAGATGGAAGGGGCAGGTGTTGGCTACACTATGAGCAAATCTGGCAGACGTGCATTGTTTTGCCGTGACCCGGATGGGAATGCGCTGGAGTTTATGGAAGGCTAGTTTTTCTGGCAGCTATGCAGCGGTGAGAAACAATGGGTAGACTTCCGTTGTCGGCCAGAAGCAGTCAGTCGAGTGATGAGCATGATTGTCAGCTCCTCGGCCTTAGCGGACTTTAGCGATTTCCTGAAAAGACTGTCGCCCATCCTGCTGCAATGTCCGCTTCCAACTTTTTCGAACCCTCACTTTCGGCCAATAACTGCCCTTCACGTGTGTCCGCTATCGGGCAGCTAAATAACAAGATGGATTGATAACGCCGGAAATAGTAGCTACACGGACTTATCATGCTTGAGCTAATGCCTTGGCAAATAGCAGCATACGATTTCGGCGACGGAGGTGGCGACGAACAACGCTATATTTTTAGCCAACTCTTGATCACCTGTTTGCCTTTCAGTTAAACAGGGCAGCATTGCAACCTAAAGGGAGGAGCGCTCATGTTTCGCAGTTGGCGGCAGCAACCAACTCATGCAAAATTCCACACTCGGCGGCGGTATGGTTTGCTTCGCAGTGAACGCGAAGCTGCGACAACTGCTTTTCTAATGCGCGCATGGATTTTAGCCGCACCCGCACCCGCGCCAGTTGCTCGTCGATTAAGCGATTGATGTCGCCACAGTCAGCTTCAGGGTGCGCAACGAAATCGAGTATCTGCTTGATCTCAGACAGAGGCATATCCAGCGCGCGGCAGTGACGGATAAAAGACAGGCGTTCCAAATGAGTCGAGCTATAGGTACGGTAACCGTTGCCCGTGCGTGCGGGTACGGGTAACAACCCTTCTTTTTCATAGAACCGGATAGTTTCAATGTTAACGCCGGTTGCGTGGTGTAATTCGCCGATTCGCATTGGTTCTCCCATTCGACAACTTTCGATTTTATTCTGTTGACTCTAAAGCCACTACAGGGTTGTTAATAGTAACGCGTACACCGTTAGTGATGCAAGAAGTCCGCCTCCAAGCCATAGTTCTCATGTTTTCATGGTCGGAACTTCCTCTTAACTAAAAAAGGAGATAAAAATGAATCGATTTATTATTTTAGGCATTGCCACCGTGCTGGCAATGTCAACAACCGCACTTATGGCCGCCGATGCGCCTGCGGCAAAATCCGCAGCACAGAGCAAAGCGGTGCCGAGCAACGCCGAACAGGAAAAACAACTTGCCCAATGGCAGGAGCAGATCAAGCTCATGCAACAGCAAATGGAGAGAATTCGGCAGACATCCGACCCGCAGGAACGTCAAAGTCTTATGCAGGAGCACTGGCAGACCATGCAACAAGGAATGCAGACGATGAACATGTGCTGCGGCGGGATGATGATGGGACAAATGCAAGAGGGTTGCTGCATGGGCGATCACATGATGGGTGGGCATATGATGAAGGGCCCGATGATGGGCAATCAAGCGACAAGTCCGCAGATGATGCAAAACCGCTTGGACATGATGCAGATGATGATGGATCAAATGATGCAGCATCAGCAATGGATGTGGCAGCAGAAATAAGTGATCGGCAGATCTTCGGCACGAAAGTTTTAGTATAAAAAATGAAAAGAATGATTCGTCTAACCATCAACCTTCTCTTGATCACGCTCGTGATCAATGGCGGTGGCTGGACATTTAACAAAGAAGCTGTTGCTGATGTTTGGTTCGATGAACAACACGAACAACATAGTTTGGCTGTGAACGATGACCATTTTTCAGGCGTATCCGAAGACCTAAAAACGGCTTCACCTAAAATTCCGTGTAATCACTGGTGTCATTCCATCGGACATTTCGTGGGATTCCACAGTGAGATATCGCACGTTACACCTGAATTCACCAGCGAGTATTCCAACCAGCAAGTGCTCTGTATTCAGCTTTCTTCCATAGACAGTCTTTACCGTCCACCACGCCTTCTTTCATAAGAATAAATCCAATAATTTTTTGATTTTGTTCTGAGTGCTCGCTGATTTTCGTGAGTGAGCACGCATGTTAGAAGGAGTTACCGTGCAATTCATCACTATTTTGCGCAATCTGCGTAGCAGATTGCGCCTGCTGCGACGCCTTATGGGTGTGGTATTCTTGTTCGCATTTTTTTATCCGCCTCTGGTTCTGTCGGCTTCCCTCACGCAGAAACAAGCCAGCCCGACACTACACTCTGCACAGGTGAATTTTTCTGCAGCACAGGGCGAGCTCACTGATACCAGTGCGTTGTGGCGGGACGTTCCACAGCCCACTAAAGGCACCCTTCCTCAAATTTCGGCTACCACACTTGCTGACGCACCCGAATCAAATGGCGCGGCGCCAGTATTGGCAAAGGAGGTCAAGTCATGGACGCTTGCAGATAGCGTAAGCCGCGCGCTCGACATAGCGCCCGAAATGCGTGCTGCCGAGGCGGAAATCACAGCGCGCGGGGGAGATTTATCCCAAGCCGGTGCCATGCCGAATCCCACCATGGAAGTGCGTGCCGATAACCGGCTCGGCATGGAAGATGGGCGTGGTGGTGTCGATGTCACGCAAATCGCCTTGAGCCAGCCGATACCTTTACGGCGACTCACTTACCAGCAGAATGCCGCCCGGGCCAGTCTTGAAAGTGCGCAGGCAAACCGCAGTTCGCAACGGCTGCTGTTGGAGCGCGAGGTTGCACGCGTTTATTATGCGCTGCAACTTGCCGTAGCCAAAAGCCAGCTTGCCGAGGAGCGCCAGAAACTCGTGGCGGAATCACTGAACACCTCGCGCAAGCCAGGGGCGGATCGGCTGGTACGCTATCTCACACCACTTGAACGCAGACGTCTTTCCATTTTAAATGAGGAGGCAAATCAGACTGTAGCCGTGGCCGAACGTGAACAGCAGAAAGAGCTGCTTGATTTTCGTGCGCTGCTTGCGCTGTCGAACGGGACAACGGTAGAGCTGGGGGAACTGACTCTGCCGGCCGCGCCCGCTAGTTTAGCTGTGCTGATACGTGGGCTGGACTCACATCCTGCGCTGGTGGCGGCGCGCAAAGAGGCCGATGCCATGCAGTCTGGGATTGCGGTAGCTGAATCCCAGCGCCTCGCCGACCCGGTACTGACTGTGTACCGTGAAGGCGGCTATATCGCAGGCGAACGCCGCGATGCGACTGGAGTAGGGGTAAGTGTGCAGATCCCGTTTTGGAGCAGCAGCGGGATGGTCGTCAGGGCCAGGGCTGAGTCCGATCGCGCGCAGGCACGGCTTGACGTGGCGCAACGCGATGCTCGTAGCCACCTTGAGCAGGCGCATACGCAGCTGCTGCGCCTGCTTGAGCAGGGCGAGCGGCTGCGCACGAATTTGCTTGAACCCGCGCGCGAGATGTTCGCGCTCACGCGCCACAGCTTCGCCGTCGGCGAACTCAATCTGCTCACGCTGTTGGACGCCAATAACACCTATTTTGACGCCCTTGCGCGTTACCTGGAATTACAACATGAAAGCGTGCTCGTGGCGGCTGATCTGCGTCTTGCATCCGGTGTCTCGCTGCTCGAATCTTCAAAAGGAATTGCACCATGATTGCTGCACTTATTCGTTTCGCGCTGATCCAGCGCCTGATGCTGTTGCTCATTGCTGCGGCTGTTGTCGCCGGCGGCTTGTGGGCATTTCGTACTTTACCCATCGATGCTTTCCCCGATATCTCGCCGCCCCAGGTGCAAGTGATCGTAAAGGCCGCCGGGCTGGCACCGACCGAGGTTGAGTCGCGCATTGCCTTTCCGATCGAGATGGAAATGCAGGGTATCCCGCGTCTGAAGATACTGCGTTCGACCACCAAGTACGCACTTTCCAACATTATCATTGATTTCGAAGATGGCACCGACATCTACTGGGCTCGCCAGCAGGTGGCCGAGCGCCTGAGTCAGGTGAAGGACGCGTTGCCCAAGGATGCCGAGGTGGTGCTGGCGCCGATCGCTACTCCTTTGAGTGACATATATATGTATCGCGTTAAGGGTGAAGGCATCAGCAACAGCGAATTGCGTACTATCCAGGACTGGGTGATTCGCCCGAGATTGCGCGCTGTGGATGGAGTGGCTGACGTAAACTCGCTTGGTGGCCTGGTGCGCGCCTTCGAAGTGCAACCTGACCCTGGCAAACTTGCCGATCAGGGCCTGTCCATCGACGATCTTGAACGTGCAATCGCACGCAA
>JBGPPE010000117.1:0-7921 GCA_041488395.1 Gallionellaceae bacterium
CGATTTCACCATCGCCGATTTCGTGGCCGACCAGCGCGCGGCCACCCCCACGGCGGCTGCGCAGGCGGCCACCCCGAACCGCCAGGAACTCAGCCTGAGCCTGCAACAGCTGCAGCAGCGCATGGCGCGTGCCGTATTGCGCCAGCTGGAGCGCGCCATGCAGCAGCTGGATTATTTGCAGCGCCGTCTGGTGCACCCGGCACAGCGCGCACAACAGCAACTACAGCACCTCGGACAATTGCAGCAGCGCTTGCAGACTGCCATGGACCGCGCCGCGCAAAACCTGCAATGGCGCTGGCAGAGCGCACAGCAACGTTTGCGCATGGCGCGGCCGCAGCTTGCACAACTGGATAATCGTCAGGCCGAATCTGGCCGGCGCCTGCAGGAGGCGATGCGGCGCAGGCTGGAGCGCTACGATGCGCGCCTGGCTGGCGCCAGCCAGCATTTGCTGCATCTCGACCCGCGCCAGGTGCTGGCGCGCGGTTACAGCATGGTGCGCGATGAACGCGGCGTGATCGTGGCCGACAGCGCCAGGCTGGCAGCGGGTGCAAAGCTTGAGATCACCTTCGCGCATGGCTGGGCAAAGGCCGAGGTGAAAGAAAAGGGCGAAGAACCGCGCTGACAGTTTGATGTTTTGGAGACATCCCTGAAGCCAGTCGGGGGCAATCTGGGTTAAAATTCGCGTCTTTCAGGATATATGCCGCGTCTGTGGCCCAGAGAGCCTTCTGTATGAAATTAAACACCGTCTTCACAATCAGCAGCGCATATCAATCTGTTGCCCGGAAACTTCCTCAATGATGTCCCCTGCAGCTAATAAGCGCTGGCTCTGGACACTGTTGCTGGCTGTTGTTGTCATCTGGTTTGGCAATCTCGAATACCGCAAGCTGATCAAGCCGGATGAGGGACGCTATGCCGAGATTTCACGCGAGATGGTGGCGAGCGGGGACTGGACTACACCGCGCCTCAACGACCTCAAGTATTTCGAAAAACCGCCGCTGCAATACTGGACCACCGCTGCCGCCTACGAGGTATTCGGCGAGCATGGCTGGAGCGCGCGACTGTGGACGGCGCTGACCGGTTTTCTCGGCATCATCCTGGTCTATTTCACCGCACTGCGCCTGTGGGGGCGTGAGGCTGCCCTGTACAGCGCAGCAGTGCTGGGCAGCAGTGTGCTGTATGTGATGATAGGCCACATGAATTCCCTCGACATGGGGCTGACGTTTTTCATGGCGCTGGGCATGTGCGGCTTTGTGCTGGCGCAGCATGACCGGGCCACACCACGCGAGAACCGCATCTGGATGCATGTGACCTGGGCAGCGCTGGCCCTGGCGGTGCTGAGCAAGGGGCTGATTGGCCTGGTGCTGCCGGGTGCGGTGCTGGTGCTCTACACCCTGATCCAGCGCGACTGGGCGCTGTGGAAGCGACTGCACTTGATCACCGGCACGCTGCTGTTTCTGGCGATTAGTGCGCCGTGGTTCATTGCCGTTTCGCGTGCGAATCCCGAGTTCGCGCACTTCTTCTTCATCCACGAGCACTTCGAGCGCTTCCTCACCAAGACGCACAACCGCTATGAGCCGTGGTGGTGGTTTATCCCGGTACTGGTCGGCGGTATCCTGCCCTGGCTGGTCAATCTGGCAGATGCGCTACTGACCGCCTGGAATAGCGCTGCTGCCGCGCAAGAGCGCTTCAAGCCCAGGCGTTTTCTGCTGATCTGGGCTGTATTTATCTTTGTGTTTTTTTCCATCTCCGACTCCAAGCTGGCGTCCTACATTCTGCCGGTCTTCCCGGCGCTGGCGCTTCTGGTTGGCCTGCGTCTGACGCAAATTTCTGCACGTGTGCAGTTCTGGATGATGGCGCCGGTGGCGCTGATGGCGGGTGCGCTGCTGGTGTTGTCACGTTATGCAGGAAACTTCGGCGGAGCGGATGAGCAGGTGTTTTACCAGCGCTATGCAGTCTGGCTGGCTGTTGCCGCAGTGATCTGGCTGGTGGGTTCGCTGCTGGGTCTATATCTGTTACGCAAGGCGCGCGTGCGTGCCGCCATTCTTGCCTTTGCTGTGTCTGCACTGCTATTCGGCCAGCTCACCATCTCCGGCCATGAAAGCCTGGCGCCGCTCGGCTCTGCCTGGCGCCTGGCGCAACAGGTGCGCCCCTATCTCAAGCCGAATGTGCCTTTCTACAGCCTGTATCTGTATGACTCGACGCTGTCGTTTTACCTGCAGCGCAGCATGACGCTGGTGTCATTCAAGGATGAAATGGAGTTCGGCTTGCAACAGGAGCCCGGCAAGGGAGTCGGCAGCGTGGCCGATTTCGAACAGGCCTGGCACAAGGATGCTTATGCGCTGGCCATTATGGAAGCGCCTGTTCTGGAAGAATTGAAAGCCAAGGGCCTGCCGATGCAAGTGATCGCGCAGGATACTCAATACGTCGTGATAAGGAAGCCATGAACCTGCTCAGTTTTTCCCTGATACTCACCGGCGTGCTGCTCAATGCCGGTGCGCAGTTGCTGCTGAAAGCCGGCACCAATGCCGTCGGCCATTTCGAATTCAGCCGCGACAACATCCTGCCGGTGGGCTGGCAGCTCGCCACCGAGCCGCACATCATGGGCGGCCTCAGCTTCTATGTGATCAGCGTGGTGGTGTGGATCATGGCGCTGTCGCGGGTGGAGGTGAGCATCGCTTACCCCATGCTGTCGATCGGCTATGTGGTCAACGCCATGGCGGCCTGGTGGCTGTTCGGCGAGGCAGTGAGCCTGACGCGCCTGGCCGGCATCGGCGTCATTATCGTCGGCGTCTATATCGTCAGCCGCAGCTAGAATCCCATGCGCCAATTCTTCCAACGCCTGACGCCCTGGCAAGCCACCCTGTGGCTGGTTGCAGCAAGCACCCTGCTGCGCCTGACCGCGGGTGCTGCCATCGGGCTCAGCACGGATGAAGCGCATTACGCGCTGTATGGTTTGCATCTGGACTGGAGCTATTTCGACCACCCCTCGATGATAGGCTGGTTGCAGGCCATTGCGCTGCAGTTTGGCAGCTCGGACCTGGCAATGCGCGTGATTCCCGTGCTGTTGTTCTCCGCGGCCAGCCTGGTGCTGTACCGCCTGACGCTGAGCCTGTTCCCGCATGAATCGCCGTGGACAGCATTTATCAGTGTCGCCCTGCTGCAATCCGCGCTGATGTTCCAGCTGATCGGCATGTCCATGCTGCCGGACAGCCCGCTGCTGCTGCTGGGCCTGCTTGCGTTGCTGGCGCTGCATGGTGCAATCACCCAGGGACGTTTGCGCGACTGGCTGTGGCTGGGCGTCTGCCTCGGTCTGGCGGGACTGTCCAAATATACTGCCATCACCCTGGTGTTCAGCGTGTTGCTGGCGCTGACCTTCAGCCGCCAATGGCGCCAGCTGCGCACGCCGGGTCCCTGGCTGACGCTGTTGCTGGCCGGGCTGCTGATCCTGCCGGTGCTGTACTGGAACTATCGTCACGAGTGGATTTCTTTTCTCTACCAGCTGCACCATGGCACCGCCAACCCGCTCTGGAAAATGGCCAGAGTGGTGATTTCCCAGCTGGCCCAGCTGATCGTCTACGGCCCCGGCATCTATCTGTTCGGGCTGGTCGCGATTGTTGCCAGCCTGCGCGAATGGCGCGACAGCGGCGTGCAGCTTTGCCTGGCACTGGCCCTGCCGGTGTTGCTGCTGTTTGGCTGGAATTCCGGTTATGAAATGACTTTGCCGCACTGGACCTCGCTCGGCTGGCTGGCCGTGTTGCCACTGCTGGCACGCTGGTTGCAGCGTGTCTGGGCGCACAGGCGCTGGGTGCGCATCGGCATCTGGATATCCGGCACCTATGCCGTGTTGTTTATAGTGGTAGCGTTCAGCGAATTTTTAATGCCGTGGCTGCCGTTCCCGGACAACCGCAACCCCTTGCGCGACCTGTATGGCTGGGAGCAGGCCGCGCACCGAGCAGCAGAGCTGCGCGCCGAGATGGCGACGACTGCGGGCAGCACGCCGCAACTGTTTATTGAAAACTGGACCCAGGCCAGCCGCCTGGCCTGGTATGCACGGCCGTTGCCGGTAGAGGTGATGGATACGCGATTTGACCAGTTTGACCTGTGGTTCGGTTCGCCGCAAGATGGCGCACGCGGCATCCTGGTGACGTGGCCCGAGGCCGAGGCAAGACCTGCCAACGGCGGAGCGAACCAGTTTGCCAGTTGCACACTGCGCGAGCAGATGCCGATCATGGCGCACGGGCGCCTGATCTCCACTTTTACCTTCTATGCCTGCAATGAATTCAAAAAATAACGCTACTCATCGGCAAAGACTGGCCTGGCTGTGGGGGGTGCCGTTGCTTTCCCTCGCTGCCATGGCCGTGCTGGGCCTGCTGGATGGCAACGTGCCGCTGTTTTATGCCATCAACAAAATCCTGGCACATGCCGGTGATGCGGTGTGGATACACCTTTCCATGGTGGGCGACGGCAAGATCGCGATCCTGTTCCTGCTGCCGTTTCTGGGGCGGCGCCCGGATGTGGTGTGGGAGTTTATTCTCGCCGTGCTGCTGGTCACGCTGTGGGTGCAGGGCATGAAAGAACTGTTTTCCCACGCGCGCCCACCGGCGATGCTGGTACTGGACAGTTTTCACCTGATCGGCCCGGCCTTGCAGAGCAACTCCTTTCCTTCCGGCCACACCACCTCGATATTCCTGCTGGCCGGGCTGCTCTGCTGGCAGCGCGTGAATCACTGGATCAAGTTCGCCATGCTGTTGCTGGCGCTGTTGGTCGGCCTCTCGCGCATTGCCAGCGGCGTGCATTGGCCGCTGGATGTGCTGGGCGGCGCAGCCGGCGGCTGGCTGGTGGCGATGGGGGCGGTGTGGCTGGGACAATACTGGCGCGCCGGCCTGAATATCTGGGCGCAGCGCGCCTTCGCCCTGATCGCGACGCCGCTTTCAGTGTGGGCAGTGTGGTCGCTGTGGCATGACTATAGCGATGTCTATCCGGGTACCGACTGGTTGAAGATTGTGCTGCTGGTCAGCTGCCTGGCTTTGTCTGTGCCAGGGCAGCTGCGCCTGTTCCGTGCCGGGCAGATGAAATAAATATACGAGGTTGCCATGAGTGAATTTTTGCCGTTTGTAAAACCTTATATCGATGAGGCAACCATTGCTGCCGTGGCGGAAACGCTGCGCTCAGGCTGGATTACCAGCGGCCCCAGGGTGCTGGAGTTCGAGAAACAGCTGTCGCAACTGTTCGGCGGGCGTCCGGTGCGCACCTTCAATTCCGGCACCTGCACCATGGAGATCGCCCTGCGCATCGCCGGCATCGGCCCGGGTGATGAAGTGATCACCACGCCGATCTCCTGGGTGGCCACCGCCAACGTCATCCTTGAAGTGGGCGCCACACCGGTGTTTGCCGACATCGACCCGGTGACGCGCAATATCGATCTGGACAAGGTGGAAGCGGCGATCACGCCGCGCACGCGCGCCATCATCCCCGTCTATCTGGCCGGCCTGCCGGTGGACATGGACCGGCTTTACGATATTGCCCGGCGCCATAATCTGCGCGTGGTGGAGGATGCCGCGCAGGCCATCGATTCCACCTGGAAGGGCAAGCGCATCGGTGCCTTCGGCGATTTTGTTTCCTTCAGTTTTCAGGCCAACAAAAATCTGACCACTTCAGAAGGCGGCTGCCTGGTGCTGAACAACGCCGATGAGGCGCGCCTGGCCGAGAAGTATCGTTTGCAGGGCGTGACCCGCAGCGGTTTCGACGGCATTGAAGTGGACGTGCTGGGGGGCAAGTTCAACATGACCGACATCGCCGCCGCCATCGGCCTCGGCCAGTTGCCGCAATTGTCTGCCATCACCGCACGCCGGCGCGAACTGGCGCAGCATTATTTCGCCACGCTGGGGGCAGATTTTGAACAGCAGACCGGCGCACAGTTACCGCCGCAGGATTTTGCCAGCAGCAACTGGCACATGTTCCAGATCGTGCTGCCGCAAGGTATCGTGCGCGCTGACTTTATGGCGCAAATGAAAGAGCGTAACATCGGCTGCGGCGTGCATTACCCGCCCATCCATCTGTTCCAGCTGTACCGCGAGCGCGGCTTCAGGGAGGGCATGTTCCCGGTGGCCGAGCGGGTGGGGCGCAGCATCGTGACCCTGCCGCTGTTCCCGGCGATGAGTACGGCAGATGTGGAGCGCGTTTGTACTGCCGTGCGTGAGATATTGAGCTGAAGGGCGTTTTGTCCGCAGATTGCGCAGATTGACGCCGATTAAAAACATGGCCAAAACCTGAATCCATTTAATCTGTGTAATCTGCGGATAGACTGGGTTTTATAAATAGATTTCATCAGAGATAAGCTTTATGCACACAACTGAACTATCCGTCGTCATCCCCGTATACAACGAAGAAGAAGGCCTGCAGACCCTGTTCGATCGCCTCTACCCGGCGCTGGACAAGCTCGGTATCAGCTACGAGATCGTGTTCATCAACGACGGCAGCCGCGATCGTTCCGCCGCCATTCTGCGCGAGCAGTTCCAGCATCGCCCGGATGTGACGCGCGTGGTGTTGTTTAACGGCAACTTCGGCCAGCACATGGCCATCCTCGCCGGCTTCGAGCATACGCGCGGCCGTCGCGTGGTGACACTGGATGCCGACCTGCAGAACCCGCCGGAAGAGATTGCCAAGCTGCTGGCCAAGATGGACGAGGGCCATGACTATATCGGCTCCATCCGCAAGCAGCGCAATGACAGCTGGTGGCGCCATGTGGCTTCGCGTGCCATGAACAATCTGCGCGAGCGTATCACCCGTATCAAGATGACCGACCAGGGCTGCATGCTGCGCGCCTACGACCGCAACATTATCGACGCCATCAACAGCTGCCAGGAAGTGAACACCTTCGTGCCGGCGCTGGCCTACACCTTTGCGCGCAGCCCGGCCGAGGTGGTGGTGGAGCACGAGGAGCGCGCGGTGGGTGAATCCAAATATTCGCTGTACAGCCTGATCCGCCTCAACTTCGACCTGATGACCGGCTTCTCGGTGGTGCCGCTGCAATGGTTCTCCATGGTCGGCATTGCCGTGTCGCTGCTGTCCGGTGCCCTGGTGGTGCTGCTGGTGGCACGCCGCCTGATCGTGGGCCCGGAAGTGGAGGGGGTGTTCACCCTGTTCGCCATCGCCTTCTTCCTGATCGGCGTCACCCTGTTCGGCATCGGCATGCTGGGCGAATACATCGGCCGCATCTACCAGCAGGTGCGCCACCGTCCGCGCTACCTGATCCAGGCCGTGCTGGATAACAGCAAATGAGCCGTGCCGTTGTCTTTGCCTACCACAATGTGGGTTACCGCTGCCTGAATGTGCTGCTGGCGCACGGCGTCGACGTGGCGCTGGTGGTGACGCATCGCGACAACCCAAAAGAAAACATCTGGTTTGACAGCGTGGCCAGCCTGGCCGCGCTGCATGACATTCCGGTAATCACCCCGGACAACCCCAATACGCCCGAAGTGGTGGCGCAGATACGCGCGCTACAGCCGGATTTCTTCTTTTCCTTCTACTACCGCGAAATGCTCAAGCGCGAGCTGCTGGAGCTCCCTGAACACGGGGCGCTCAACATGCATGGCTCGCTGCTGCCCAAATACCGTGGCCGGGTACCGGTGAATTGGGCGATAATACACGGTGAAACGGAAACCGGTGCCACCCTGCATTACATGACCGAGAAGCCGGATAACGGCGACATCGTGGCGCAGCAGGCGGTGCCTATTCTGCCGGACGACACGGCAGGAGAGGTATTCCAGAAGGTTACCGTGGCAGCGGAAATCGCGCTGAACGGCTGTCTGCCTGATCTGCTGGCAGGCAAAGCCAGGGCAGTGGCGCAGGATTTGAGCCAGGGCGGCTATTTTGGCGGGCGCAAGGCGGAAGACGGTGTGATCGACTGGGCGCAGGATGC
>JBGPPE010000118.1:0-7774 GCA_041488395.1 Gallionellaceae bacterium
AGAAGGCGACGTAGCCGAGGTCGAGCAGGCCGGCGTAGCCCACCACGATGTTGAGGCCCAGCGCCAGCATGATGTAGAGCAGGGCAAAATCGACGATGCGCACCCAGCCGCGCCCGAGCAGCGCCTCGGTGGCGAAGGGCAGCAGCATCAGCAGCAGACCCAGTGCGGCGAAGGCCAGCCAGGCCCGGTGCTTGTCGGAAAGTGACTGCCATTTTTTAAGCACGCTCGGCCACCCTTTCCCCGAGCAGGCCGGAGGGACGCAAGATCAGCACGGCGATCAGCACGATAAAGGCGAACACGTCCTGGTAGTTGCTGCCGAACACACCGCCCGTGAGCGCGCCGCTGTAACCCGCGCCTAGGCTCTCGATCAGGCCGAGCAGCACACCGCCCAGCATGGCCCCGCGCAGGTTGCCGATGCCGCCGAGAACCGCAGCGGTAAAGGCTTTCAGGCCGAGCATAAAGCCCATGTAATAGTGCACGATGCCGTAGTTGGCGCTCACCATGATGCCGGCAATGGCAGCCAGCGCGGCGCCGACGATGAAGGTCATCGAGATTACGCCATTGACGTTAACCCCCATCAGCGCGGCCGCCGCCGGGTTCTCCGCCACCGCGCGCATGGCGCGGCCGAGGCGGGTGCGGTGCACCAGCAGCAGCAGCCCGAGCATGATCAGGATGGCGACCAGCACGATGGCGACTTGCACCTCGTTGATCATGGCACCGCCGAGGCTATGCGCGGCATTGGGCAGCAGCTGCGGGAAGGGATGGTACTCGCGCCCCCAGATCATCATCGCCAGGGTCTGCAGCACGATCGACACGCCGATGGCGGTGATCAGCGGGGCCAGGCGCGGCGCATTGCGCAGCGGGCGATAGGCGATGCGCTCGATGCCGTAGCCGAGCGCCATGCACACCGCCACCGCCGCCAGCACGCTGAGCAGCAGCACCAGCAGCGGCGACAGCGCGGCGGCCAGCAGCGCCTGCATGGTGGCCAGCGCCACCATCGCGCCGACCATCACCATTTCGCCGTGGGCGAAGTTGATCAGGCCGAGGATGCCGTACACCATGGTGTAGCCCAGCGCCACCAGGGCATACACGCTGCCCTGCACCAGCCCGTTGATTATTTGTTGCAGCAGAATTTCCACACGCATCCCACAATAAAAAAGCGACACGTACTGTGTCGCTTAATGTCTGATCTTACCTCATCAATGCGCCGCGCCGCCCAGTGTTTCGACGGCCTGCCACTTGCCCTGCTGCACGCGATACAGGGTAATGGCGCCGCCCTTGAGATCGCCCTTGTCGTCAAAGGTAATCTGCGCGGTGACACCGTCATGCCTGATCTTCGCCACTTCCGGCAGGTACTTGGCCGATTCGGCCGAGCCGGCTTTCTGCATCGCGTCTATCATCACGTTGACCGCGTCGTAGCAGTAAGGCGCGTACAGCTGGATCGGCTGCTTGAATTTTGCTTCGTAGCGTTTTGCGAAATCGCGTCCGCCCGGCATCTTGTCCAGCGGCACACCGGGCAGCGAGGCATACATGCCTTCGGCTGCAGCGCCGGCCAGCTCGATCATCTTGGGGGTGTAGCCGCCGTCTGCCATCATGAAAGTGGCATTCAAACCAAGCGACTTGAGCTGCTTGACCAGGGGTACACCCTGCGGGTCCATGCCGCCGTAGAACAGCAGGTCAGGCTGCTTGCCCTTGATCGAAGTCAGCACTGCGGTGAAGTCCACCGCCTTGTCGGTGGTGTATTCGTGCGCCACGATTTGCGCGCCACTGGCCTGCGCCGCCTTGATGAATTCATCCGCAATGCCCTGGCCATACGCGGTGCGATCATCGATCACCGCGATGGTTTTGCCATGCAGATTTTTCGCGGCAAACTCGCCCAGCACGCGGCCCTGCTGCGCATCGTTGGACATCACGCGGAAGGCGTTCTTGTAGCCCTGTGCGGTGTATTTCACCGCGGTGGCAGAAGGGGAGATTTGTACGATGCCGTTGTCGTTGTAGATGCGCGAGGCGGGGATGGTGGTGCCGGAATTGAGGTGACCGATGACACCGTTGACCCTGGCATCCACCAGCTTCTGCGCCACGATGGTGGCGGTTTTCGGGTCGGTCTGGTCGTCCTCGCTGAGCAGCTCGAAGCGCGCCTTGCGCCCGCCTATCATGATGCCCTTGGCATTGGCATCTTCGATCGCCATGCGCGTGCCGTTCTCGTTGTCCTTGCCGATGTGCGCCTGCGGGCCGGTAAGCGGCGCGGCTGCGCCTATCCTGACGACCAGTTCATCGCCAGCCGCGTCGGCTTTGGGTGCTTCGGATTTGTTGCAGGCGCTCAGGGAAAGGGCCAGCAAGGCGGTAAGCAATAAGGCGTTGGAATTACGTAACATGGTGGAGAGTGCCCGCAAAATAAGGCTGGGATTATGCAAAGCGGCTGCCCTCCTTGTCAATTTTCATTCACCCGCATATTTTCCGCGCGCGCCGCTAACGCCCCCGGCAAAAAATAAAGCCGGCATGGGCCGGCTTTATCTGGTCACCACTGCACTCGGTCGGGGCTGCTTATTTCGCCAGTCCAACCACAAAATGCACCAGCGCCTTGATGTCATCGTCCTTGATGGCTGGTGCGTTGGCCGGCATCGGCATGGTACCCCACACACCGGCGCCACCTTTGGATACTTTCAGGATCAGGCCTTCTTCCACTGGATATTTTTTGCCGGCAAACTCGTAGTAGCCTTGTGCCTTATATTTCGTGGCAACTTCTGTCCAGGATGGCCCGAGCATTTTCTTGTCGATGGCATGACAGGCGGCGCAGTTGCTCTTCTTGGCCAGCACCGGCATGCCGTCCGCTTCTATCTCGCCCAAATCGCCGGGGACTGCCGCTTTGGCAGCCGCCGCTTTTGCCGCGGCTGGCGCTGCAGCCGGGGCAGCCGAAGTTGCTGCTGTATCTTCTTTCTTGCCGCAAGCCGAGAGCAGCAGCGCAAGAGTGATCAAGGCAAGCGATTGTTTAAAAACTCGTGTCATCTCAGTCGTCCTTTATTGTTAATTCATATGAAAAATGCCGCCCTGGCAGGGCGGCATTCAGGCAAGGTTAATTGGCCAGGCCGGCAATAAATGTGGCCAGCTTTTTGATCTCCGCATCGGAAGCCCCCATGCCTTTGGGTGGCATCGTGCCCAGCTTCCAGCCGAAAGCACCACCCTTGGTTACACTGGCAGCAATTTTGTCAGCGGCTTCCGCATCACCCTTATACTTTTTGGAAACTTCCATCCAGGCCGGGCCGATCACTTTCTTGTCGATCGCATGGCAGGCGCTGCATTTGGCCTTGCCCTCGGGCGGCATGTCTGCTGCCACGGCACTCCCTGCAAACAACAATCCTGCTGCGGCCAAACTTGCAAAAGCTGATTTCATAATCTCTCCAGTGTCAGGGTAATTTATTATCGAGTCGCGCTTACAGCGTGCTTTTTAGCATGAACAAGCCAAATAACCAAGTTCAGCATATGGCAATTCAGTTAACGCGCCCTCGGGGCATTGGTTGACCTCTTCCACTCAGTGCTGCAGCAAGCAGACAGCCTTACTTGGGCAACTTTGCCGTGCTGGCCACATGTTTCGCCGGATCGCAGGCCTCGTGCTCAAGTTTCGCGTCATGCTCGTACTTGCATTTCTCGCCATGCTTTTCCGCGCACTCTTTTTCTCCGGCACATTTCTTCTTGTCATGCGGGTCGCAGCCGTCGTGCGCCTTGTTCATCGCACCCATGTGCACCTTGTCGTGCGGATAAGGGCAGGGCTCGCCGTCCTTGCCCATGCCACCCTGCACGGCATCCTTGTTCGGCTTGTGCATCGGGCAATCGTCACTCTGTTCGCCCAATGCAGCAGCACCTTTATCCGCAGCAGCGGATTCCTTCAGCGCCGGCTGATTTTTTGCCGCCTCGGCTTCCGCCGCCATTACCGCCCCCGCGCACAGCGAGCCTGCCACCATGAGTGCTGCCATCCATTTCTTTACCTGCATTTCATGTTCCCTTTCACAATTAATTACGGTTTAAATTTCTTGCTGCAGTGCCGCACGCAGCTCGGCAATGTCATGCATCGCCGGGTAACACTGCGTCCCGCGGCACAGCCATGCTGACGCAGTCAGACTGAGCGGCCGCCGCAAAGTTTCCGGCAGGTCGGGATAATTTTCCTGCAAGGCGACGCTGAACAACCTGGCGCCATAGATGTCACGCAATGCAGCCTGCCACTCCTGCAGGCTGGTTTCCTGCCCGCACAAGATCAGCACCGGCAGCGGCACCAGCACCTCCTGCAGCACGCTCAGCATGCTGGCAAACCCGCCCGGATATCGCGCCAGTTCAGGATAACTGCTGCGCAGCGCGCGCTCTGCTGCCGCGACATAGTGCGCCTCGCCGACCAGGTGCCCCAGGCGCAGCAGCGCGCGTGCCGCCACGGCATTGCCGCTGGGTGTGGCACTGTCATGCAAAGGTTTGGGCCGCTGGATCAGGGCCTCGTGATCATGCGAGGTAAAGTAGAAGTCGCCGCGCTCGTCATCGAGAAACTTGGCCAGCAGTACCTCGGCCATCTCCAGCGCCCAGTGCAGGTCGCCGCTGCTGAATGCCGCCTGCAGCAACTCCAGCTGCGCTTCCAGCATGAAGGCATAATCGTCCAGATAGGCATTCAGCCGCGTCTGGCCGTCCTTGTGCACAGCCTGCATGCGACCATTGCGCCACAGCGTGTCATGCACAAACCGGGCCGCATTTTGCGCCGAGCGCAGCCAGTCGTCGCGAGCGCACACCCGTGCGGCATGCGCCATGCCCTTGATCATCAGCCCGTTCCACGAGGTGAGTATCTTTTCGTCGCGCCCGGGGCGCACACGCAGTTCACGCGCAGCCAGCAGTTTGGCGCGCGCACTGGCCAGCAGTTTGGCGCATTCATCCTCGCTGCTGCCCAGCTGCTGCGCCACTGCCGCCAGCGTGCGCGCCACACGCAAGTGCCAATGCCCTTCAAAGTTGGCTGGCTCGTCCAGGCCGTAATAGCGCTGGCACACGGCATACTCGGCGGCATCCAGTGCAGCGCGCATGGCCTCGTTCGACCACACATAGAACTTGCCTTCCTCATGCTCCGAATCGGCATCCTGCGTGGAATAATAACCGCCTGCTGTGGCCTGCATTTCGCGCATGACCCAGGCTGCCGTTTCTTCGGCAACGCGCAGGAACAAAGGGTTTTTGGTCAGCACCCAGGCATCTGCATACAGCGGCAGCAGTTGCGCATTGTCGTAAAGCATTTTCTCGAAGTGCGGAATCTCCCAGCGCTCGTCCACGCTGTAGCGAAAAAAACCGCCGCCGAGCTGATCGAACACGCCGCCCTGCGCCATACGCTCCAGCGTGTGCAATGCCATGTGGCTGATGCTTGCATCGCCCCTGCTGTCCCCCGCACGCAGGCACAGCTCGATATCTTCGGGATGCGGGAATTTGGGTGCGCCGCCAAAGCCGCCATATTGCTGGTCGAAATTTCGCGCCATCTCGTGCATGGCAGCATCCACTGGGTGCGCCGTCATCTCGCCATCGGCAGGCTGAATCACGGCCTGATTCAGCGCCTGGGTCAGGTTGATGCCCTCGCCCTCGATCTGCGCCTGTTCCACCCGGTAAAAATGCGCGACGCGCTGCAGCAGGTCGGCGAAGCCAGGCAGCTGGTAACGCGAGGTCTTGGGGAAATAGGTGCCGCCAAAAAACGGCTGCTGTTGCGGCGTGAGAAACATGGTGAGCGGCCAGCCGCCGGGGCGGCCGGCCATCAGTGAGTGCGCAGCCTGGTAGATGTGGTCGAGGTCGGGACGCTCTTCGCGGTCCACCTTGATGTTGATGAAGTGTTCGTTCATCAGCGCGGCCACTTCCGTGTCCTCGAACGATTCGTGCGCCATCACATGGCACCAGTGACAGGCCGAATAGCCGATGGACAGCAGGATGGGCTTGTTCTGCGCGCGCGCCAGCTGCAGCGCGGTTTCGCCCCACGGATACCAGTCCACCGGGTTATCCGCATGCTGCAACAGATAGGGCGAGGTTTCCTGGGCAAGGTGGTTGGACATGGCTATGCTCCTTGTTTACCCCCTGCGCAGGCTGCGCTCACTTTCTTTCCAGCTGCGTCACATCGCGCACCGCACCCTTGTCGGCACTGGTGGTCATCGCGGCATAGGCGCGCAACGCGGCCGAAACCGGACGCTCGCGACCAACCGGCTGCCATGCCTGCGCGCCCTTTTCTTCCATCAGCAGGCGGCGGTGTGCCAGCTCGCTGTCGGGAATGGCCAGGCGGATGCTGCGCTTGGGGATATCGATTTCGATCGGGTCGTTTTCCTGCACCAGGCCGATGGCGCCGCCTTCGGCCGCTTCCGGCGAAGCGTGGCCGATGGACAGGCCGGAGGTGCCGCCGGAGAAGCGGCCGTCGGTGAGCAGCGCGCACACCTTGCCCATACCCTTGGATTTCAGGTAGGAAGTCGGGTACAGCATCTCCTGCATGCCGGGGCCGCCCTTGGGACCTTCGTAGCGGATCACCACGACATCGCCGGCGACGATCTTGTCGGCGAGGATGGCCTCCACCGCGCTGTCCTGGCTTTCGAATACGCGTGCACGGCCGTTGAACTTGAGGATGCTCTCGTCCACACCGGCCGTCTTCACGATGCAGCCGTTTTCTGCGATGTTGCCGTAGAGCACGGCGAGGCCGCCGTCCTGCGAGTAGGCGTGCGCCTTGTCGCGGATGCAGCCGTTGGCGCGGTCGTCGTCCAGCGTGGGGTAACGCATGGCTTGCGAGAATGCCACCTGGGTGGGTACGCCGCCGGGAGCGGCGCGGAAGAAGGTCTTCACCGCTTCATCACTGGTACGCATGATGTCGTATTTCTCCAGCGCCTCGCCCAGTGTCTTGCTGTGCACGGTGGGCAGATCGCTGTGCAGCAAACCGGCGCGATCCAGCTCGCCGAGAATGCCCATCACACCGCCGGCGCGATGCACGTCCTCCATGTGGTACTGTTGCGCGCTGGGCGCCACCTTGGACAGGTGCGGCACATGGCGCGACAGGCGGTCGATGTCCTGCATGGTGAAGTCGACACCGCCTTCGCGCGCGGCCGCCAGGAGGTGCAACACGGTGTTGGTGGAGCCGCCCATGGCGATGTCCAGGTTCATCGCGTTCTCGAACGCCTTGAAGGTGGCGATGCTGCGCGGCAGCACGCTGGCATCGTCCTGCTCGTAGTAGCGGCGCGCCAGGTCGACGATCAGGCGGCCTGCCTGCAGGAACAGCTCCTTGCGGTCGGCATGGGTGGCGACTAGCGAGCCGTTGCCGGGCAGTGCCAGGCCCAGCGCCTCGGTCAGGCAGTTCATCGAGTTGGCGGTAAACATGCCGGAACAGGAACCGCAGGTCGGGCAGGCGGAACGCTCCAGCTCGTTCACCTGCGCATCGCTGAATTTGCTGTCGGCCGCAGACACCATGGCATCCACCAGATCCAGCATGATGGTCTTGCCTTCCCAGTTGACCTTGCCCGCTTCCATCGGGCCGCCGGACACGAACACCACCGGGATGTTCAGGCGCATGGCGGCCAGCAGCATGCCCGGGGTGATCTTGTCGCAGTTGGAGATGCAGACCAGCGCGTCGGCGCAGTGCGCCTCGACCATGTACTCGACCGCGTCGGCCAACGAGTCCGTCACCGACGAGCAGCTCGGCGTCATCGAACGCTCGGCCTGCCCGACCTGCGGCTCCTGCTCCGGCATGTTCACCGCCAACTCGATGAACTGCCTGACCGAGGCGATCGGGCTGGCCCTG
>JBGPPE010000119.1:0-7738 GCA_041488395.1 Gallionellaceae bacterium
AATACAGCGCGCCGTCCGGCCCGAACGCCACGCCCGCCGGGCGCGCCCAGCGCTTGCCATCGGGCAGCTGAAAGCCGCTGACCAGATCATCCACGCGCTGCGCCTGCCCATCCTGAAAGCGCACCGCCACCAGCTTGGGCACGCGGCGCGTGGCGTTGCTGCCGGTGAAGCCGCCACTGGGTTTGGTGGCCCAGGAGCCGTGCAGCGCCACCACCGCATCAAATTCCAGCCGTGCATCCAGCGCGCCCTTGGGCACAAAGGCCACGCCCAGCGGCGCATTGCGCGCCGGAAAGGTCGCCACCGGCAGCGTCACCTCAGCCAGCGGCCGGGGTGGCGCGCTAGCCACGCAATCATCGGGCTGCAGCTGTTTGCCGTCGAACTGAAACCACGGCATGCCGTGAAAAGAACCGGCGGTGAGCCTGCTGAAATATTCCGGCGGCTGCTCATAGCCCAGATGATCAGGCCCGTTGTTGCTGGCGAACATTACCCCGGTCTGCGGCTGCCAGGCAAACCCCACCGGGTTGCGCAGCCCGGAGGCATAAGGCTGCCAGCTGGCCTTGCTGCCACCCTCATTCAAAACCAGCACACCGCCGCGCTGGTCAAAAAAATCATAGCCCGCGCCCAGATACTGGTCGCTGCAATTGCTCTGGATGCCGAGGCTCGCATACACGCGCCCATCCGGCCCCACCCCCACCGTGCGGCTGTTATGGCCGCCACCCGCGGGCAGCGCCGCCAGCAACACCAGCGCATCCGGCGCAATGCTGGCCTGCCCGGGAAGGTAAGGCGCGCGATACACGCCATTGGTCTTGGCGATCAGAATCTCGCCCGGGCGCAACGCCACACTGTGCGGATAATCGCCCGGCTCCACCAGCACCTCGGCCTTGCCATAAGGCGGCGGCAGGCGATACACGCGGCCCGCATGCGAACCTGCAAACAGATCGCCGTTCGCGGCAAAGGTCAGCATGCGCGGACTATCCATCGCGCTCAGCCACTCCAGCCGGTAACCCCGGGGCACACGCACCGTCCTGCGCACGCCCTCCACCGTCAGCGTCTGCTCCTCATAGGCCAGCGCCTGCGTGCCCGCCTGTGCCGGCACCGCAAGGCACAAGGCCAACAGCAAGCCGAGGCCCGCGCCACACAGCACGCGCGCCAGTAAGCACTGCACAGAATCGTGATTCATCTCGATGACCCTACGCGCTTGCTTCATTGGTGTGCAATCGAAAACAGTATTATTGATCCGCCACGCTGAAGTGCTAACTCCGTTCGCCTTGAGCTTGTCGAAAGGTGAATGAGCTTCGACAAGCTCAGCCCGAACGGATTTCAAACATGATCTAGCCCTCCGAGCAGCTTGGCACTATTAGCCGCTTCCAGCAATACAGCGTATCGCCCCCGCTCCAGATCAGAACAAAAAACCCGCATCGCAGCGCGGCTTTCTTGAGCAATATTCGTGCTCGTAGCAGGTTATTCACAATAAAAATCCGCGCAACTTTCAGCAATTATTTGGGTCACTGTATTGCCGAATACTTTCATACGAGGAGGTTTACCATGGCACAACTCAATTTGTCTCGGATGCCCCAATATGTGGGGTGGGATGCATTAACACGCAGTCATATGTCGGTGTTAAAAATACTTTTTCTCTACGCGCTGCCACTCTCTTTAGTGCCGCCGGTAATGATCTATTACGCCGGCATCGAATATGGCGGCCATCTATTGCCTGCGCTAGAAATTTCGCAGCTGGCATTTATCGGCATCGTATTTCTGCTGGCGGAACTGGTGATGACCTTCCTGATCGCCTACATCATCAAGCGCCTGGGCGAGGTGGTGGAGATCAAGCCCGCCTTTGAAGATGCCTACAAGCTGGCCGTGGTGGTGCCCACACCGTTATGGCTCGCCCCGCTGTTCCTGTTCGTCCCCAGCTTCATCTTCAACCTCTCGATAGCCGCAGCCGCGATGATCCTCTCCGGCATACTGATCTATTACGGCGTGCCCGCGATCCTCAAGGTAGAGGAAAGAGGCCATGCCATCCTGCTGTCCGGCACCATCCTGATGGTCGGCATGGTGGCATGGGCCGCGATGATGTATCTCACCCTGATCACCTGGAGCTTTGTCGGGTCCAGCCTGTTGCTGCTGATCTGAACTGGCAGGAAAACGCAGCCTGTTCAGGCGGGGAAGCGGGAAAGGCGCAGGAAAGCAGCATGTTGTCGCCGAGCAGATCGTCCGCCACCGCTGCGGCGTGCTTGATCGCGGTGTAAAAGTCGATGGGGCTGCGGGGAAAGTAAAGGGGTGGAGTTTCATGCTTGAACGATATTAGTGGTCTGCCCCTGAGAATTCCTGCCGATGAAATTGACGCATCAGGCGACACAGCCGTGCCTGGTTAGGACTCTTCATGGTTACGCCTTGCCTTTATTCGCTTTTTTCGAACGAGTAACCGCCTTGCGCTTGGCAGGCAAAGGGCCGGCGCGGGCAATCTCGGCAGTGAGGATGGAGTACTCCCTCCCCTCCTGCACGCCACGCTCTTTCCACTCGTCAGTCAACTCCCCGCGAATGGAGATCGAGCGCAACCGCTTCTCGATCCATGCCTGCGGGTAACCCTTAGCCTGATATAGTTCACGGGCGCGGGCGCTGGCTAATTCCGGGTTCTCGATTTCCTTCACCCGCTCGTAGCCTACTTGCGCCGGCCAGCGCTTGAAAGGTTCACCCTTGGGGGAGGGGATGGACTGGATAATGCGGAACAGGCCTTCGGTGTTGGCGCAATTGAGCCGCTGGATACCGCCCTCCGTCTCGATACGAAGGGGGGTGACAATTTGTCCCCACCCTTGAGATAACTCACTGTCCCGCAGGCGCATTTTCTTGATGTAATCCCCTGGATTAACACTGTCGGCGAGAACGACGACTACATCAACGACCGCAAACCACCACTCCTCATTGTGCCAGGTGCGGCGGATAGCCTTTTCCTGAAACACAACAAGATGGTTTTCAGGTTTGCCGGAAGCGTTGGATTTTTTGCTCATGGTGTATTTCTCCCTGTTCCAGTTTCATTCCCGGCCCGAGTCAGGGAATCAACGTGCAGAACGACAACTGCATCGTAACGATCGTTCTTCTGTCAACAGACTGCGTTAATGAGTCAGGAATCTTTATTTCATGGGCGTGAAAAAAGAGGGCGATGAAGCAGAGCTTTGGGTTTCTGTGGAAGAAATGCGGGTTACCTCAAGCCTTTTAACTGAGGCCATTACCCCATACGCTTTTACTCTAAAATGCACACCCCGCAACCGACCCAAAAAACATGCGTCTGATTCTTGCCCCGATGGATGGCCTTGCCGATCATAGCCTGCGCGACATATTGACGCGGCTCGGCGGCATCGACCTTTGCGTCGCAGAATTTGTGCGGGTCACCAATCATTTGCTCACCAAAAGAGTCTTCCTCAACACCGTACCGGAACTGGCGCGCGGCGGTTGCACCCGTGCCGGGGTGCCGGTGCGCGTGCAACTGCTGGGGAGCGACCCGATTTGCCTCGCGGAAAATGCCGCCCTTGCCGCATCCCTCGGCGCACCGGGCATCGACATCAACTTCGGCTGCCCCTCCCCCATGGTAAATCGTCACGGCGGTGGCGCTGTCCTGCTGCAGTTCCCCGAGCAAATTCACGCCATCGTGGCCGCCACCCGCCGTGCCGTGCCGCCACACATACCCGTCACCGCCAAGATGCGCCTCGGCCTGGAAGACACCTCGCTCGCGCTGGACTGCGCCCGCGCCATCGAAGCGGGCGGCGCCGACGAAATCACCGTCCATGCCCGCACCCGCGACGACCGCTACCGCCCACCCGCGCGCTGGGAATGGCTCGCCCATATCCGCGAAACCGTGAAGATGCCGGTGGTGGCCAACGGCGAAGTGTGGACACCGCAGGACTACCAAAAAATCCGCCACATCAGCGGCTGCACCGATGTCATGATCGGGCGCGGCGCCGTCATCCGCCCAGACCTGATGCACCGCATCAAAACCGGAGACGACGCCATGCCCTGGCCGGAACTGCAACGCTGGGTAATCGATTACTACGAACAACTACTGGTGAGGATGGACCCGAGGCACGCGCCCGGCATGCTCAAAAAATGGCTGGGGATGATGCGCACCGCCTACCCGGAAGCGGAAACCCTGCACCGCATGCTGCGCACCGAACGCGACCCGAGTGTTGTCGGGAAAATACTGGCGGCGTGTCAGGCTTGAATAAGCCGCCATGAGGATCACAGAGAACAGCGTTAGTCTATTGCGCTGCTGACCCCTTGATTCTTTTTGCATACATTCTGGGGCGGCTGAAATCAAAGAAGTCTGAGCACATTGATTTTGCGATGTGTTCGGCGCCGGTTTCGGCTTCGTTCATTCAGGCAGTATGAGTCAAGCTGTTCGTCAGGCAAATCCCATGAAAACCGCCAGCGCCCGATTCACCGCCAGCATCGTTTCGTCATCCAGATGGCCGATTACCGCGCCAATTTTTTCGCGCGAGATCGACTGCGGTTTATCCACCATCACCTGCGATGGTTTGGACAAACCGTTCAATTCATGTGGACTCACCGCAATGCGGAAAAGCGGAGCAAGGCGCAACTCACTAGTCACCGGCAGAATCGTTACTGAAGGATGCATGTCAAACAGATCAGACTGAATGACCAATGCAGGACGTGGCTTGCCGAGGTCACCCTGCAAAGCCACTGTCACCAGATCACCACGCCTCATTGCCAGCCCTCGCGGTCACCTGCTGTCTCAAGCCAATCGGCGGTTTCTCGCTCATGCGCATCGCCCAACAATAATTGAGACTGGCGGCGACACTCTTCTGCAAAGCCCGCCCGCCTTGTATCCGGCACCCAAATCTGCACTGGACGCAGGCCGGATTCGCGCAGTGCTGCGCGGTGCTTTTGTACTCGTTCTGATGTGCTTGCTCTCATAATGGCCTCCAAATATGTGTTACATGAAACGCATGGTATCCAGTTTTCGCGTTACATGCAACATCATAAATGCTGCGATATGTCGATTTTTTCGCTTTTTATCGACATATCTTGCGGATGTGTCGATGGCGCGAAAATGACAGTCCATCATAGCGCCCCGCTGAACGCCTGATGCACCGCATCAAAACCGGAGACGAAGCCATGCCCTGGCCGGAACTGCAACGCTGGGTGATCGATTACTACGAACAGCTACTGGTGAGGATGGACCCGAGGCACGCGCCCGGCATGCTCAAGAAATGGCTGGGCATGATGCGCACCGCCTACCCGGAGGCGGAAACCCTGCACCGCATGCTGCGCACCGAACGCGACCCGAGTATCGTCGGCAAAATACTGGCGGCGTGCCAGACTTGAATAAGCCGTCATGAGGACCACAGAGACCAGCGTTAGTCTATTGCGATGCTGACCCCTTGATTCTTTTCGACAAGACAAAAGCCTCGCCGTGATGCGAGGCTTTTGTTTGGACAATATTCGTGGCCGCCCCTGATTATTCCAGGAAGCCACAATATGATATAGACTTTATCCAAGAAGAACGGGGGGCACCGTCACAGTCCCAAGGAGAGGGTTGAAGCTCAGCAACTGTCTGGCGCTCGCGTATTCAGCAAACAAAAAAAGGGGAACCACCGAATGAAAATATCAAATGCTGCAAATGCAGGGCTTTTGTTTGCCCTGGTTTTTTTCGCAATCAGTCTTGGCGGCTGCTCCATGAAGCAAGAACCGCCCAAGCTTGCCGAGCCGATCAAGATAGAGCTCGACAAGATTGTCGCCAACATGGCATGCATCCCGACCGGCCAATTCCCCTACGTTGTAGACCAACAGCACAACCCAATGTGCGCGTACTGCGAAAAACTCGTCGACGCTGGCCTGCTCACCAAGGAGACAGATACAAACAGCTCGCCCAGCGACTCCGAGCAACCCATGCGGGCGTCAGCCAATGTCAGCTATGCGCTGACCGACATCGGCCAAAGCGCCTATATCCGCGGCACCAGCGAAAACACTTACGGCCCGGATGCCTCCCGCTTCTGCTTCGGCAAGCCACGCGTACTTCAGATCACGCGCATCTTCGGCCCGGTGATGCTTAGTGGACAAAAGAACCTCGGCGTCCGCTACATCGCCCAGCTCGATGAGCCAAACCCATACGTATTTGATCCGCGCGCAAAGATCCTTGACATCCCGCTGCCGGACCCTGCGATGGCCGGCAAACCTGTGCTCTATTCCCACCAAGACGTCACCGTAGTGATGAACCCGAACAACCCAAACGATTTCTATCTGGATACCAAGCTGAAGATAGGTCCGCTTGGGGAGAAGTAAAGCGGGGGCGAGCAGGCAGCATCGCTTCGTGCTCGCTCGCCTCTTGAGCTTTGTACTTCGAGGAGCTACTTCCGAACACACCTGTATCAGTAAACCCAGTCCTCATGCCTCACCGGCAATCTGTTCAGCTGATCCTTGTAGAACCGCCATTTCGGCATGAACTGATCCATCAAGTTAGTGAAATGGCTGTTGTGAGTAGGTTCAAGCAGGTGGACCATTTCATGCACGACGATGTATTCGAGGCACTCCGCTGGCTTCTTGGCCAGATCGGTATTCAGGCGAATACTCTTGACGCCGGGGTTGCAGCTGCCCCACTTTGTTTTCATTTTTTGCACGAAGAATCTTTTCACTCTCACCCCCATGAGCGGTTCCCATTTGGCGATCAGGGCTGGAACAACTTCTTTGAGAGTCTCGCGATACCAGCCCTCCAGGATTTCTTGCCTTCTCCCCTGGCTCGTCTCCGGGCGAATCCGCAGAATCATCTTGCTGTGCTTTAACTCAACGCCCGGCGCAGCATCTTTCTCAACCACCTTGAGCAAATAGCGCTTCCCCCAGACATAATGGCTTTCGCGGTCGAGATATTCGCGCGGTGTTTCGCGCTCCTGTTCACGCATCTTCTGCTGTTGGCTCTTGATCCAGGAAAGTTTGGTAATGGCAAACACGCGTATGGTATCGAGGCTCATCCGCAGTGGCGCAGCGATGCGCACCTTGCCAGCTGGCGGGTAAACGCTCAGGTGAATATTCTTGATGTCCTTCTTCACCACATCTACAGCGATATCACCCAGATTGATCTGCGTGACCATCAGTATTCCTTCTGCTGTTTGATGATGAGGAAAATTCTCTCCACCTCGGCCTCATTTTGCAACACCCCATATAAGGCAGCCTTGATCACATTCTCCTTAGCCTGCACACCACGCCAACTATCAGGCCGAACATGCTTAATGGCCGCATCTAATCGCACTGCAAGATCAATCGCCTGATCTGCCGATATCGCACCGGAATCAGCCGCAGTGTTCGCTTTGGCATGAGACGAGAAGTTACTGAGGTTGTTATACAACGCGCGACGTCCCGGTGTATTCAGTATCTCTGGTCTATCCGCACCATGACCAACTTCTACCCTCTTCGCCAGCTCGGCAATTTTTCTCAGGTATTCCTCATACTCGATAGCCTTCGCATGACGTGAAGCGATAATCTCGTCTAGCAGTGCCGACATCTTGTCGTAGTAAGCTGGGTCGTTCAGGTGTTCCTTGATGATCTTGCTGCGGACGTTGTTTTCGATGGTCTCGGCTACGGCATCCTTGTTGCCCTTGAGGCCGCCGAGCTGGCTGTTGATTGCTTCAGCAATACCGGTTTTCACAATCAGCTCCAGCAACGGCATGTCGTCGAAGGGCGAAATCTTTCTGGGCTCATCAGCTTCGATGTAGGTATCGATGAGATG
>JBGPPE010000120.1:0-7662 GCA_041488395.1 Gallionellaceae bacterium
CTTGATCTGACCCAAACGGAAACCAGGAATTGAAAACGTGAACTTGCCCTTGAAGAAAACTCTGCTGATTGTGTTGCCCCTGTTGTTGCTGGCCGGTGCTGCGGCCTGGTGGCTGATGCCAAGCAAGGCTGCAACAGAAAATCGCTATGTGACGGCGACACTGGAGCGCGGTTCGCTGACCCAGACGGTTGCTGCAAACGGCACGCTGAATCCGGTAAAACTGGTGAATGTGGGCAGCCAGGTTTCCGGCATTGTGAAGAAGCTGTATGTGGACTTCAATGATCGCGTCAAGGCCGGGCAGATACTGTTGGAACTTGATCCTGCGCTTGCTCAGGCGCAGTTGCAACAAAGTCTGGCTAACGTGGATAGCGCACAAGCTCAATTGGATCTTGCTTCAGCCAACGAGGCACGAACACGCGGCTTGTTCGCACAGGAATACGTGACACGACTGGAACTGGATCAAGCAGTACAGGCGCTTAAATCAGCGCAAGCCCAGCTTCAGCTGACCAAGGCCCAGGCCGCGCGGGATCGCACTAATTTGTCCAACACTGTTATCCGCTCACCTGTCTCAGGGGTGGTGGTTTCGCGTGTGGTAGATACTGGACAGACCGTGGCGGCCAGTCTGCAGGCACCAACTCTGTTCACTATTGCGCAGGATTTGAGCAAGATGCAGATCGATACCAGTTATGCCGAGGCCGATGTGGGGGCAATCCATGTCGGGCAGCAGGCTACTTTCCGCGTCGATGCGTTCCCCAACCGCAGTTTTCGCGGCGTGGTGCACCAGGTGCGCCTCAACCCGACCACGCAGCAGAACGTAGTAACTTATGACGTTGTAGTGGCAGTTGATAATAATGACCAGTCACTGATGCCTGGCATGACCGCCTATGTGAATATCACTGTGGCGCAACGCCAGGGTGTTCTGCTGTTGCCCAATACTGCGTTGCGTTTCCGCCCTGCGGATACTGACCGTACCAGCAAGCCGCGCGGCGATAGTACCCAGCCCAAGGGGGGGCGCAGCAAGGACAGGGCCGAAGGCGTGGTCATGGGAACTGTCTACGTTCTTGAGAACGGCCAGCCCAAACCCGTGCGTGTCAGCGTGGGCATTACCGATAATCGTTTCACCGAAGCCGCGGGCGATGAAATCAAGGATGGTGCAGCCGTCATCGTCGAAGATCGCCAGCCGTCCGCCAAGGATGCTGCTGCGCGGGGAATGAGGTTGTTCTGATGACTGACCCGGTCATTCGCATCGAGCATTTGTACAAGGAATACGTGACCGACGCCGGCACAGTTCCTGTGCTGAAGGACGTCGCAGTCAACGTGATGCCGGGCGAGTTTGTCGCCATCATGGGGCCTTCCGGTTCCGGCAAATCAACGTTTATGAATATTCTGGGCTGCCTGGATGTGGCGACCAGTGGCAACTATTTTCTGAATGGCCGCGATGTGAATCGCCTGGATCGCGATGAGCTGGCCTTGCTGCGTAACCGGGTGATCGGTTTTGTGTTTCAGGGATTTAATTTATTGCCGCGTGCGAACCTCGCGGACAATGTTGCCTTGCCGCTGATTTACCGCGGTATGGGGCAGGTCGAACGCCTCGTGCATGCCAACGCGATGCTGGAAAAAGTCGGTTTGGGCAAGTACAGCCGTTCGCACCCCAACCAGATTTCCGGCGGGCAGCAGCAGCGTGTCGCCATTGCACGTGCGCTGGTCAACCAGCCCAAGCTGCTGCTGGCCGATGAGCCCACCGGCAATCTGGACACGCGCACCAGCAAGGAGATCATGTCACTGTTCAGCGAGCTGAATCAGCGTGAGGGAATTACGATAGTGCTGATCACGCATGAGCCGGATATCGCCGCCTATGCCAATCGGCTGGTGCGCCTGGCCGATGGCCAGATTATCTATGATGGGCTGGTTGCTCATGCTGCGGCTGAGCATCTGGAGTCTACGTCATGATTGGAGCGATGCTCAGCGAAGCCTGGATGGCGATGTGGGCCAACCGCCTGCGCACTATCCTTACCATGCTGGGCATGGTGATCGGGGTAGGGGCGGTGATCCTGATGCTGGCCATCGGACAGGGCACCCAGCAGCAGGTGCAGGCCTCGATTGCCTCCATGGGCAGCAACCTGTTCATTATCTTGTCCGGCTCGACTACTTCAGGCGGGGTGCGTATGGGCGGCGGTGCCATTCCTACGTTGACGGTGGCCGATGCACAGAGCCTGGAAGAGTTGCCCTCAGTGGCTGCGGTAGCACCTTCATCGCCTGGCACGGCCCAGCTGGTGTACGGCCCGAATAACTGGAGCACGCAGATCATCGGCACCACGCCAAGCTATCTGCAGGTGCGTGACTGGCAGCTTGCTGCGGGCTCCCCCTTTACCGATTCGGATATCCGTTCTGCGACACGGGTCGCGCTGCTGGGGCAGACGGTGGCGCAGAACCTGTTTGGCGATGAGGATCCGGTCGATAAAACCATACGCATCAAGAACAGCCCGTATGTGGTTCTGGGTGTGCTGGCGGCGAAGGGGCAGAGCCTGGATGGGCGCGATCAGGATGACACGGTGCTGGTGCCGGTGACCACGGCACAGCGCAAGCTGTTCGGGACGCAATTCGCCGGCACCGTCCGTTTTATTATGGCGCAGGCAGAATCTGCCGAAGCCATGCCCGGTGTGGAAAAATCCATCAATGAGTTGCTGCGCCAGCGTCACCGCATTCGCGAGGGAGCAGACAACGATTTTTCCGTGCGTAACCTGACGGCCATGGCCAATACCGCAGCCGAGACGGCCAAGGTGATGTCGCTGATGCTGGGGGCGATCGCTTCGATCTCGCTGCTGGTCGGCGGTATCGGCATCATGAACATCATGCTGGTGTCGGTGACCGAGCGCACCCGCGAGATCGGCATCCGCATGGCGATAGGCGCACGCGGCAAGGATATCCTGCTGCAGTTCCTGCTGGAGGCTATCATTATCTCCATCATCGGCTGCCTGATCGGTGTGCTGCTGGGCGTGGGCGGTGCTTATGCGGTGAGCGGGGCAACCGGCATGGCGGTAGTGGTTACCGTGAACTCGATTATTACTGCCTTTGTCGTGGCTGCCGCCGTCGGCATCTTCTTTGGCTGGTATCCGGCACGCAAGGCCTCCATGCTGCGCCCCATTGATGCGCTGCGTTTCCAGTAGCGGAACCAGTACCATGGGGAAGGAGTGAGGCTAAGCAGCCAGCCATGGCGCAGGGCAAGGCACAGAACGATTGACTCTGGGCCGAATTCCGCTATAATCGCGCTCCCCTAAAACCTTGCTCTACCGTTCCGCATGACGGAGGGCTACAACCACAAGGAGATGTAATGCGACACTACGAAATCGTATTTATCGTGCATCCCGATCAAAGCGAGCAGGTTCCCGCGATGATCGAGCGCTATCGCACGCTGGTGACTGGCAAAAACGGCCAGATTCACCGTCTGGAAGATTGGGGCCGCCGCCAACTGGCTTACCCGATTCAGAAAATTCACAAGGCACATTATGTTCTGATGAACATTGAGTGCGACCAGGAAACCCTGGTTGAGCTGGAGCACGCATTCAAATTTAACGATGCCGTGTTGCGTCACCTCACTGTCAAGATGAAAGCTGCGGTAACTACTCCGTCGGCCATGATGCGCGATGAGAAATCCCGCACCGTTACTGGCGATGCACCTGTTGAAGTTGCTGCCGCTGCTGCTTGATTGAAACGCTGGCAAACAGCTGCGTAGTTGAAGGCGAGCTGCTTGAGTTAGGTGAGTTGCGTTACACCCCGGCGGGGTTGGCGCGAATCGATTTAAAAATCCGCCATGCTTCAACGCAACAGGAAGCAGGGATGCCACGGCAGATACAGTGTGACATTCCCGCAGTAGCTCTTGGCGAAGCTGCTCTGCAAGCGAGTAAATTAAGCGCAGGGCAGCAGGTGAAGGTGGCAGGATTTCTGGCTCAGCGCAGTTTGCGCATTGCGCAACTGGTGCTACACATCGATAACATTAAATTGAAATAAGGGGCACAACATGGCTCGTGTATTTAAGAAAAAAGACGACAAGAAGAATAATTCTTCACGTCAATTGTTCAAGCGTCGCAAATTCTGCCGCTTTACAGCTGAAAAAATTGCTGAAGTAGACTACAAGGACATCAACATCCTGAAAGAATTCGTTTCCGAAAACGGCAAACTGATTCCGGCCCGTATTACCGGCACTAAAGCTCGCTACCAGCGTCAGTTGAGCGTGGCAGTGAAGCGTGCGCGCTTCCTGGCATTGCTGACTTACACTGATTTGCATTAAGGAGAAAAGACATGCAGATTATTCTGATGGAAAAAGTTGTTAACCTCGGCCAGCTGGGCGATGTGGTTAAGGTAAAGAATGGCTATGCCCGTAACTTTCTGATCCCGCAAGGCAAGGCCAAGCGTGCTACAGCAAACAACGTGGCAGAGTTTGCAGAGCGTCGTGCGGAACTGGAAGCGGCAGAGCACGCTAAAGTTGCAGATGCACAAGCACGTGCCGAGAAGATGAATGGCCTGACTGTGCAAATCTCACAAAAGGCTGGCGTTGATGGCAAGCTGTTTGGCTCTGTGACCAACTCTGATGTTGCCAATGCATTGACTGCGATGGGCTTTGTGGTGGAAAAATCTCAGGTGCGCATGCCTGACGGCCATATCAAGCAGATTGGCGATCACCCGTTGACGATTGCTTTGCATACCGACGTATTGGCCAATATTACTGTTTCGGTATTGGGTGAACATTAATCCTGGCTGTTAATGCTGTACAAACAAAGGGCTGGCAACAGCCCTTTTTTGTTTTCCAAAGTTTTACCCATACGGGGTAAAATTACCGTCCCATTTTTAGTCTCATACCATGCAAAATTTCGCTGCACCAGTCGCCGACCCACAGCTTGATTCGATCAAGCTGCCGCCTCATTCAGTAGAGGCCGAGCAGTCAGTGCTGGGCGGCATTCTGCTGGATACAACTGCCTGGGACAAAATTACTGACTTGCTCAGCGAGCAGGATTTTTACCGCTATGAGCATCGCCTGATTTTTCGCCATATCGCCAAGCTGACGGAGCAGGCGAAGCCAGTCGACGTGATTACCGTGGCCGAGTCACTGGAGAGTAACTCTGAGCTGGAGAAGGCGGGTGGCTTGGCCTATCTTGGCTCATTGGCCCAGAACGTACCTTCGGCTGCTAACATCCGCCGCTATGCGGAAATCGTGCGTGAACGCGCTGTGATGCGGAAACTCGCCGAGGTGGGCACGGAAATCGCCACCAGTGCCTATAACCCTGGCGGGCGCGATGCTGGCCAGTTGCTCGATGAGGCGGAGAGTCGTGTATTTGAAATTGCCGAGCAGGGCGATCGCGGCAGTAAAGGGTTTGTCGCTATTCCGCCTTTGTTGACGCAGGTGGTAGAGCGTATTGAAACGCTATACGGGCGCGATAATGCCAGCGACGTGACGGGTATTGCGACGGGCTTTAGCGACCTTGATACCATGACGTCCGGTTTGCAGCCAGGCGACCTGATTATTGTTGCCGGCCGCCCCAGTATGGGCAAAACGGCATTTTCAATTAATATCGCCGAGCATGTGGCACTTGAAGTAAACAAGCCGGTTGCCATTTTCAGTATGGAGATGGGCGGGACCCAGTTGGCGATGCGTATGATAGGTTCGGTGGGCCGGCTCAATCAGCATACCCTGCGCACAGGCAAGCTGGAGGATGATGACTGGTCGCGCATGACTCATGCCTTGGGGCGTTTGAATGACGCCCCCATTTTTATAGATGAAACGGCTGCGCTGAATTCCCTGGAATTGCGTTCACGTGCCCGTCGCTTGCACAGACAGAACGATGGTTTGGGATTGATTGTAATCGACTACCTGCAGCTCATGTCTTCGCCTGCCGGCAAGGGGGGCGGCGAGAATCGTGCTACAGAAATTTCCGAGATTTCGCGCTCGCTCAAGGCGCTGGCGAAAGAATTGCACGTGCCGGTAATTGCATTGTCGCAGCTTAACCGCAGCCTGGAGCAACGCCCGAACAAGCGCCCGGTCATGTCCGACCTGCGCGAATCCGGCGCGATCGAGCAGGATGCAGACCTGATTCTGTTTATCTACCGTGATGAAGTCTATAACCCGGATACGCCTGACAAAGGCAAAGCTGAAATCATCATCGGCAAGCAGCGTAACGGCCCGATCGGCAAGGTAGAGCTTACCTTTCGCGGCGAATATACTCGTTTTGAAAATCACGCGCCAACCCAATACTGAGTCGAGCATAGTATTGCTGCTGGCTGTAGCAGTAATTAAGCGCTTGTGAGGAGTAGGGTAAATCTCTATAATGCGCGCTCGTTTTGGGAGCATATTTCAGCGGTAGAATATTTCCTCGACAAGGAAAAGGTCACTGGTTCGATCCCAGTTGCTCCCACCAAAACACTTGCTAACAAACAACTGAATAATGCTGCCCAGAAACAATTTTAAAGTCGCTTAGTGCGGCTTTTTTTGTGCCCAGAATTCAATATGGTTTGTGTCAGGTTGTGCTGTTTTAATATCTGGGCAATAATCAAAAAGTTTTACTGATCAGTGCTTGCTTCATGACGTTTGGAGTGTGTTCGGCAAGTTCCGTTATTAATTTCAGCTAAGGGGTGTGAGATGTTGCGTAAAAAATTATTGGTGTTACTGGTCGCTGCATTGGGAATTTCTGCTAACGCATGGGCTGCTGAAAAAACGCGCGAGTTTTCTATTGATGGCACTTATATGAAGGCGAGTGAGCAGCCTTCATTCAGCATGCTGAATGTTTCATTGGGACAATTCCTGACTTCGCAGGCAGCAGTCGTTACTAGTCTGTCGACTATGGACAATTACGGCTATACCATCACCAGCATTGGCCTGGGCGGAAAATATTATTTCATGGACGGTTTGAAGGGGGACCTGGTGCCATTTGCCGGTGCGGGCATTGCGTTACGCCAGGTATCTGGTTCAGGTGCTAACACCTCTTCAACCCAGTATGACCTGAATGGCGGCGTGGCTTATTTCTTGACGGATGTGACTACACTCGATGCAAGAGCCAAGCTGTTGAGTTACGAGCAGCCTGATGGTTCGCGCTCGACCATGACCGTATTTACAGTAGGTCTGACGCAGCATTTTTAATTTTTGAGTTTTACACACTTCTAGCGGAAAGGTTTGACCTTGGATCAAGATACGCTAGTGCATTTACATTGTTACTGAATAGATATTGTATTTTGATTTTTTTTCAGGGAAGATGTATGCGTCGCTTTTTGGTTAACTAACCGACAAGGCAGACTGACAGAGGGCAGTGATTGATACGCTGCCAAAGTTTTATAGTTAAAATTTTAAGGGGAATTTTATGTTTGCAAAGAAAGTATTGGCATTGTCTCTGGCTGCTGCATTATGTGGTTCTACTGTTGCAATGGCTGCAGAAAAAGAAAATGAGGTGTCTATTGCTGGTAGCCTGAGCTCTCTCTCCACCAAATCGGGTGGTACAACTACTACCTCTGATATGACCAACATATCTTTTTCATTTGGTCATTATTTTTCACCACAATTGGTTGGGCAACTCAACCTTAATTTGATTTCGGCTGGAAGTAGTGGTGCCACGATGACTATACTTGCTCCGGGCGCCGGTGTTAAATACTACTTCCAGGACGCTCATAAAGGCGATA
>JBGPPE010000121.1:0-7617 GCA_041488395.1 Gallionellaceae bacterium
CAAGGTCAGGATGGAGCTGGGCAGCAACGAGGCGATCAAGCAGGCGGTGGCAGGCGGACTGGGCATCGCCGTGCTGTCGGCGCATACCCTCGCGCTTGAGCTCAATAGCGACGAGCTGGTGTTACTGGATGTGCAGGACTTCCCGATCCGGCGCCACTGGTACCTGGCCTACCCCAAGGACAAGCAGCTGTCGGTGGTCGCCCTCGCCTTCCTGAAGTTTCTGCACGAGGAGAGCAAGACCGTAGGTGAAAAATATTTGCAGGGCATCCCCGGTTTTCCTTCCCAGGAACACGGCAAAAAGAAAAAAAAGAACCCGGCCTGAAGCAAGATGCAAATGCCGCCTCTGCCCTATTGTGTTGCGGGATTCTTTTGGGCAACATCACGCCGTTGAATTTGAAATGGGCGCTTTAAGCCGCCACTTGATAGCAGGAGAAACCGCATATGAAATTAGCAGCATCCCTGGTTGGCGTCATCATCAGCGCGAGTATTGCCCTGGGCGGATGTGCCACGGGCGGACCGAGCACGCAGCGCATCGATGGCAGCACGCAGGAAAACACCAATAAAAGCCTGAAGCAGATGTCGGCGTCACTTTCTTCCTATGATCTTTGTCGTTTAAAGGCTGCAATTCTGCGTATCCAGATTGGCGACACCAGCTCATGGAAAGCCGGCAATGCCGAGGACAATAGCGATCCTCTTGGCGCCATGATTAACGGCATGACCTTTCCGCAAATTATCGACCTGTCCCTACGCTATCCCGACAAGGTGGGCAGTTCATGCATGCAATGATCTGATTTACTTCAGACAGCAGCTTAGCCGTCACGCCTCTACATCAATATGCTCGGCCCAGTCAGTTTTACGCTGAGCGTTCTTGCGCCGGTCTATGGCAGAGCGCAATTCCACCAGCACAGGAAGGTGCTGCACGCGGCGGCAATATTTCCTGCGCTCTTCCCGCACCACAGCATGACGCCTTTCCTGTTGCTGACTTTCCTGTTCCAGATTTTCCTGTTGCTGAGCTGCGCGCGGCAACACCAATAACGGCGGCAATGTCCGCTGCTGCACCGGCCTGGCGGCTCTGACCGCTGCCAGCCGTTTGACTTCCAGCATGTCCTCCAGAAAAGTTCTCTGGCTGGGATTGATAGGTACGAATTGCATAGGCCAATAACCCTCTCGCCATCAATTAGCACTAACTTGTTTCTTTTGCCCTTCCAGCAACACTTCAAACTCCTCGGCCGGGACCGCCCGGGAATACAAATAGCCTTGCGCATAGTCGCAATCGTAAGCCGCAAGCAATTCATGCTGGCGCTCAGTTTCCACGCCTTCGGCCACCACCTTCAAGCCAAGTTTGTGCGCCATGACAATAATCGCTTCACACAGGGCCATATCATCAGGATCGTTTTCCAGGTTGCGTACAAACGACTGATCGATCTTGAGGAAATCAATATCAAACTTCTTGAGATAGGCCAGTGATGAATAGCCCGTGCCAAAATCATCTATCGATACCTGAATGCCTGCATCGCGGAAGCCAAGCAATTTGGCGGCAACGCTCTCCTCCGCATCCAGCAGCAAACCCTCGGTAATTTCAATGACCAGACTTTGCCCTGGCAGTTCCATTCCGTGCAAATGGCTGAGCCAGGACCAGCCTTCATCATTGCTGCCGTTCTGGCGAAACTGCACCGGAGATTTATTCACGCTGATCTGGAATTTCGGCGAGTATTGCGCTCTCCAGTGTTTTACCCGGGCCATGGCCTCACGGAAAACCCAGTCGCCAATTTCGTGGATCAACCCCGATTCCTCTGCCAGAGGAATAAATTGCATGGGACTCACCAGGCCTCGCTCAGGATGCTGCCAGCGCACCAATGCCTCGGCCTTGAGAATTTTTCCCGTACTCATTTCCACGATAGGCTGGTAGTACACAATGAATTGCCCTTCTGTCAGGGCGGTACGCAGGTCATTGCCGAGGCGCATGCGGTTCTGGGCTGCCTCCTGCAAGGCCGAGGTAAAGTAACTGAAGCGGTTTCGCCCCAGGCTCTTGGACAGATACATGGCCTGATCAGCGTTCTTGATCAATGCCTCAATATTCAGCGCATCGTTGGGATACAGGGTAATCCCCACACTGGCTGACACAAAGGCGGCTTCGCCCTGCAATTGAAACGCTGCCGATAGCTGATCAATAATGTGCTGGGCAATGCGCTCAATACGGTTGATATCCTCAACCTCCGACAGGATGACGGTAAATTCATCACCGCCCAGTCGCGCCACGGTATCCGATTCGCGCACACATGCTGTAATGCGCCGGGCGGCGTCGACCAGCAGAATATCTCCCTGCGCATGCCCCAGGGTATCGTTCACCTCCTTGAAGTGATCCAGATCCAGCAGCATCAACGCCATCGGCAAACCCGAACGGTGCGACTTCTTGATTTCCTGCTCCAGCCTGTCGTACAACATGCGGCGGTTGGGCAATCCGGTCAGCGTGTCAAAATTGGCCTGCTTCCAGATAATTTCTTCAGTTTCTTTCTTTTTGGTAATGTCCGAAAACAGGGCAACGTAGCGGTGCACTGCACCGGCATCGTTATAGATGGTGTTAATGGTGAGCCACTCAAGATAGAGCTCCCCGTTTTTGCGGCGATTCCATATCTCACCCTGCCAATGGCCGGTCATATTGATTTCATCCCACATGGCCTGATAGAAGGCGCGGTCATGCTGCCCTGAATTGAGCAGGCTGGTTTTTTGGCCCAGTATCTCATCCAGCTTGTACCCCGTCAGCTCGGTAAAAGCCGGGTTGATACTGACTATCCCCGCGCGGCTGTCGGTCACCATCATCGCTTCACTGCTGTTCTTGTAGACCATGGCGGCCAGCTGCAGTTCTTCCTCGGCCTGCTTGCGTTCGCTGATATCCTGAATAATTGCAATCAAACAGATGAGCTTGCCATCATCATCCCGTTCAGCCGAGACGGTCACTCCCGCCCACAGCGTGTGGCCATCCTTGTGGATATATCTCTTTTCCACATCGAAATGATCAATTTCACCTGCCAGCAATCGCTTTGCCAGGCCAAGACCTGAATCGATATCGTCCGGATGAGTGATTTCGCTGAAGCGGCGATGCAGCAACTCCTCTTCCGGATAGCCGATCATTTCGACAAAAGCCTGGTTTGTTTTCAGGAAACCGAAATCGGTATCCAGGACGTTGATGCCAACCTTGGAATTCTCAAAGATCGAGCGAAAGCGTTCTTCGCTATGGCGCAGCGCCTGCTCGGCCAGCTTGCGTTCGGTGATATCGGTATGCGTACCGATCATGCGCGTGATTTTGCCAGACCCATCGCGACTGACTGCCATGCCGCGTGTGTGCACCCATTTCCACGCATTGTTCTTGCACAACACCCTGTATTCGCTGGAAAGGTATTTTCCCTTGCTGCGAAAATAGCCACGCAACTCTTCTATTATCCTTGCGCGGTCATCAGGATGTACACGCGCCTGCCAGGCCATGATGTTGTTTGCAATTTCGCCCTCGTCAAAGCCAAACATCTGCTTGCCCGCCTGGGAAAGGAACACCTCGCCGGTTTGCGGGTTCAGGTCCCACACCACATCCCTGCCGCCCTCCAGGGCAAAGCTCCAGCGCTGCTCACTTTCCTGCAAGCGCCGGGTCATCTCGCGATTGCGTGAAACGGCTGCCAGCGCCAGCGCCAGGAATGCCAGCAATGCGGTAACCAGCGTGATGACCATGGCGAGATTATTGCTGCTCAATGCCGACTCGGGCAGGTCGGCCACATTGCCGCGCACAAAATAGGCTGCCAGCATGGCGGTATAGTGCATTCCCGATACCGCTCCACCGATAATTACGGCCACCATCAGCGTGCAACGCCTGCTGATGCACTGCATGCCGACCTTGACCCGCAACGCCAGATAAGCCAGCAGCACTGCAACAATGATTGACAAGACAAACAGTGCGGGGTCATAGCGCACAAACCCGTCCAGCCGCATCGCAGCCATGCCGGCATAGTGCATGGTTCCGATGCCTCCCCCCAGCAGCACGCTGCCCAGCAACAGCACATTCTTCCCCACCCTGGTTCGGCTCACCATGTTGAGCGCAATGCCGCTGGCCAGAATGCCCGGCACCATGGAGAACATCGTCATCACGGGGTCATAGTAAACACCACAAGGCAAACTCAGCGACAACATGCCAATGAAATGCATTGCCCAGGTGCCTATCCCCATGATGACGGCAGCAATAGCGATCCAGATCAATCTAGCCCGGGTTCCATGCGCGGCGGTAATCTGTAATGCCACGCGCATGGCCGCATAAGCAGCCATGATGGCCATCAAAATCGAGAGGAGAACGAGTGGCGTGCGGTATGAGCCCGCGTAAAGCAGGCTGGAATCGGGTGCTGTGGGCAAAAATTGAAAAGCTTCAAGCATCAATGGGAAACCGCAAGTAGTGTGAATTCTTTGTGTGCGGCGGCAATATTACTATGATGACGCTTGCAGCGCAGCCCTTCATGCCCTTTTGCAAATGGGCCCATTGATCGGGTGCTCGATGCTTTGTGCAATGTCATTGACCAGCTCATGAATTTCTTCCGGCGTGAAACTCTCGGCAAGCCGGCGTGCCATCTCTCCCTGCAGCCTGACGGTATAGCTGCGCCCGTCATCCAGCGTGACATTGACGCCCATAACCTGGTGCGTCACCCAGCCTTCCTCGGATTCGGCGAGCACCATCTGCTCATCCATCAGCTGCTCATACTCGGTTTCCAGCGCAGCCATCTGCTCATCCGTGAGGTCGTCGGAAAGCCCAACCACACTGCCCTCCATGGTGTCCTCCCAGACCTGGCTGCTGACGCCCATCCCGGCCGCAATTTGAATAAAGCGCTCGCGCAAATCCTGATTGAAGAATGTGTATTCCATGCTAAAAATTGCCCTTCTGTATACTCAAAAAAATAAAAAATCGTGCAGGCAAGCCGGTACTACAAATCGCCTAGCAAGCTCTCCAGTTCCTCCGGCAGGACCGGTTTGGAAAACAGATATCCCTGAGCATAGTCGCAATCGGCGGCAGCCAGGATGCTTCTCTGCTGCTCGGTTTCCACGCCTTCCGCAATGACTTTAAGGCCCAGTTTATGCGCCATCACAATAATAGCTTCGCACAATGCAACGTCATTCGCATCTGTCGAGAGATTGCGCACGAATGACTGGTCAATCTTCAGGTAGTCAATATCGAATTTCTTGAGATATGACAGCGAGGAGTAACCCGTGCCGAAATCATCGATCGCCACCTGTATGCCGGCATCACGGAAAGCCAGCAGCTTGTCGCTAACCTCTGTCTCGGCATGCAGCAACAAGCCCTCGGTGATTTCCACCACCATGTTTTTACCGGGAAGGCCCAGCTCCTGCAGATACCCGGCCCATGAAGCAGAGTAACTCCCCTCCCCCCTGAACTGGACGGGCGATTTGTTCACGCTGACCTGAAAATCCTCGGCAAACTGGCTACTCCAGCGCTTTGCCCAGCGTGCGGATTCTTTAAAAACCCAGTCGCCTATGCCGTGGATCAAGCCGGTGTCTTCGGCCAGCGGAATAAACTCCATGGGGCTGACCATGCCCCGTTCCGGATGCTGCCACCTGATCAGTGCTTCGGCCTTGTGGATGCGCCCGCTGGCCAGACTGACAATAGGCTGAAAGTAGACACTGAACTGGTTCTCGCCCAGCGCGCTGCGCATGTCAGTCGTCAGGCGCAAGCGTTTCTGCGCGGCCTCCTGCAGCGAATGTGTGTAATAGCTGTAGCGGTTACGTCCCTCGCGCTTGGCCACATACATCGCCTGATCGGCATTTTTCATCAAATCGTCGATGTTGCCGGCATCACTCGGGTAGCTGGTGATGCCGATGCTGGCAGAAACATAAACCAGTTCGTTTTCCAGATGAAACGGCTCTGCCAGTTTCTTGATGATTTTCTCGGCAATTTTTTCAATGTTGGCGCCAAGCGCAAGTTCGGAAAGAATGACGGTGAACTCGTCCCCGCCCAGTCGCGCTACCGTATCGGTTGCACGCACGCAGGAACGTATGCGCACGGCCGCCTCCTTGAGCAGGGTGTCGCCGACCGCATGGCCCAGGGTATCGTTCACTTCCTTGAACTGGTCCAGATCGATCAGCAACAAGGCCGTTGCCAAACCGCTGCGATCCGATTTCATCGCTTCCAGACGAAGCCGGTCAATGAACATGCTGCGGTTCGGCAATTCGGTCAGCGCGTCGAAGTTGGCCTGTTTCCAGATCATCTCCTCGGACTGCTTCTTTTCTGTAATATCCGAGAACAGCGCAACATAGCGATGCACCGAGCCATCATCATTCAACACGGTATTAATGGTCAGCCATTTGACATGCAGCTCGCCGTTCTTGCGCTTGTCCCATACCTCACCCTGCCAATGGCCGGTGGCCACCAGCGCCCCCCACATTTCATGGTAGAAAGCGCGATCATGCTTGCCGGCGCTGAATACCCTCGGATTCAATCCCTTCACCTCTTCAAAGCTATAGCCCGTAATGGTGGTGAACGCCGGATTCACCGCCACAATGCGGTTTTCGGCATCCGTCACCACCATACCGTCACTGCTGTTTTTCAGCACCAGTGAGGCAAGATGCAGCTCTTCTTCGATGCGCCTGCGTTCCGATATATCGCGCTCCGTGCAATACATCAGTTTCTTGCCGTTAATCTCAACCATGACGGCGCTGACTTCCACATCAATCAATTGCCCATCCTTGCGCTTCTGCCTGGTTTCAAAGAGCACATCACCTTTTTCCAGCACTTTCCCGATTTTTTCCCTGATTTCCTCGCCCGAAAAATTGGCCTCCCACTGCGACACATGCATACCCAGCATTTCCTCACGCGTATAGCCGAGCATGCGGCAGAAAGCATCGTTTACCAGAACCACGTTGCCACCTGCATCCAGTACATGGATACCCTCATTGGCAGCCTGCAAAAAGGTCTCGAGCTGGATCTTCTGCTCATTCAGCAAGACCCGCGACTGCCTGACCGAGGCCAGATAAAGCGCGATGCCGTTATCAATTAGAATCAGAACGGTTCCCGCAATGCCGAGCAGCAATGCAAACCAGTAGCTATCCTGGGTCAACGAATGTATCTCGGACACTTCGCTCCCTACATACACCTTCATGCCATAGTCATGGACTTCCGCGGCAACAAGAACATGCGGAGTGCTCTTGCCCTGGACGCGCAGCAATGCCGGGAATTTGGCATTATCCCAAGGTTGAATGGACATCTCGGGAAAACTGTTGATACGGTAGCGATCAAATTTCCTGTTATCCGACAGACCTAACACACCTGCCTGCGACAGCGCAGACATTTCCAGCGCCTTGTCGTGAGCCAGAATAATGACGCCATTTTCATCGGCGACAAATGCGCTAACCTTGTTGATCAGAAAGGAAAGGCTGGGCACATCGATCTTGGCGATAACCGCACCCATGAAACGGCCCTTCACCATGACCGGTGATGAAAAATAAATCCCGGCAATATGAGTCGTTTTACCAACGGCATATTGCATACCGGGCTGCCCGTTCCGATTCATGCGGAAATAGTCACGCTCCGCATAATTGCTGCCCACGGGGCTGCCCGGCGTATCGGCATTG
>JBGPPE010000122.1:0-7583 GCA_041488395.1 Gallionellaceae bacterium
CACTCAATGCCGCCATTGAGGCCGCCCGCGCCGGTGAACAGGGGCGCGGCTTTGCCGTGGTCGCGGATGAGGTGCGCAAGCTGGCCGAAAAATCATCCAAGTCTGCGGGCGAAATTGACGCGGTCACCCAGGGTCTTGCCCAGCAATCGGAAGCGGTTGAAAAAGCCATTGCACAAGGGCGCGGTTCATTGAATAACAGCCAGGATTACATGGAAAATCTGGCCGTCGGGCTTTCCGAAGCCAACAACAGCGTCAGCCAGTCCAACCAGAGTGTGGGCGAGATAGCGCATTCCGTTCAGGAACAGAAGAGCGCCAGCAACGAAATTGCCCAGAACATAGAGCGCATTGCGCGCATGACCGAGGAAAACAGCAATGCCGTATCTGAAACCTCCAGCGCAGCCAATCGCCTGGAAGTGCTGGCCTCCGAATTGCAGACTCTGGTATCCAAATTCAAAATTGCCTAATACAATGTGTCGCCTGGTCTAACCGAACAACCTGGACAATAGCTCTAAGCTAATTATTACCCCCTGAAATTCCCGGACTGCAGGAGACACTATGTCGAACTGTTCTGACGTTGATTGTGCTGCCGGCAGAGCCCTGGGTTGCCAGACCTACTGTTGCCGCCTGCTGGTGCGCCTGGAACCGGACGAGCGCGAACCCGGTGACGGCAGCCAGGCCGCCAAAGGCTACGTGGACAAGACCCCGGATGGCTATTGCATCAACTTCGACCGGCAGACCAATCTCTGCAGCAATTGGCACGAACGCCCGCGCGCCTGCCGCGCATACAGCTGCCATGGCGAGCTGTTACTGCAGGTTGCCTTGCGCCACGAATTCAAGAATATTGTCGAACTCGTCAAACTGGCAGCCACAGCCTACATTCCGCAGGAAAGTTACATCTCCATTCCGCCAATAAATGGTCCCCAATAGGCCCGCCAGCGCAACACCAACATGCTGAAAACAATTCGACGACTGCTGTTCACCCCTATCATCTGGCTGGCCGCACTGGTTTTCCTGATCGAAGAATTTATCTGGGACAGCACCGCCAGATTGATGGCGCGCCTCGGTGCCCTGCGCGCCATCCATGCCATCGAAAAACACATCGCCGCACTGCCGCCACGCTGGGCTGTTCTTGCCTTCCTGCTGCCGAGCAGCATCCTGATTCCGGCCAAGCTCATCGGCCTCGAGGCCATCGCGCATGGTCACTGGCTGCTCGGCAGCATTACTTTTGTGCTTGCGAAGATCGCCGGCATGGCCCTGTTCTCGCGCATCTTCAACCTCACCCGCACAGCGCTGCTGCAAGTGCACTGGTTTGCCCGGCTGTATGAATGGGTCATGTTTTACCGCAACCGCATCCACGCCTATCTGGATCAGTGGCCGGCTTACCAGCGCGCCAAACATGCACTGCAGGCAACTCTGTTCATGCTGAAAGGCAAGGGACGCATGCGGCGATTGCTGCAGCGCGTGCGCAGGCACAAACAGTCACACCAAGCTCGCGATTAAGCTTCCCGCACCACGGCAAAACCGCCGCCTGGCGTTCTGAAATTGGTGGTCTGCCCCTGATACAAGCGTGCGGCAATCAGTTGCACCTCACCCTGGTAAACATAGCAGCGCACGTCGAATTTAAGCGCAGCCGCTGCGGCATCGGCAAGCTGCACACTGCGCTCACCCGGGGCCGCCAGTTTCTGCGCCACGTAATCCCCCTGCATGATTTCCTCAAACACGCGCTTGGTGACCTTGTCACCGCGATATGAGCCCTTGCTGCCAAACCCGGTGGCCGGCTTGAAGAACCATTGCTTGCGCTGCTGCCACCACAGCTCGGCATCCTGCGAAGCGATCAGGCGTGTCTGCGGAATCCCCTGCTGCAGCGTGGCGATGGTTGCCACATCGCCGCCCAGGCCATGCAGATACTCGGCATTCGTCAGCGAGGCCAGATTGCGCTTGTCGGCATAGAGGCGGTAGGCGCGTGGATGCGGCGTGAGCACCAGCTGGTTTTGCTGGCAGGCAGTCAACAGGTGCGGATAAGCCTGCAGCGAAAAATCGGTCAGGCGGTTGTACACCATGTCCACCCTGATCTCGCCGCAATACAGCCCGTCAGCGCGTGCCTGCAGCGCGGCGGGATCGGCCACCACAGCGGTGATGCCGGCGCGCTCGAACAGCTGCTGGGCGAGAATGAATTCCGGGTAGAGATACTGTGATTGCGGCGCCTCATCCACAATCGCGATGCAGCGCAATGGCGCATCAGCGCGCTGCAGCTGCCACTCGCGACGGAACATGGCGACAATGTCCTGCTCCAGATCGGCCTGCGCCAGCGCCTTGCCTGGCAGGGCTACATTGCGCTGGCTGCGCAGCAGCACGGCATTCAGGAAGGCGCCACCGGCATTGGTGTTGATCTCGATCAGGTGGGCGCCATCCGCATTCAGATGAAAATCGTAGCCGAAAAAAACGCCTGGATTTTTGGGGATGTATGGCGACTCGCCCGCGTGCTCTTGTTGCCAGCCGGGCAAGGCGACGATGCGCTCAATGGCCGCGATGACAGCACGCATCTGCCTCACCTGCGCCGCAGTGACCAGCACCGCAATCGGCGCAAACAGCTGCGCGTGTGCCGCCTGCAGCGCAGCTTGCAGGCCGGCATTTTCGGCCAGGCTCTGTTGCAGCGCGTACAGATTGATGGGGCTTTGCCCAGCGTCAGCAGGACTACTGGTCAAATTTTCCACTATGCGGCTTCCCGGCAAGCTGGCCTTGCCTGCGCACAGCACTGAGTTGCTACAGACACGCGGCTTCCTTCCCGTCGCTCCATTGCTTGTTGACTTCCCACTGATCCTTCCAGCCCCATGCCGCCGAGTGCCAGGTCAGCCGCGTCTTGCCGCCGAGCAGGCGCTCCACGTCCAGCGCCACAATATAGTCGCCGCCTGGCGGCACCTTGCTCAGCATGACCATGCCCTCCGTGGTCATCTGCAGGGTCATCTCAACCAGGAAACCGTTCACTTTGACAAAATGCGGATGAAAGGTATCGCGATACTGTGAAGTCCTGACACCGTTTTCGGAACGGGTAGTGGTCTTGCTGATGCCGTAGCACTCATTCCACTTGAGCTCCAGGCTGGCAACGACATCTTCAAAGCGGCGCCTGCTCGTATACGACTCATAGATCATTGCCGTGGTATGCGCCTTGGCAAAAGATTTGAGTTCATCGCGCGATTGCGGAGAGGTGGTGGCGCAACCAGCCAGCATTGCCGCGACAACAAAAAAATAAACGACACGTTTCATTCAGTTAACCTTTGTGCTCTGCGAGCATTTCTATTGATGTTTTGACCTTGGGAAACACTGATTAAGTGTCTGCGCGGGCGAATTGCTGCGTTGCGCGGTGCTCGCAACCTCGCCTATCCATTTGATATGTCTCAGTTGCTGCGCTCCGTGCGCCTTGCACTTCATCCCGCTCGCCGACTTAATCAGCGTTTCCCGGGCACATTATAAGGCTTCAAAGATTCCGGCCGCACCCATGCCGGTGCCGATGCACATGGTCACCATGCCATATTTCTGCTTGCGCCGGCGCAGGCCGTGCAGCAGCGTCGCTGTGCGGATGGCGCCAGTCGCTCCGAGCGGATGGCCCAGCGCAATCGCGCCGCCCTGCGGGTTCACCCGTGCGGGGTCCAGCCCCACGTCCTGGATCACCGCCAGCGACTGCGCGGCGAAGGCTTCATTCAGCTCGATCCAGTCCATGTCGGCCAGCTGCAACCCTACCTGTTTCAGCACGCGCGGGATCGCTTCCTTCGGGCCAATGCCCATGATTTCCGGCGGCACGCCGGCCACGCTGAAGCCAAGAAACTTGCCGATCGGCGTGAGGTTGTAGCGCTTGAGTGCCGCCTCCGAGCACAGCAGCACGGCACCGGCGCCATCCGACATCTGCGAGCTGTTGCCCGCAGTGACCGAGCCCTTTTGCGCGAACACCGCCTTCAGTTTGGCCAGCGCCTCCAGCGAGGTGTCAGCGCGCGGGCCTTCGTCCTGTGCGGCCAGGCGGCTGCGTATAGTTACTTCGCGGCTGAGCAGGTCCGGCAGCTGTTCGGCTATCTGGTAGGGTGAAATTTCATCGACAAACTCACCATTGCTAATGGCCTGCATGGCGCGCTGGTGGCTCTGCAAGGCAAAGGCATCCTGCGCCTCGCGGCCGATCTTCCAGCGCTCGGCCACTTTCTCGGCAGTGATGCCCATGCCAAAAGCAATGGCGATGTTCTCGTCGCGCGTAAACAGCGCCGGGTTCATCGCCACCTTGTTGCCCATCATCGGCACCATGCTCATGCTCTCCACACCCGCCGCGATCATCACCTCCGCCTCGCCCAGGCGGATGCGATCCGCCGCCATCGCCACCGCCTGCACGCCGGAAGAACAGAAACGATTCACCGTCACCCCCGGCACCGTGTTGGGTATGCCGGCCAGCAACAACGCGATGCGCGCCACGTTCATGCCCTGCTCCGCCTCCGGCATGGCACAGCCGACAATGACATCGCCGATGGCGGCGGGATCAAGGCCGGGCGCCTGCGCCAGCACGCTCTTCAGCGCATGCGCCAGCAGGTCGTCGGGACGGGTATTGCGGAACATGCCGCGCGGCGCCTTGCCCACCGGGGTGCGCGTGGCGGCGACGATGTAGGCTTCCTGGACTTGTTTGCTCATGGCCAACCTCCTCTCAACGAATCACACGTTTTGCCGGGATATTCAATTTTTTCGCAGCGGCCAGCATGCCATCATCCAGCGTGGCAATGAATTCCACGCCATTGTTATGCGCCACCGCCAGATGCAAAGCATCCGGCCCGCGCAAATGCGTGGCGAAGTTGGCAACATATTCCCCCGCCAGATCGAAGTCGTAACTATTCGGGCTGAAGATGACCAGGGACGCCGCAGCCACCGCATTGAACTCCTCGACCAGATGCTTCCCCTCAGTCACCGTCACTTCACCCATACGCACATCACGCGACACCAGGCTGGCAAATTCGACACCAGTCCACTTGCTGACCGCCAGCGTTCCCGCCGCCTGCTTTGCAATGAAATCAGCCACCTTGCGGGAGCTGGCCTCCTCACGAAACAGCGGCGCAAGAAAGCTGGTGTCGAGATAAATCATTCTGCGTCACGCAACTCGCGCAAGGACTGCGCACTGCTTTTGCTTGCCGCTGGCAGCTGCTTGCGCAGCGCTGCCAGCCGCTGCAGCGGAACCGGCTGCATGGCCGCTGCAACCGGAACCACCCGCGCCACTGGCCGCCCGTGCCGGGTAATCACCACCTCTTCCCCAGACTCGACCTTGTTGATCAGCTCGCTCAAATGCGCCTTGGCCACCGCCAGATTGACTGAACTCATAACGCACTCCTTGTAGTCATAATTCTGGTCACATTATAAACATAATTCGAGCCTGTCACCTTTAATCTTCTCAATCAGCGTTTCCTCACCCCGTAGGTCAGGTTAGTGCAGCTTAAATTCCTACCAAGCCCTACAACTATTGTGAAGCTGCCCCATTTCGCTAAAAATTCTCCACAGGAAGATCAATACAGTTAAAGGCATCAGAAAAAATACGTTCGTTAATGGAATTAAAGCCAAATAATTGGGCTCTATATTTAGCCAAGCATATAGCTTGATCTATCTGTATAGCGCCCAATTTGGCTTGATGTAACTCTAAAAGACACTGAAAATATAAATCTGGCCATTGCATCTCTACTGGATTTTTTTCATGAACCAAAGGGGCCAACAGATTAATCGCATCATTGTGAGCGGAAATATCATTTCTAACCAACCTCTCATAGAGCGCTGGATATTTAATTTTCAGCACAATAAGGTAAACAATAAAACCTGTCCGCGACGAATTTGACATAACAAATAGAGCGCAAGCGCGCTCAATATCACGAAGAGACATATCTGCTGCAATAGCCCACTGAAAAAGATCGGCGCGTAGATCTTCGACTAACTTGGCTTGTGTAGTAGCAAAACCATAACGGCTGAGCACATCTTTTATAAACGCCGCCGTAGGGTGCCCATATGAGTCTAGGCTACGAGAAGTGTTTTTCGGCAAGCGGAGAAAGAGATGGACGAACTTTCCTAAGTAAGCCGCAGCATCTGTCTCACTACCATAGACGCCCTTAATTGCGCTTTCTAACTGCTTTCTGTTGAGCAGCAACACAAAAACCAAATTAGGAACATCAAAAAAATGTTTTATACGTTCGATGAGTAGTACTGCAAAGATAGGACGACAACGATCTAGTTCATCAATGAAAATCACTACAGGCTTGTCTTGGGCTGCGGCAAATTTTGTCAACTCAGCCCTAAAATGCTCCAGTGATGATTTTTCTTTCTCATGATCTTCAAGTTTTTTTTCGATCCACTTATTTGTAGCATCTGCGGCTTCTTCACTGGCACCTTTAACTACCTCCTGAAATTCATCTGATAAATTTGTAGTCCCCAATGCAACACGACCTGCAAGATTGATTAGTGCCTTAACTCCCACAGGAAGGATAGCTTTCATTACGCCAGCCGCCTTTTCTCGTAGTTCTTTTGCTGCGCCTTGGTCATCATCTAATACACCAGCAATTTCTGCTGCAATTAACAAGAAGGGGTCTTCCACATAATCCTGTGCAAAGGCATCAATGAATACGACCTTATGTTTATGCTCTTCACCTTCGAGATTCTTCGCCCAATTTCGACCAAACCATGTTTTTCCCTCCCCCCATGGAGCATCAATAGCCAATACAGCACCCACGCGAAGACGATCAAGATAACCTGTCAGGCGTCCAGCTAACTTTTCTCTCCCAAGCAAATCACCCGTAAAAGCCTTATCTCCAATGGAATTTGCAGGGTGCAATGCTAACGGCTGTTGATGATTTGATTGTTTATCCATGGTTTATTTGTAATTTTTTCTGATCATGAATAGTTCATGACTAATAAAACTTAATTTCAATTCCGCAACGGCTTCCCATTCTTCAGCATGTACTCAATTCGCGCCTGCGTCTTATCCGTCGCCAGCAGCCGCATAAAGTGATGCCGCTCCAGATCAAGCAGCCATTGCTCGTCCACCAGGCTGCCCGCCTCGACATCGCCGCCGCACATCGTTTCTGCCACGGCGCAGCCGATGGTGTAATCGTGCTCGGAGATAAAGCCACCTTCGAGCATGTTGACCATGGCAGCCTTGAAGTTGGCGATGCCGGCGCGGCCCACCACCGGGATTTGCCGTGCCGGCAGCGGCGGGCGGTAGGCGCTGGCGTTGAGCGCCAGTGCTTCCTGCTTGGCAATGTGCAGCAGCTCGAAGCGGTTCAGCACGATGCGGTCTGATTGCCGGAGGTAGCCCATCTCGCGCGCCATTTCTGCGCTCTTGGCCACCTCGCCCATGGCGATGTTCTGGAAGTAACGCTTGAGGAAGGGAAAGATTTCGCCGCCTTTGGCATCCTGTGCTGCGCGCTGCGCCATTTCCTTGCAGCCGCCGCCGGCAGGCAGCAGGCCGACGCCGACTTCGACCAGGCCGATGTAGCTTTCCAGCGTGGCGACGATTTTGCTGCAGTGGATGGAAAACTCGCAGCCACCACCCAGCGCCAGGCCATCAATGGCGGCGATGG